>CALUSC010000021.1 GCA_944323345.1 uncultured Bacteroidales bacterium | reverse complement strand
CGGGATGAATCATCTTTCGTCCCGGACTCTTTTTTTGTAAACTTGCAGCTACGCGATCTGTTGATGAACAGTTATCTCGAGCCGAGCCAGATGAAGACCATACCGACCAGAATCAGAGCCAGATCCAGAGCTTTCGCCTTAAGATTCTTTTCATGGAAAACAAGCACTCCGCATATAAATGATACTATGACCGACCCTCTTCGGATAAGAGAAATTACCGAAATCATCGAATCCTGCTGGTTCAATGCTGTAAGATATGAGAAATCGGCTGCGGAAATGAATATCGAAATGAGCGGAATCGCCCAGCTCCAGTGGAACGGTGTCGTTTTTTTCCTGTTCGGATACCATAGAATCCCGATTACTGCCGCCATGAGTATCATCTGGTAGAAATTGTACCAGCTTTGTACGAACATCGGGCTGAGTTCTTTCATTATGTATTTGTCGTACAGTCCGCTGACAGCCCCGACTATGGCGGCGATGGCTACGAAGAATATCCATTTGTTATGGGTGAAGTCTACCGACTCTTTCTTGCTGGATTTGCTCAGCATGAAAAGGGAAACCATGGCCAGGATGACGCCTGTCCATTGGCACCAGTTCAGTCTTTCCCCGAAGATAAGCATCGCTCCTACCAGAACCAGGACAGGCCTCGTGGCGTTTATAGGTCCGACTATGGTTATAGGCAGATGTTTTAGTCCGAAATAGCCGAATATCCATGACGTAAGCACGATAAGCGACTTGATCATGACCAGTATGTGGGCATGCAGCAACGGCCGGGATTGGTTTCCGGCATAAGGCGCAGCGTCCAGCACCGTCCCGGAAAACCATCCGTTTCCGGTTATGCTGTCCAGTATGAACGGCGAAAAGATCAGGGTGGAAAATACCGTATTCAAAAGCAGCACCGGAAGAACTGCATTGTCTTTCAGTGCTGCTTTTTTAGATGCATCGTAAACTCCCAGCAGTGCAGCCGAGACAAATGCGAGCAATAGCCACATGTTACCGGCGACTAATTTTTATTTTCCTTGCCGTGGCAGCATCCCCCGTCATGGTGTCCTTCGCCTCCATGGCAGCAACCGCCTTCATGGTGTCCCTCGCCTTCGTGGCAGCATCCTCCCTCGTGATGGCATTCTCCTTCATGCCCCTCGTGGTTGCAGCCTCCTTCGTGACCGCAGCCGTCACCATGGCCGCTGCAGTTGCATTTATGGACGTATTCGCCGTGAAGACCTTCTTTCAGTTCCTTTTCTGTAGCCTCGCGTACGGAAAGTATTTCACCGGAGAAATTCAGCGTCTTTCCGGCCATAGGCGAATTGAGATCCATCTTCACGAATTTTTCGCTTACTTCTACGACCTTGCCTGGAACAATTCCTCCCATGGAGCTCATCATCGGAATCGTGTTTCCCGGTACCAGAAGATCCTCACGGATCTGACCGTTCACCTCGAAAGCCTCCTTAGGCAAATCTATGATACGGTTCGGATCGACTTCTCCGTACCCCTCTGCAGGAGTCAGGGTGAAAGCGAATTTTCCGCCAGGCTCCAGACCCTCGATATTCTTTTCGAATTTTTCCAGAAGGGAACCTGTCCCGTGGATGTAATCCAGCGGCCTTTCCGGTGTGGTCTTATCTGCTATTTCTCCATCTACGACAAGCTCGTAGCACAGTTCTACAACTTTGTTTTTTCCTATATTCATGATTCAGTGATTTTGATTCGGACATTAATTCCCTGTCTTGTTCGGACACGGTGGGCAAAGATATGATTTTTTCCTGAGATTCAACCGCTGAAATCCACCTTTTCAAAACTCAGGCTGGGAATCTGCCATCTGGTGCAGGCTCTGGCATCGTTTCCTGCGTGGATAAGCCGGCTCCATAACGTAAGCATATTCCCGGTTATGACCATTTCCCTGACAGGATGAGTGATTTTCCCGTTCCTGAAAGCAAACCCTTCTATTCCGTACGAGAAATTGCCGGTGGTGGGATTACAGTTCCCTCCGTTGAACCCGGTTACGTATATTCCTGTCCCGCATTCGTGCATGATTTCAGCGGCTCCGAATACCTGTTGGCCGTTATCATTGCCGAATGGCAGGAGAACAGGGCGCGATATGCCTTCGATGGTGGGCGGTATCCCCATTTTAAGTGACATGTATGTGTTGGTAAAGTATGTTTTCACGCAGCCGTCGCGTATTACGTCCATGTCTTTAGTGGCGACACCTTCTGTATCGAAAAGTCTGGAGCCCGGCTTTCCCGGTGTCCTCGCTGCATCTATGAGCGACAGGCCTTCGCTGAACATTTTCTCTCCGAGGGATTCTTTCAGAAAGGAACTTTCCTGCTGGATCGATGCGGAGTTAAGGGCTGAAATGACAGGAGAAATCAGTCTGGAACTTACCGAACTGTCCACTACCATATTGAAGGCCCCGCCCTTATGCCTTTCCGGCCCTGTCTGGGCCAATGCTTTTGTCAGAGCCGTTTCGGAGCAGTACCCGCGCCGGAGTCCGTCCAGAAACGGAGAAGAATCCCACCAGTAGCCCGAATATTTCCGCCCGTCCTTTCCTTCGACCGTCATTTCGGAGCATATCCCGAAAGAAGCTTCAGTGTGCCTTCCGGCAAAACCGTCGGAATCGGCAGTGAAATTGTCATCTACAGAGTCCGAATATTCACATTCTTCGGAAATCAGCCTGGATTCCCCGCATACGCACCCTCCCTTTCCGTAAATGCATTCGTTTTCAGCAATGTCCACCCTTTTTCGTGACGACATGATATTATAATTTTCATCATATAGTCCGAGTTCTGTACCTGTAAGGGCGTTTTTTTCTGTCCTTTCTTTACCGGGAAGTCTCCTGAACGGATCTTTCGCAAGTATTTTCACGGAATCCACGGCTTGTGCGGCGAATCTTTCCAGTTCGTCTCTGTCCAGCATATTGGTGGAAAATGTGCCGTACCTGTCATCTGCGAAAATATACAGGAAGACAGATCTGTCTGCAGAATGCGCCACCTTGTCCAGCTTGCCGTTGAGCATGCTGCATGTGTCCATGACGCTTTTGTTAAGTGACACTCTCACTTGCCGTGCCCCGTGCCGGAGAGCCGCTTCCATGCAGCCGACAGCCAGGGATTTTTCTGTTTCAGAAATCAGATTTGCGGTATCTTTCCCGTTTTTCATATTTTCCCGTTTTTCATGCATTATTGGTTTCCTCCGACAGTGAGATTCCTGACCAGGACAGACGGTATTCCGCATGAGACCGGTACGCTCTGGTCTTTGCCGCATGTCCATGTGCCGTTGTCTATTTTCAGGTCATTTCCCACTCCGACGATATCCATCAGTGCTTGCGGCCCGTTGCCTATGATGTTTATGTCTTTTACCGGTGCAGTCAGGACCCCGTTCTCTATCAGGAATCCGCTTTTTACATAAAATGTGAAATCGCCTTCCCCGATCTTGACCTGTCCGTTGGAAAATTCATCGACGTATATGCCTTTTTTTACGGATGCGATCAGATCTTCCCTGCTCGCATTCCCGTTTTCCATGTATGTCGCCCTCATTCTCGGTATAGGGTTGAATCTGAAAGATTCTCTTCTGCCGTTACCTGTGGGTTCGAGTCCGTACCATGCGGCGCTTATCCTGTCGTGCAGATAGGAGTTCAGGACCCCGTCCCTGACCATGTAGGTCTTCTGTCCCCGGATGCCTTCGTCGTCGTAGTTGCATGAGCCCCTGTTTCCTGCAATGGTGCCGTCATCGACTATGCTTATCGGCTCGCTGCAGATTTTCCTGCCGATCATTCCTGCAAAAACCGACTGGCCCTTTCTGTTGAAATCCGCTTCAAAAGAATGTCCCATGGCTTCATGCAGAAGAATCCCGGAAGCCCCGGCACCCATTACGACAGGCATTTTGCCGCCTTTAGGCCTTATCGCCCGGAACCTGGCATCGATTCCCGATACGGCCTCATCGGACATTTCTTCGAGCAGGGCGTCGGTGATCATTTCCGCCCCCATCCTGAAGCTGCGTGAAGAAGTCTTGTTTTCGTTCTTCCCGTTTTCAGAGAATACTGCAGATACCACGAGACTTCCCATAGGCCTGGAATCACATGTGAGTTCCCCTGAGGAATTGAACATGAGAATTTCGCTTTCCGACCACGACAGTCTGGCGACGACCTTGACAGTACGCCGTTCTTTTGCGTATATCAGCTGTTCCAGTTTTTTCAGCACCGGTATGAATCCGGACATGCTGCTGTCTCTCCAGGCTTTTTCTACGGGATAGAAACCGGCATGCGGTTTTATTGAAGCCGGTTTGCCGTATTGTACTGCAGCTTTGCCTGACCCGGACAGGGCTATCTGGGCCGCTGCTTTTGCCGCGCTTGTCATGGCCGGCATTTCAGTGTTTTCTGAATATGCATAGCCTGTCCGGTCTTCCTTCAGCACCCTTATGCCTACTCCGTAATCGATGTGGAAACTGCCGGATGAAACTTCATTATCCCTTAGCAGCAGGTCTTTGTATGTCGAGTATTCAAAGTATAGATCCGCATAGTCCCCGCCTTGCGATAGCGCCGTACCCGTCAGCAGTTCCAGCTGCGGCACGGTCACATGGAATCTGTCTAAAAAATATTGTCTATTCATCTGCTTCGGCGGATTCTTTTATACGGTTGAAGGTTTCATGATCTTTTATGACGGTCACATCGTCTTTGTAGCCCTCCGCGATAACCCTGAAAGGAACCTTGGAATTATCCGCAAGTATCCACCGGTCGCAGATAGGGGCGTAATCACGGAAAAAATAGCTGAGTCCCATCCTGTATCTGCGTCTGACCGTTTCTTCCGGGATATTGTGGCCGCCTGCCGCGACGCGGGCCTTCACTCTTTCTACCGCAAGGTCCGGTGAATTCAGCCAGAAATACATAAGTGTTACGGTATAGCCCTCGGCCTGAGCCTCCGTAACCATTTTCAGAAGACTCCTGGTAGCCAGCGTAGTCTCGATTCCGAAGTCTTCCTTTTTCTTAAGAAGGTATTTGATTCTGAGCAGCATCAGCCTGCTGGCCTGGACGGCGACAGATCCCGGATCGAAAGGGGAGAGCCCTTTCGCGAATTCATCGGAATTCACGTACTGGCTGCATTCCAGCATTTCCGGCAGCAGCGTATATGAAGCAGTAGTCTTTCCTGCTCCGTTACATCCTGAAATTATGAACAGTCTCGGCATATATTGCAGTCAATCTTCATTGTCCATCCTGTAAAGCCCGTATCCGAAGAGGGCGAAATCACCTTTGCACGGATCATCCGGGAAAATTTCCCTGAATGCCTCTGTGATTTCATGCACGGTCCTCATATCCTTCTGTTTCCTGGAAGTAAGTCCCAGGCTGTATGCCATTTCATACACGTGTACGTCAAGAGGTATGAGAAGATCTTTCTTGTCACTGTGTTTCCACACTCCGAGGTCCACTTTCCCGTCATCTCTGACCATCCATCTGCGCATCATGTTGATTTTCTTCGACGGAGCCTTAGGATCGTCTTTCTGCCCGAAAACCATTGTCCGGATCTGGGACGTGTCCAGACACTCCAGGCTGCCGTATGTCGAATATATGTTTTTCAGCCTGCGGCAAATTTCAGCAAATTCACTCCATTTGACAGTCCTGTGCAGGCTGGCATTTTCATCCCTGTATTCCCCGTTCATGACGTATTCGTACGGCCTCCATTGCATTTCGTCCAATGCTCTCCTGCAGTCCCTGACTATCATGGAACGCCTTCCCCATGCCAGATGCGATGCAATGACGGCGGCGATTTCTATATCCGCAAGACGATATTCCGACGGGTTCTGTCCGGCATTGCCGCCTGCCGCGGAGGCAGCGGCAAAATATTTCGGGAAAATGATCGGATCTTCCTGGAAGTATACCGGATCGTTATATTTTTCAGCCCAGCCGATGAGCTGCATCTTCATTTTTTCTTCCATAGCCATATCCTGACAAATTTAGCAGATATTTTCCGAACTCCATTTATCGCGAAAAGGAAAAATCGTTAAATTTGGATGATCTCAGATAAAATATCGGCCATGAATTCGTTGGATAATCTGATAAAAGCCGAAGACGTCGTTTCGATGTTCCCATTCAGGGACCCGATGGCCCATAAAGGCGACTTCGGCCATCTTCTGCTGGTAGCCGGCAGGACGGGAATGATGGGGGCTGCATCGCTTGCCGCAGGCGGTGCCCTGAAGTCGGGATGCGGACTTGTAACCGTACATGTTCCTTCATCGGAAAGATTCATAATCCAGGTATCCCATCCTTCCGCCATTGTCAGCCTTGATCCTGCATCTTCCTTTTCCGTATTGCCTGACGACATGTCGAAATACTCTGCGGTTGGGGCCGGGCCTGGTCTGGGCCGGGATCCTGAGACCGTATCGGCGCTGGGCAGGCTTCTCCGCTCGGGGAAACCTGCAGTTCTGGATGCAGACGCGTTGAATATCATCGCTTCTCATCCCGGTTATTTCCAAATCATACCACCCGGTTCTGTCCTGACCCCTCATATAGGCGAGCTGAAGAGGCTGTTGAGATCCGCGCTGTCATGCGGTCTCATAGCGTCCGCAGGATCTGGAACGGATGAGGTATGGGCGGATGAAAAGGAAAGGACGGAGCTGGTGAAACGCCTGGCAGCCGCCACAGGTGCAGTCGTCATCGTGAAAGGACATCACACTGCCGTATGCTCTCCGGACGGTACTTTGAGATATAATACCACCGGAAATCCCGGTATGGCCAAAGGAGGAAGCGGAGACATACTGACAGGTCTGATCGCCGGACTTCTGGCGAGGAATTTTTCCGCGGAAGATGCCGCTGCGGCCGGTGTCTACATCCATGGCAGGGCAGGCGACAAGGCCGCATGGCTTTTCGGGGAGGAATCCATGAATGCTTCCGACATTCTCAGGTGTCTGAAAATCTGATATCAGCTGATCTGGCTGTAGTCCCTTACCTTGTACCTGTCCTTGCTGATTTCTTCAGCCATGAGCCTGTTTTTGGGCAGTCCCAGTCCAGGATCTTCATCGAGTACAGCCTGGGCGCATTGCCTGGCATCGTTGAGTATCAGTCCGTCTTTGGCCAGTGATGCGATGTTGAGTTCTACCGGCAGTCCGCTCTGCTGGGTACCTTCCAGGTCTCCGGGACCTCTCATTTTCATGTCTTCTTCCGCCAGTTCGAACCCGTTTTCAGTAGCGCACATGAGCTGGATGCGATGTCTGGAATCTTTGCTCAGCTTGTTTCCGGTCATCAGTATGCAGTAGGATTTCTCCGAACCTCTTCCCACCCGGCCGCGCAGCTGGTGAAGCTGGCTCAGTCCGAATCTTTCCGCACTTTCGATTACCATTACGGATGCGTTTGGGACATCCACTCCCACTTCTATGACTGAAGTGGCCACCAGAATGTCCGCCCTGCCGGCAGCAAATGCATCCATATTGAATTTTTTTTCATCATTGCTCTGCTGGCCGTGGACTATCGCCGTTTTATACGGAGGGAACGGGAAAGCCTTCACTATCTGTTCGTATCCTGTCTCCAGATTCTTGTAGTCCATTTTTTCGCTTTCGAAAATCAGCGGATATACGATGAATACCTGTCTTCCCAGTTTTATCTGTTCTTTCAGGAAATTGAACAGGGCTGTCCTTTTGCTTTCATTTGCCGCAATCGTCTGGATCGGCTTGCGTCCCGGAGGAAGTTCGTCGATGACCGATACATCCAGATCTCCGTACAATGTCATGGCGAGAGTCCTCGGAATGGGAGTCGCTGTCATGACCAATATGTGCGGTGCAAGCCCGCATGACGATTTTCTCCATAGCCTTGCTCTCTGTTCGACTCCGAAACGGTGCTGTTCGTCTATTATGGCCAGCCCCAGATTCCTGAAGACGACATTATCCTCGAACAATGCATGTGTCCCGACCAGAATGCCTATGGAACCGTCCTCCAGCCCGCGGTGGATTTCCCGTCTTTCCGCTGTCCTGGAACTCCCTGTAAGCAGTGCCGGGCGTACTCCGGTTTTTTCAAGGTATCTGGAAATATTCTTGAAATGCTGCTGTGCCAGGACTTCCGTAGGGGCCATTATGCATGCCTGATAGCCGTTGCCGACGGCTATCAATGCGGACAATACCGCGACCATGGTTTTTCCGCTGCCGACGTCACCCTGCAGGAGCCTGTTCATCTGATGCCCGCTTTTCATGTCGTTCCGGATTTCCGTTATCACTCTTTTCTGCGCCCCGGTCAGACTGAAAGGCAGCGAATCGTAACAGATGTTGAATGCATCTCCTACTTTGGGCATCCGGATTCCGTTTATGTTCCGGCTTCTGACATATTTCTGCTTGAGCAGAGACAGCTGGAGATAAAACAGTTCTTCGAACTTGAGACGGTATCTGGCCTTTTCCAGGGAAGCCAGATCTTTCGGAAAGTGTATGTTCCTGACGGCAAAATGTATCGGCACCAGCCCTTTCTCCATGAGAAGATGCTGTGGAAGGGTTTCTTCCATGTCCGGCAAGGCCAGGGCCAGGGCATTTTCCATCAGTCTGTTCATGACTTTCCCGGTAATTCCTCCGTTTCTCAGGTTTTCGGTACCGGGATAGACGCCGGTCATGGCGTTGTTCATGAAATTTCCGCCTGTATCAGAGCTCCGTGCGTTGTCCACTTCGGGATGTACCATGTTCAGATGTCCGTTGAACAGGGACGGTTTCCCGAAGAAAATATATTCTTCGCCTGTCTTCAGTTTTGAAAACATCCATTTGATACCCTTGAAGAATACCAGTTCCATGTATCCGGTCCCGTCCGAGACCTTTACACTCATCCTTTTCACCTTATGGAACTTGACGTTGTCCGGGCTTATGCTTTCCCGTCCTCCAAGAAGATTTATTTCTTCCACTTTGGCCCTGATCTGTATATATGCCATGTCCGGAGCCGCATCCTTGATGGAAATGATGTTGCTCCTGTCGATATACCTGAACGGGTAAAGTTTGATGAGGTCTCCTATGGTGCCGATACCGAGTTCTTTTCTGAACAACAGCGCCCTTTTCGGCCCGACACCGGGCAGAAACTGGATGTCAGTATCTAAGGCGTTTTTCTCCATTTACGGGATTATGTTGTCATCTGCCGCCCGGATAGCCGGTATCCTCCGGCAGGCGTTTTCCTGCAGCCACGGCTCCGGCTCCTGCCGCTACTGCCAGCGAATCGCATCTTTCGTTTTCCGGATGCCCGGCGTGTCCCTTTATCCACTGGAAACGGACCCGGTGCTGTCTGTATATTTTCAGGAACCTGATCCACAGGTCTGCGTTCTTGGCCTTTGCGAAACCTTTCTTTTCCCAGTTGAAAAGCCATCCTTCCTGGACTGATTTCACGACATAGGAAGAGTCGCTGATGACTGTTATGTCAGCATTTTTCCATTTTACGGCTTCCAGTCCTGTGATTACGGCCAGCAGTTCCATCCTGTTGTTCGTAGTCAATGCGAAACCTCCGGATATTTCTTTTTCGAATCCGTTGCATTTCAGTATGACTCCATAGCCTCCAGGCCCCGGATTGCCGCTCGATGCTCCGTCCGTATATATGAATATCGGAGGTCTGGTATTCTCCGGCATCATTCTATTATTTTTCCGCCTTTGGGCTTTATGGTATTGTCAGGCATGTTCACCTGCATTCTGTTCGCCTGGAGTTCGTCGAATGCTTCGCGGTTATTGAAAATGTCGACGGCGGCGTGTATCGCGGAAATCATGGACCTCGGATCTGCCTGGTCTTTACCGGCTTTTTCGTATGCCGTGCCGTGGTCAGGAGATGTCCTTACCATAGGCAGTCCTGCAGTATAATTGACTCCGTATTCGAATGCGAGGGCCTTGAACGGGGCCAGTCCCTGGTCATGATACATGGCGAGAATAGCATCGAACTTGCTGTAGTTGCCGAGACCGAAGAAACCGTCTGCGGAATATGGTCCGAAAGCGAGGATACCTTCCTCATTGGCGGCATTGATTGCCGGCAGGATTACTGACTGTTCTTCATCTCCGAGCAGTCCTCCGTCTCCGCAGTGAGGATTCAGTCCCAGTACCGCTATCTTCGGCCTGTGAATGCCGAAATCCCTTTCCATCGAACTTTTCAGGGCCCTGATCTTGTTCAGTATCCTGTCCGTAGTCAATGCGCCGGGCACGTCTTTCAGCGGAATATGGCTCGTCACAATGCCCACTTTGAGCCGGTCTGAGACCATGATCATGGTTACATCGTTGACTTCGAACGCCTTTTTCAGATATTCGGTATGTCCGGTGAAGCCGAAACCTTCGTTGTCCATGGCTCTTTTATTTATGGGGGCCGTTACCAGAACGTCTATATTGCCGTCTTTAAGGTCGCTTACACCTTTTTCCAGTGAAGCTATGGCTGCCCTGGCTGCGTCGGGAGTGGAAAGTCCGGGTTCCACGACAGTATTTTCCGGTACGCAGTTAAGGATGTTCACCCGTTTGGGATGAGCTTCCCTGGCGTTGGAAATAACATTGGTATTGATTTGTCCGATGTTATGTAGCTGTTTCTTGTAGAAACCGAAAATCTTGGAGGAACCGTATATTACGGGAGTGCATAAATCGAGCATCCTCTCGTCGGAAAAAGCCTTTATTATGACTTCGTAGCCGATGCCGTTGCTGTCGCCCTGAGTTATGCCTACTGTTAATTTCCTTGACATAGTCCTAATTTGTTTTATCTTTGCAAAGATAATGATTTTCGCCAAAGGAAGGCATCGCTACGGTAGAATTTGAAGTTTGCCGACATTGCATTATGAATATCATCAGAACAGAGATCGACGGAGTGTTTGTCCTCGAACCGGAGGTTTTCAAAGACGGGCGCGGATATTTTTTCGAGTCGTATTCGCAGAAGGATTTCGATACGCAGATAACGGACATCAGGTTCGTACAGGACAACGAGAGCAAGTCCCGGTACGGGGTGGTCCGCGGGCTGCATTTCCAGTATCCTCCCTTCAGCCAGTCGAAGCTGGTAAGGGTTATCAGAGGCGCAGTCCTGGATGTCGCCGTGGACATCAGACGGGGTTCGCCCACTTTCGGCCGTCATGTGTCCGTGGAGCTTACAGGAGAGAACCACAGGCAGCTGTTCATACCGCGAGGCTTTGCCCACGGGTTCAGCGTGCTCAGTGAAGAGGTTATCTTCCAGTACAAGTGCGACAATTTCTATTCACCCGCCTCCGAGGGCGCGATAGCGTGGGATGATCCGGATCTGGGTATAGACTGGAGGATACCGGCAGGAAAAGAGATATTGTCCGGGAAGGACAGCCAGAATCCGCGGCTGAAAGACTGCGGACGACTGTTCGACTATGCGGAGAAACTGTATTGAAAGGTAAAGGGCGATGAATATACTTGTGACAGGTTCGAACGGTCAGTTGGGGATGGAGATGCGGAAAGTCAGCGCATGCAGCTCCGACCGTTATATATTTACGGATGTGAACGATTTTCCAGGTGTGGAGACGGAATATCTGGACATTACGGATTCCGGAGCGGTGAATTCGCTGGTGAGGGAGAAAAGCATCGGAGCGATAGTGAACTGTGCCGCGTATACGGACGTGGACAGGGCGGAGGAAGACCGGGAAATGGCTGATCTGCTGAATCATCTGGCGGTAAAGAATCTGGCGGAAGCGATGAAGTCTGCAGGCGGGCTGCTGGTCCATATTTCGACCGATTATGTTTTCGGGAAAGAACCGTACAACGTACCGTGCCGGGAGGATCAGCGGGGGACACCGACAGGAGTCTACGGGGAAACCAAGCTGGCAGGGGAGCGTGCGGTTCTCGCATCGGGGTGCCGGTATCTGATCATCAGGACGGCCTGGCTTTACAGCGAGTACGGGAAAAACTTCGTGAAGACGATGCTGGATCTGACCGGCAGCCGGCAGGAACTGAATGTAGTTTTCGACCAGACAGGTACGCCGACATACGCGCTTGACCTGGCAGAGGCGATATACCATATCATAGAGACCAGGAAGTTTGAAGGGCGCAGCGGCATCTACCACTACTCTGACGAGGGTGTATGCAGCTGGTACGACTTTACTAAGATGATAGCTGAATATTCCGGTCATGCGGAGTGCCGGATACTTCCGTGTCATAGCAGCGAATATCCGTCGAAGGTAGTCAGACCGAGCTATTCGGCACTGGACAAGACAAAGATAAAGACGACTTTCGGCCTCGAAATCCCATACTGGACAGATTCTCTCAGACGCTGTCTGGACAATATGAAATAAATATCTTATAACAGAAAAAATTCGGAATGAATAAAACAATAATCATCACCGGCGGCGCCGGCTTCATAGGTAGCCATGTCGTGAGGCTGTTCGTAAACAAATATCCGGATTACCGGATCATCAACGTGGACAAGCTGACGTATGCCGGAAATCTGTCGAACCTGAAGGATATCGAGAACAGGGCGAATTACAGGTTCGTGAAGGCCGACATCTGCGATTTCGAGGCGATGCACGGCCTGATGCAGGAAGAGCGTGTGGACGGCATCATCCATCTGGCGGCTGAAAGCCATGTGGACAGGAGTATCAGGGACCCGTTCACGTTCGCCAGGACGAATGTCATGGGAACGCTGTCTCTTCTCCAGGCGGCGAAGCTGTATTGGGAGAGCCTGCCGGAGAAATACGAGGGGAAACTCTTCTACCATATTTCTACGGATGAGGTGTACGGGGCGCTGGAACTGACGCATTCGGAAGGGACAGAGCCGCCGTACACGACGAAAGCCTCGTCTGGGAGCCACCATCTGTCATACGGCGACACATTCTTTTATGAGACGACGAAGTATAATCCCCACAGTCCGTATTCAGCCTCGAAGGCATCGAGCGACCATTTCGTGCGGGCGTTTCACGACACATACGGGATGCCGGTGATAGTGACAAACTGCTCGAACAATTACGGGCCGTACCAGTTTCCTGAGAAGTTGATACCTCTTTTCATCAACAATATCCGCCACAGGAAGCCTCTGCCGGTGTACGGGAAAGGGGAGAATGTCCGGGACTGGCTGTATGTTGAGGATCATGCGAGGGCGATAGACCTTATATTTCATAAAGGGAAGATCGCCGAGACTTACAATATCGGCGGCTTCAACGAGTGGAAGAACATCGACATAGTTAGGGTTTTGATCCGGACAGTCGACAGGCTTCTGGGCCGGTCGGAAGGAGAGGACATGGACCTGATAACGTATGTTTCCGACAGGGCAGGCCACGACCTGAGGTATGCGATAGACTCGACGAAACTGCAGAGGGAACTCGGATGGGAGCCGAGCCTGCAGTTCGAGGAGGGTATAGAAAAGACGGTGAGGTGGTATCTGGATAATCAGGAGTGGATGGACAGGGTGACCAGCGGAGACTACCTTAAATATTATGAGGAGATGTACGGCGGATGCTGAAAATCTTCTGCGGATATACGTTGGAAAGGAGAAAGAAAATCCATATATTTGCCGTGCGTCCGCGAAACGCTTAACTATGATATGGACGTAAAACTTTTCAAGGGGGTGAGTCGGGGCGGCGCCTTACTGTTTCGGGCTTCCCCCTGTTTTTATTAAGGGAAAAAATTCGAAACCGGTATGAGATTGCCAGCTGAATGGGAACATCAGAGCGGAATCCAGTTGACATGGCCGCACAAGGATACTGAGTGGTATGAACTGGAGAAAGTCCTGGGCTGTTATGTCGAGATAGCATATAACATTCTCAGGTTCGAGCCATTGATGATAGTATGCAGGAATATTGACGAGGCCAGGGCCGACATCAGCAGGATTTCGGCTGAGAAAGGTCTTGCAGTCGACGTGGACCGGATATCTTTCCATGAGGCTCCGTTGAACGATACGTGGGCACGTGACCATGGAGGAATATCGGTATTCGGAGACGGCGGTGAAAAATATCTGTATGACTTTGTCTTCAACGGATGGGGTCTCAAGTTCGCTTCTGACCTGGACAACAGGATTACCAGAACCATATTTTCGGACGGTGCGTTCAATGATGATGTCATTGGCGTGGATATGCGTCCCTATGTCCTGGAAGGCGGGAGCATAGATACCGACGGCTGCGGCACCCTGCTGACTACCAGCGAATGCCTGTGCTCCGTAAACAGAAATGAATATCTGACCCGTGAGGAGATAGAACAGGAGCTGAAAGGAGCATTCGGCCTGGACCGGATACTGTGGCTGGACCACGGCTCCATAATAGGCGATGATACTGACAGCCATGTGGATATTCTGGCCAGGTTCTGTTCACCGGACACCATAGCATACGTCCAGTGTACCGATCCTGACGATGACAATTATGATGAACTCTCAGCCATGGAAAAACAGTTGAGAAGTTTCAGGACAAAGGACGGAAAGCAGTACAGGCTGATTCCGCTACCTCTTCCAGAACCTCTTTATCTGGATGATTACAGACTTCCTGCCTCGTATGCCAATTTCCTGATACTTAACGGAGCGGTTCTGCTCCCCGGAGCGGCGTCCCCGCTCGATGAAGTGGCACGTGCTAGACTGCAGGAAGCATTCCCTGACAGGGAAATAGTGGTGATAGACTGCAGGCCCCTGCTTTCGGGACACGGTTCCCTGCATTGTATTACGATGCAGTTTCCCGACGGGTATCTGAGGACTGACAGGACTATGGAATAAACTTGAAATCGGAATAATATGAAAATACTTAAAGTCGGGATGGTGCAGCAGAGCTGTTCTGCCGATATCCGTTCAAATATCGAAAAACTTGAAAAGAACATCAGGTCATGTGCGGAAATGGGCGCGCAGCTGGTAGTCCTGCAGGAACTGCATAATTCCGTTTATTTCTGCCAGACGGAAAACGCCTCGCTGTGCGATCTTGCCGAGCCTGTCCCAGGCCCGTCTACCGAAAAATTCGGAGCTCTGGCCAGAGAATTGGGGATAGTACTGGTGCTGTCTCTGTTTGAACGCAGGACAGCCGGAATATATCATAATACAGCCGTGGTACTGGAGAAAGACGGGAGCATTGCAGGTAAATACCGCAAGATGCATATTCCGGATGATCCGGGCTATTACGAGAAATTCTATTTTACTCCGGGAGACCTGGGCTTTATGCCGGTGGAAACGTCGGTCGGCACTATCGGCGTACTCGTATGCTGGGACCAGTGGTATCCCGAGGCTGCCAGAATCATGGCTCTGAACGGAGCGCAGTTGCTTGTCTATCCGACGGCTATTGGGGGCGTGGCGACCGATCCTGCAGAAGAACAGGAGATACAGAGAAATGCCTGGCAGCTCGTCCAGAGAGGTCATTCCGTAGCCAACGGACTGCCTGTCATCACCGTAAACAGGACGGGACATGAAGATGACCCTTCAGGGGTCACTCCCGGACTCGACTTCTGGGGGACATCTTTCGCTACCGGACCCCAGGGGGAAATTCTTGCGCAGTTCGGAAAAGACGAGGAAGGCGTAAAGGTGGTCGAAGTGGATATGGACAGGACGGAATATGTCCGCAGAGGCTGGCCTTTCTTCAGAGACAGGCGGATAGATGCATACGGCGATATACTGAAGAGATTCGGGAAATGACATTCTTGTCGGCCCACAAATCATATTGAAATGGCAAATATAGGAACTACATTTACAAAATTCGGAAAAAAGGCTCTCCTGTGCGGTTCCGGGGAACTGGGAAAAGAGGTGGCGATCGAATTGCAGCGCTACGGCGTGGAGGTCGTGGCGGTAGACAAATATGAAAATGCTCCTGCCATGCAGGTGGCAAATTCTTTCCACGTGATTTCCATGCTTGACGGTATGGCGTTGAGGGAGATCATCGAACAGGAAAATCCGGATATAATCATTCCTGAGGTAGAAGCCATCGCCACGGATGTGCTGGTGGAGCTGGAAAAGGAAGGATATAATGTGATTCCTACCGCAAAGGCGGCTTTTCTCACTATGAACAGGGAAGGAATAAGGCGTCTGGCTGCAGAAACTCTCGGCCTGCCGACTTCCAGATACAGGTTCGCTGCCGACAGGGCGGAATTCGACAAGGCTGTGGAGGAAATCGGGATGCCGTGCGTGGTGAAGCCCGTCATGAGTTCTTCCGGTCACGGCCAGAGCGTTATCCGTTCTGCGGATGATATTGACAAAGCCTGGCACATTTCCCAGGAAGGAGGCAGGGCCGGAAGCGGAAAGGTCATAGTGGAAGGATTTGTGGATTTCGACTATGAAATTACCTTGCTGACTGTCAGGCATTGCTCCGGAACTGTTTTCCTGAAACCGATCGGCCATCATCAGGTGGATGGAGATTATCGCGAGTCATGGCAGCCCCAGCCCATGCCCGAAGCGGCTTTGGAGAAGGCTCAGTATATTGCGGGCAAGATTACCGAGGCATTGGGCGGATACGGCATTTTCGGAGTGGAACTGTTCGTAAAAGGGGAAGATGTCATTTTCAGTGAAGTGTCCCCGAGACCTCATGATACAGGTATGGTGACCATGATTTCCCAGGATATGTCTGAATTTGCCCTGCATGCGAGGGCGGTCCTCTGCCTGCCGATTCCGGAAGTGCGCTTTTTCGGACCGTCGGCATCGAAAGCCATTGTCGTGGAAGGCACCAGCAGGGAATATGAATTCAGGAACCTGGAAAATGTCCTGTCGGAAGCCGGGGTGCAGATGAGGATTTTCGGCAAGCCTGAAATCAACGGACACAGGCGTCTTGGAGTATTGCTGGCGACTGCCGGCACCGTAGCGGAAGCTTTGGAAAAGGTGAACAGGGCTTACGCCCGGCTGGATGTGAAAGTATATTAACTTTGCTTATTCGGTTTATTTTGCATAAATTTGCATTTCTAAATATTTAGAGTGGAATTTAAACAGTTCATTGTTGTGAATTTTAATGTGATCAAATTGGCTGTAGCATGTTTATGTGTGGCTGCTATAGCCGATAGCTGTACGACATCGAAACAGATTCTTTATTTTCAGGATATCGATACTGCGGAAATCGACCGTATAGTGGCAAATTACGAGCCGGTCATCAAACGCGACGACATACTGAAGATTATCGTATCAGGTCCGGACAAACTGGTAGTGCAGCCATATAACCTGACTCTCGGAGACGTATCCTCGTATTCATCTTCGTCTCCGGAGAATGTCACTCTCCAGTATCATGTCGACAAGGACGGATTTATAGATTTTCCGGTTCTGGGAAAGATTAATGTCCTGGGCATGACCAGGCAGGACCTTGTGGATTATCTGACTGATGAACTCAGCAAGGAAATCAAGGATCCTGTAGTATACGTTTCCTTCGCAAATTTCAAGGTTACGGTTCTCGGCGAGGTCAGGAGTCCCGGTACATATAATGTCACATCCGAGAGAATCACGATTCTCCAGGCCCTGGGTATGGCCGGAGACCTGAGCCTTACAGCGCGCAGGGACGGGATTATCCTGATAAGGGATGAGAACGGACTGAATACCCATATCAAGATAGACCTTAAAACGAGCGACATTCTCAGTTCGCCGTATTTTTATCTGCAGCAGAATGATGTGCTTTATGTTCCGGCAAGCCCTACGAGGGTGACGACTGCAAACTCAAGCCAGCTCTGGGGGACCATTCTGTCCAGTGTCACGACTTTGATGTCGGTAATCTCAGTCGTACTGAGTGTCATAACACTTTCAAAATAATCTGATGCCATGGAGAATAATACGGTAAAGATAGAACAGAGGGAGAGAAACGAAGAGTCTGTCGATCTGCGTTATATTGTTGATGTTGTCTGGGATCTGAAATACTGGATTATCCTTTCGGTATTCATCGCCATGCTTGCAGGTTATCTGTATCTTAGGATAGCCACTCCACAATATACCAGATCCGCAACGGTCCTGATAGCGAACGACCGGATGACAGGAGGCATGGGATCCGAAATGCAGCTTTTGTCGGATATTACCGGCATGCGTGCCAACGGTCTGGTGCAGAATGAAATCTATATCCTGAAATCCAGACCTCTGATGCAGAACGTCGTCGAGGACCTTTCTCTGAACGTAAGATATTATCAGGAACGGAATTTCCTCAGGAATGATGAGATATACATGGTGTCCCCTTTTACTTTCACCCTTATGTCGGGCAGTACCGAGAACAAATATCCGGTCATCTCGATGGAGTTCGAAGTGAGTGAGGATACCCTGTCATATACGGTGAAGAAGTTGTCTTTCGCCTCCAACCAGGAGGAAGCCAGGCATCCCGTACTGAAAGAATTCAAAGGCCGGAAATATAACTTCGGCGATGCGTTGAATCTTCCGGACCATAATGTCGTAATCCTTTCGAAATCGGCATTCGCATCCACAATGGAGCCGGGAAAATACAAGGTCGTCCACATTTCTCCCAAAAAGATGGCCAAGTATTACTCATCGATATTGTCTGCCGGAACCACAGATTACAAGGAGCGTTCGAGCGTCATAACTTTGTCCATTCAGGACAATATCCCCGCAAGGGCCGATGATATTCTGAATAACCTTATCCGCCAGTACAATGAGGATACGAAGACATTTCTTTCCCTGTCTACGTCAAATACTCTTGCCTTCATAGACGAAAGGCTCGCAAGTCTGGAAGTGCAGCTCGGCGACATAGAGGCCGAGGCCAGGACATACAAGACCGACAATTCCCTCGTGGATTTCATGCTGCAGTCCGAGACCATCATCAAGAAAGAGTCCGAGTATGACGCCCAGATCACCCAGCTTGGGATACAGATCCAGTTCATGGACATGATAAAGGAGTACATGTCTGACAAGGAGAACGAGTACAGCCTGCTTCCTGCCAATATAGGTATCGAGGACACAGGACTGACGTCAATGATAACGGACTACAACAATATTGTCATAGAACGCCGCAGGATGATGCTCGGAGCGTCCGAGTCCAACCCGAGGATCATGCTTCTCACGAATCAGATCCAGGACATGCGTAAAGCCGTACTCCTTTCGATCAATCAGCTGCGCGATTCTTACCAGTACCGTTACGACGTACTCGTAAAGGAAGCGGCGTCCGATAAGGCCAAGATGGCTGAAATTCCTAACCAGCAGCTCGATATCGCCCAGATAGAAAGACAGCAGACCATAGTGGAGCCGCTGTATGTCCTGCTGCGCCAGAAGAAAGAAGAAGCGTTGATTTCCCTTTATGCACAGACTGACAATGCCAGGATAGTGGAACCTGCGGACGGTCCGGACAAACCGTCATCCCCGCAGACCATGATAATATATGCATTCTGTTTCCTGCTGGGACTTGTAGCCCCTCCGGGCGTATTTTTCCTGGGAAATATCCTCAAGAGGAAGGTATCCAACATAAAGGATGTGAAAGACAGGACTTCACTCCCTGTCATAGGCTATATCCCTAAGAGCGAGAATGCCACTGTCGTTCAGGGCAGCCGCGATGTCCTTACCGAGACATTCAGGGCAGTCCGGGCGAACATAGGCTTCCTTTCGGGGAAAGTATTCCAGATCACCTCTTCCATATCAGGTGAAGGAAAATCTACGGTAGCGGCGAATATCGCCCTTACTCTCGCCTTTGCCGGAAAGAAGGTCCTTTTTCTGGAGACTGACCTCAGGAACGGGTTCGACTATAAGATTTTCAATGTTATGAAGAGCAGCAAGGGTCTTGCGACATATCTGAGCGGAAACTCTACGCTCGAAGAAGTCCTGAGACCGGGGCTCAACCATCCTAACCTGGATGTCATTCTGAGAGGTACCATGCCTCCTAACCCTAACGAGCTCCTTTCGAGCAAGAAGATGGAAGATCTTATTGCAACCATGAGGGACAAGTATGATTATATAATCTGCGACAGTGCGCCTTACATAATCATTTCCGACCCGATGGTCGTCAACAAGTACACTGACGCTACTCTGTATGTCGTCAGATGCGGAGTTTCCGATCTGAGATTCATAGATGAACTGAACTTTGCGGCAGAAAGCAAACGCCTCAGGAATATTTCGATCATAATCAACGGTATCAGCACCAAGAGCAAGCTTTACGGCAAGTATGGCGGCTACGGTTATGGATACGGCTACGGTTACGGATCTTCAAAAGATAAAAAATAGCAAGATATGTGGCCGTTCAGAACCAGTGTGAAATTTACGGATATGGACTTCAGGACTGATGTCCATTCCCATATCCTTCCCGGAGTAGATGACGGATTCGGTTCGGAGAAGAATTCAGTAAAGGCACTTCAGCTCCTGCATGAAATCGGTCTGGAGCATTCTATTCTGACTCCGCACATATATCCGGAACTGTATCCTGAAAATACGAAGGACAAGATTCTCGGAAGATTCGATGAAGTTTCATCCGCTCTGTCAGCGACCGGTGTTACCTGCCGTGTGGCCGGAGAGCATATGGTATATGCCGGAATAGACAGCAGTTTCCAACGTGGAAATGCTGCCGATTCCCTGCAGCTCGGAGAAGGAAGTCTCCTGATAGAGATGTCTTATGCGTACGAATCCCAGAATATCAAGGATTTCGTCTTTCATCTCAATGCTCTCGGATTCCAGCCGGTACTGGCCCATCCGGAGAGATACAGCTATTATTCAAGGAGCCTGGTGGAAATCCGGACCATAGTCGACATAGATACCAGGCTTCAGCTGAATATCCTTTCTCTCGGAGGTTTCTATGGAAATACCGCAAAGGAAAAGGCGGAAGCCATACTCGAACGCGGCCTGTATACCTATGTCGGCACGGACCTGCATTCTCTGGCACAGATAGACCAGCTGAAATCCATGAGAATCCAGCGCAAGCATGTGGCTGCATTGGAGAAACTGCTTGAAAACAATGAAGAACTCTGGAATTCGTAGGAATCCTACCTGTTCTCTGTCAGTTTCAGCAGTTCATATTCGGCCTTGATTTTATCTATGATGGTGCAGACTATCTGATACATCTTGCTGTCTTTACTGTAATCCGCAGGACAGATGAAATTTACCCTGTGCTGTCTGAGCAGTTTTCTGGCGATGTGTTTCTTCCTTTCCGCAGACGGATTGTAGACTGCAATGGAGTTCCCGCCGAACATCTTGACTATCTTCATGCACGGGACGTCTGTTTCCCCGTCTCCGAAATATATCATCGCGGGGAACGGAATCCGCTTGTTTTCTTCGAGCTGGCTTTCGTTAACACGCTTGTTGTCCCTGATACTCAGTATCCCTTTGTTTATCTTGAACAGGAACTGGGTTTTGGCCGTGTAGTCTACCGCAACGCCAGGCCATTCGGCTTCGCCTTTCTCATTATAAAGGAAAGAGCATGCGAATATCCTTTTGAACTCCTTGGCAATAGGGGAGCCTTCTATCATCTCGGCCAGGCCTGATGAGTTGATGTAGTGTTCTATCCGTACTCCATGGGCTTTGCCGTAGTCATTTATGAGTTTGAACCAGCCTGCCACTCCAGGAAACAATTCTATCTGTTCACCGAATTTCCTGAAATCTTCCCTGCGGAGTGGTATACCGGCTTTTCTGGCTTCGTCGGACATGAGTTTCATATATGCCAGGATATTGCTGGCATCCTGTCCTTTGGCGATTTCATCACTCATTTTCCAGAATTCTTCAGGGGTTTTCCCTATGGCCTGGATGAATCCGAATTCCTGCATGTTCCCCGGCGAGAGAGTCCCGTCGAAATCATAAACCAGAGCTACTATCAGCTGTTTTCTCATTTTATTGATAATAAGTTACTTAAGGTGGATATACGTCAGTGACGGGAGCATGGCGGACATAATTGTCCGTGCGGGGTGCCGCTGCGTATAATACGCTGACTCCAAATATACGCAGAAACTGAGAGCAAAGGAAATTTATTTACTTTGCCGAAGTGCACAGTATATATGGCCGTCAGGCCAAATATACAACAAAAAAATTCATAAATTTGACTTTGATATTATTATTATACGTAAACGTAAATAAGATGGAGCATTATTTTTCACGTCTTGAAAGGATTGTCAGGACAAATTGGGACAACCGTGCCCTCAGTAATTTCAAAGGAGAATCATTTACCTTCGGAGAACTGGCGGAACAGATAGAGAAATTTCATGTATTGTTCGAACTGTCCGGTGTGAAGAAAGGGGACAAGATAGCTGTCTGTGCGAAAAACTCGGCAAGGTGGGCAGTCTGTTTCCTGTCTGCCAACACATACGGGGCAGTCGTTGTACCTATCCTCGCTGATTTCCATCCGGACAGCGTAAATTCTCTCGTCGATCATTCCGGAAGCCGTATTCTTTTTACGGATAATGATATATGGCGCAAACTGGATGTCACCGCGATGCCTCTTCTGCAGACTGTGATATCCACTGTAGATTACAGTCTCCTGTATTCTGTCGACGACAGGATGAAGGAAGCATACGAAAAGGCGCCGGAGGTTTTCCGCCGTCGTTATCCCGAAGGTTTCAGGCCCTCAGATGTCTGCTATCCTTCGGACAATGACAAGGAGATCGCACTGATTAACTATACCTCAGGTACTACGAGCGCTCCGAAAGGAGTGATGATAAGATATGAATCATTGAGTTCCAATGTGGAATTCGGAATAGAATACATGCCGTGCAGCCCCGGAGAAAACATCGTCTCCATGCTTCCCATGGCACACATGTACGGTATGGTTTTCGAGTTCCTTTACCCGTTATGCGGAGGCGTGACGGTCAATTTTCTCGGCAAGACTCCTACACCGTCGCTGCTGCTCGGAGCAATGGCTGCGCTGAAGCCATATCTGATCATTACGGTACCTCTCGTTATGGAAAAGATTTTCAAGAGTGCCGTCCGTCCCGTCCTGGAAAAGCCGGCGATGAAGGTACTTGTACATATTCCAGGTATCAACAGGATTATTTTCAGGAAAATACATGACAAACTGATGTCTGCTTTCGGCGGTCAGGTAAGATGTATCATCATGGGTGGCGCGGCCCTGAATCCGGAGGTGGAAGTCTGGTTCAGAAAATTCGGGCTTCCGTTTACCGTAGGGTACGGCATGACAGAAGGTGCGCCGCTGTTCGGTTATGCGCCATGGGATGGATTCGTCCTCAGGTCTTGCGGGAGGAAAGTGGACAGGATAGACATACGTATAGATTCTGCGGATCCGGAAAATATTGTCGGGGAGATTCAGGTCAAGGGTACGAATGTCATGGAAGGCTATTACCGTAATCCGGAAGCTACGGCTGCGGCCTTTACCGGGGACGGATGGCTGAAGACAGGAGATCTCGGAGTCATAGACAGGAACGGGAACATCTTCATACGCGGACGCAGCAAGAATATGATATTGTCTTCCAACGGACAGAATATTTATCCCGAAGAAATAGAGGCGATACTCAACAACCAGCCATACGTAATCGAGTCGGTAGTCGTGGACAGGGCCTCGAAACTGGTCGGCCTCGTCTATATGGACAGGGAGAGCATGGATAAGGAAGGACTGGATGAAACGGCCCGTGAAACTCTTCTGAAAGAGATTCTTGCGTCAGTAAACAAGGATCTGCCTTCTTATAGCAGGCTCTCCGCGCTGGAGGTGCAGGACCGGCCTTTCGAAAAGACTCCAAAGATGAGCATACGAAGATTCCTGTACAAATGATTCCGCGGTACGGCGTTTCCGTAGTGTTCCCTATGCATGCACGGTATCGTTGACTGACTTTTTGTCAGTCCTGTTTGCCGGGAATGGAATTTGAGTTTATGATTGGCGGTCGGGAAACCGGCCGCCAATCGTATTGTCCGCAGGCGGACAAAAAAGAAAACTAAAAACATACATATTATGGCAAATAAAGGCAATATTGGTGTAACCACCGAGAATATTTTTCCGGTAATCAAGAAATTTCTGTATTCGGACCACGAGATTTTCCTCAGGGAACTGGTGGCCAATGCGGTAGATGCTACCCAGAAGGTGAAGGCTCTGGCCGCTTCAGGTGATTTCAAGGGGGAGCTCGGAGACCTTTCAGTCAGGATAGAACTCGACAGCGACGCGAAGACCCTGAAAATCATCGACCGGGGAATCGGTATGACGGAAGAGGAAGTCGACAAGTATATAAACCAGATAGCGTTCTCCAGTGCAGGTGAATTTCTGGAGAAGTACAAGGATCAGATCAGCAGTATAATAGGGCATTTCGGACTCGGTTTCTATTCAGCTTTCATGGTAGCCGACAAGGTGACTATCGATACTCTTTCATGGAAGGAAGGCTCGAAAGCTGTCAGATGGTCATGCGACGGCAGTCCGGAATATGAGATTTCAGACAGCGACAAGACTGACAGGGGATCTGAGATAACGCTTTACATAGCGGATGACGAGAAGGAGTTCGCCGGGAAAGGCCGTATACAGACTCTGCTGGACAAATACTGCAAGTTCATGCCGGTGCCTGTCGTGTTCGGCAAGGAGCAGGAGTGGAAAGACGGCAAGTATGTCGATACGGACCGGGATAATGTGGTGAACAAAATCGAGCCTCTGTGGACGAAGAAGCCTTCCGATATCAAGCCGGAGGAGTATATGGAATTCTACAGGGCATTGTACCCGATGCAGGAAGAGCCTCTGTTCTACATCCATCTGAACGTGGACTATCCCTTCCATCTGACAGGTATCCTGTACTTCCCTAAGATCAAGGACCGCATGGAGCTGACACGCAATAAGATACAGCTTTACTGCAACCAGATGTTCGTGACGGATTCGGTGGAGAATATCGTCCCTGACTTCCTGACTCTGCTCCATGGCGTGATAGACTCGCCGGACATACCTCTGAATGTGTCCAGGAGCTACCTTCAGAGCGATGCCAATGTGAAGAAGATATCCGGCTACATCACCAGAAAGGTGGCTGACCGGCTGGAGGAGATTTTCAAGAACGAGAGGGAGGCTCTGGAGAAGAAATGGGACAACCTGAAGCTCTTCATCGAATACGGCATGCTGTCTGACGAGAAGTTCTGCGAGAGGGCCATGAAATTCTGCCTGCTGAAGAATACTGACGGAAAGTATTTCAGCATAGACGATTATAAGAAAGCCATCGAAAGCGAACAGACCGACAAGGACAAGAAGACGGTCTTCCTGTATGCTACCGATGCTGTAGCACAGTACCAGTATGTGGAGGCTGCGAAGAAAAAAGGTTATGACGTGCTCCTGATGGACTGCCAGCTGGATGCGCATTTCGTGAATCTGCTGGAGACCAAGATAGAAAACAGCCGGTTCGCGCGTGTGGATTCTGACAGCATAGACAACCTGATTCCTAAGGAAGAACGCATCCGTCCTGAACTCAGCGAGCAGGACAAGTCCGATCTGGATGTCATTTTCAAGAGTGTCCTTCCTTCGGAGAACAATTATTATGTGACAGCGGAGAATCTGGGTGAAAACGCTTCTCCTATTCTGATCACGCAGTCCGAATTCATGAGAAGGTACAGGGATATGTCATCTCTTGGCGGCGGCATGAATTTCTACAGCGAGATGCCTGAGTCGTACAATATCGCTGTCAATATGCAGAATCCTCTGATCATGAAGATAATGGGGGCCAAAGCAGAGGCTTTCGCCGGGAAGGAGGTCGAGGACCCTGTCAAGAATCTCCCGAAGGATGCTTCCGAAGACCAGAAAAAAGAGGCTCAGGCCCGGAAAGACGAGGCTGTCAATGCCAGAAATTCCGAACTGAAGGATTTTGCTTCCGGCAATGAGATATTGAAGCAGGTGACTGACCTGGCCCTGCTGGCCAACGGCATGCTGAAAGGCAAGGACCTGAGCGACTTCATCGCGCGCAGCGAGCAGGTAGTGGCTGATGCATATCTGAAATAATAATTTTGACAGATATTGATTTTATTCATATTTTTGCACGTAGAATGTGTGATCTTAAGGCAAAATTTGTATAATTAAATATCTTTCTATGAAAAAAATCTTTTTGTATTGCGCAGTGGCTGCAGTATCTGCAGTGGCGTTTTCTTCATGCGAAGAAACTCCGGGAGGCGAAAATTGGGACAATACCCCGCTGACTCCTGAAGAGAACAGGAGCAAACTGGAGGAAATAGGACTTCAGGCTATCAGTATGGCTTCTGCTGACAAGCAGGCTAAACTGCTGGGTGTCATAGATCAGTTCTATAAACTGGCAAACGATTATGAACTGGTACTGGCCGACAATTATGCAGATGATCCTTCATACAGGAAAATCACTCCGAAGGAACCTGTATATGCCCTGATGAAATCTGCCGAGGCTTTCTGCAAGAGCGGCAACCCTTATCTTCTCAGCAAGGCTGTCATCGAGGAGTCGTATATTTACGAGGCAGGCAGGGTGTATGGAATATATGAACTGAAAGGAGGAGAATGGCAGTACACTGAGTCAGACGAGAAACTGTCATTCATTTTCCCTTGCGACGGTGAAGAGGTAGTGGCCACCATTTCCGGTTCAGGCGAGGAGTATACTTACGAGCATGTCGATGAATGGAATGACTGGGAAGGTAATGACCGCATCGACACATATAAGATAACGGTTCCAGCCAGGATCGAGGCTTCCATTACTTCCGGCTCGGAAGAGCTTCTCTATCTGGAAGTGAACGGCGAATATAATGTAGGCAGAAACGGCCATGTAAACCAGACTCTGGGTTTCACTGCCGGAAGCTATGATATTGACATGACTGTAGAAGTCAACAGTTCAAGCGTATCACAGTCCTTTACTTTCGATATTGACGGAACCCGTCTGCTCAGTACGAATGTTTCTGCCAGCGGTACTAATCTTACGGATGCCGAATATTATTTCGATAATGCCCAGGATATGTTCTCCGGCGCAGAGGCGAAAGTGAGTGTGCTGGATCTCAATGTGAATGCCACTTGTACCAATATCAGCAAGTTCATCGGCGACTATATCAGAATCGACGACGAGGCTTACGAATGGGAGGATAACCCATACGAGTGGGAGCCTGAAGGAGTGATTCCGACCTGGTATACCGAGGAATATGTTACGGAACTGAGTGAACTCGTGAACAGTACCTTCTCTGTGAAGGCATCTTACGGCACAGATGACCCGTTTGCGGATTTTCTGGTAAAGCCGATGTATTCAAACGATCTTTGGTTCTACGATCAATATTGGGAAAGGGATGAATACGGCAATATTACCAACTACGGCGGTGATGAACATAATATCAGCGGATATGAGCCGTCTTTCATAATCAAGTTCCTGAATGACGGTGCGGAGTATGAAGTCGTGGATTTCTTCAACGAGAAAGCTTATGCCGATGTCATCGATGCAGCGGAATCCCTGGTGGACAGGTATGAATATTATCTGAACTATATGTTCAATTATTGATCGCTGCGATAAGGCTACGGATATTGATGGAGACTCGAAGCATGCTTTGGGTCTCCATCAATATTTTATTTCATCCTTTATTATGATTTCAGCTATATCCGTGCCGTAGCCGCACCATATACCGCGTCCTCCGTTGATGTTGGTCTTCAGATTCGATGTGTTGGGAAACAGTATGTTGGCCCCGTTGGTGACCTCGTTTTCATAGCTGCTCCAGAATTCGAACCCTTCCTGAGGAAGCTGTGTGAATTTTACGTAGACGGTGTCGTCGAGCCTGAAATACGGGGTATGGGTATAGTATCTGGTGTGTCTGAATGCCCTGTTGACGGTCATGAAGGCTTCTTCGGAGATGACTTCATCGCTCACGTCGCCCATGAATGCAGGAAAAAACCTTTTGTCTGTATTTTTCACCATAGTGAATGCCTTGTAGTAGTTTTTCTGCTCAGGGTCATCCCTGAAAAATATCTTTATGCTGTACAGGGTGTCGCATGTGGGACTTGGAGACACTTCGTATCTGCTGACAGGGACAGGTTCCGGTATAGTCGTCGACGAGGTGAGAGTCCTTCCGGAGTATTTGACAGTGAGCGTGTATGTTTTTCCAGGTTCTCCCCGGATCAGGGAGCCTGAGTAGATATAGGGCGGGGTATAGTTGGTGTCGATCTGACCGATGAGCATTTCCGAGCGTTCCCCGTCGCTCAGGGATACGGTAGCCCATCTTATGGGGATTTCGCTCATGTCCAGAGGGCCGCTTTGACTGTCGTTGTCGTATTGCAGCATTTGTGTCAGGATGACGGTAGCAGGTTTGCCGTCATCTATCCATCCTTCCACTATTATCTGCGGCATGAAGACATTGTCTACATCCCATTCGATATTGCATGATTGGAGCGCAATCATGCAGACAGCAGCCATCGGTATGAACATCCTTTTCTTCATATTCTCAGAATTTGAAAGTATAGCTCAATGACGGGACGAGAGAGTACAGCGATATGTTTTTCAGTTCCATTATGAACGTCTTGTCTTCGCTGTCGGCGTGGAACTGCAGGTCGCGGTACAGAGGATTCCGGCGCGCATAGACGTTATAGACGGAGACATTCAGCGAATGCCGGAAGCGTCCGGCGGATTTGAACTCGTATGTGGCGGAGACGTCCATCCGGTGGTAGTCAGGCATTCTGGCACTGTTGTGCGGACCGTATTCCTGAATCATGTTTTCTCCCAGAATGTATATTCCTACAGGCGGAGTGTAGGCGCTCCCTGTGGCATAGACGAATACGGCTGAGAATGTCCAGTGTTCCGATGGCTGGTAATTGGCCACTACTGACAGGTTGTGCCTGCGGTCGTGTTTGGCCGGGAATACTGCACCGTCCATGATGTCCGGGAATGACCTTTCCGAGCGGCTAAGGGTGTAGCTGAGCCACCCGTTTATCTTGCCGCGGTTCTTCTTGACCATCATTTCCACTCCGTAGTTCCTTCCTTTTCCGGAAATTATGTGTTCTTCAGTATCGTATTTGCGGTTTATCATTTCGAACAGTTCCCCGTCGTATTCGAGTACATTGCCCAGCAGGCTGAAGTACGGTTCGATGCTGTATTCCGCCAGTCCGTTCCATAATGAGTGTGAAAAGCCGACGGACGCTGACCGGTTCGTCTGCGGCCGGATTTTACCGGTTACAGGTATCCAGAAGTCGGTAGGCATGCCCATCCCGGAAATGGAGACCATGTTCATGTATTGCCTCTGGCTTGTCAGAGAGGCTCTGAGCCGCATGTTCGTGCGCGGATTCCAGCTTAGGGAAAACCTCGGTTCAGGACCTGTGTACAGGTGTCCGCGCGTGACGGCTCCGCTGTATCTGAGCCCTATGCCGACGGTCAGCGGAAAACTGAACCACATCGACCAGTCTGCATACAGGCCGAATTCATGGGTGCGGTATGTATCCGGAGCCTCCGTGTCGTCTATCATGTCATTCAGTCCGTTTATGTCAGGGTACTGGACATTCGTGATATGGTACGTGTAGTTTCCTCCGAAGCTCAGCCGGCTGTTCCGGAAACTGAATGTCGTACGTCCCTTATAGGCGAAATCGGTGATATCCGACGGCATGCGCAGGGAGGCGCTGCTCCTTTCTATGGCTATGTCGTTGCTGAATCTGGAGAAAGACAGTATGTGCCTGTTCGCAGCCTTGTCTTCGGGATGGCTGTCCCAGATGACAGAGGCGGCGATATTGTCCCAGTCCATGGATGACATGACGCTGTAGTTGTTCTGGAGGAAATACAGATTGTCCCTGCCGTAATATCCGTTGATTTTAAGCGTGTTCGCTTCATTGAATTCCGTCAGCCATGTGAGATTGTAGTCCTGGAGCCCGTATTCAGGCATCTTCTGGTTTTCATTCAGAGCCACGGAAATTCCTTTAAGCATCCAGTTTATATATGACCCCCTTCCGGATGCCGTCACCTGGGATTTTTTTCCTATCGGAACGGTCAGTGTCCCTTGCGAAGAGATGATTCCGAGGTTCATGACTCCGCTTACATGGTCTTTCAGCGAATTTACTGTCCCGATATCTATCACTCCGGATGCAAAGCCTCCGTATTCTGCCGGTATTCCCGACTTCAGCACGGATGCAGACGATATGTGGTCACTGTTGAATACAGAGAAGAATCCCATCAGGTGGGCGGGGGAGTAGATGACAGCACCGTCCAGCATGATCAGGTTCTGGCCGGGGTCTCCGCCGCGTATGTATATTCCTGAGTCCATTTCTCCCGAAAGCTGGACGCCTGGCATGAGCTGTATGGTTTTAAGTATGTCGGACGTACCCAGAAATCTGGGCAGGGACGAGATGCTTCCGGCGTTGAGTCTCAGATTCCCGGACATGACACCCTCTATCTGCTTTTCTTCTCTCCCCGACGTGATTACGGACCCGTCGAGCACATCATGTTTTTCTTCCGTCACCAGGGTATCCGCCACCTGCCTTGCCGGAGCGGTCTTATTGATTGCCGCCATGTCGGCGGCAATCAATACAGATATAATGATGATGGAGAGCCGTTTAAGCATCGCTTAGATTTATGTTGCGGATCGTCAGCCTTTTATGAGGTTGAGAAACTCGTTCCTGGTCCTTTCGTCTTTCAGGAAAACTCCGGAGAACGCGGATGTCGTCGTGATGGCGTTGGCTTTCTGGACGCCGCGTATCTGCATGCAGGTGTGGGCGGCTTCGATTACGACAGCCACTCCCAAGGGCCTGAGTGTCTCCTGTATGCAGTCACGGATCTGTACCGTGAGCCGTTCCTGGACCTGGAGTCTTCGTGCGTATGTTTCCACGACTCTTGCGATTTTGCTGAGACCTGTAATATACCCGTCAGGAATGTATGCGACATGCGCTTTGCCGATGAACGGCATTATGTGATGTTCGCAGGTAGAGTACAATTCGATGTCTTTCACGAGGACCATCTGCTGGTATTCTTCTCTGAATATGGCTTTACGGATGATTTCGGACCCGTCCTGTGAGTAGCCCTGCGTGAGGAACTGCAGGGCTTTTGCCACCCTTTCCGGTGTCTTCACAAGTCCTTCGCGCTCAGGATTTTCGCCCAGAAGTTTCAATATCTCGCGGTAATGGCCGGCAATGAGTTCCGTCGTCCGTTCGTCGTACATGTCTTCTTTTTTGTATGCCATTTTTCAGCTGCTGTTCGGATGGTATGTAAATTGTTAACGTATTCGGTCGCAAAATTAGCAAAAAGAATTCATCTTATATTTTTTTTGTATATATTTGCGACCTGTTCGTGGCGAAGCCCCCGAATGTAATTGATAAATACCTGAATATAAACGAAATAAAACGGATTAACTATGTATTGGACACTTGAACTTGCGTATAGGCTTGAAGACGCTCCTTGGCCGGCAACAAAAGAGGAACTTATCGACTATGCCACACGTTCCGGAGCGCCTCTTGAGGTAGTTGAAAATCTTGAAGAACTCGAAGACGACGGCGAAATCTACGAAAGCATCGAAGATATCTGGCCCGACTATCCGACGAAGGACGATTTCTTTTTCAATGAGGAAGAATATTAGTGCAATTTTAAGCGCAAAAACTACTATTAAATCCCTGTCAATCAATAAGATTGGCGGGGATT
>CALUSC010000020.1 GCA_944323345.1 uncultured Bacteroidales bacterium | reverse complement strand
CTGTGGTCTTCCGGGCTGTTCCCGTAGTGTATGGCCGAGTTCATCCATGTTTCGGATGTACCGTCTGCGATACCGGCCTTTTCTCCCATTTCCATGATGTCGATTTCACCGCACTTCGGCCATTCCATGCTGTTGTCTCCCATCATCCAGAAAGCCGGCCACAGTCCTGCATCGGTTTTCGGCAGCCTTATGCTGGCTTCGACTTTTCTGAGACGGAAATTCATTTTTCCTTTCGAATTGACGCGCCCGGAAAATATTTTCCCGTCCTTGCGTTCCGCCGTCAGAATCAGCACCGACCTGTCTCCGTCTTTTCCCGTAGTGACGTAAGCGGGGTCATAAGCCTGAAGCTCCAGGTTTACCCATCCCGGTTCGTGGCTTTCTTTGGTCCATACCGTTTCATCGAAAGAAGTGAAATCATCGATGAAGAATACTTTTTCTTCTGTCTGGTCCGGAGTTTCATGTCCTTCCGCCGTGCAGGCCTGCAGCATGCACAGAGCTGCAGACAGCATTATAAGATTTGTTCTCATGATTGTGGCTATAGTTTTGTGTCAATTGTTTGCCGCAAAAATGAGAAATTATGTCATAACCGGGGTCTGAATACTCTCAATTAAGGTTTGATTTCTGACATTTCGGTGAAATTTCCACATTACTGCGTTTTCCCGACATATCGGCTCGGCTGGATTCCGAATTGTTTCCTGAACAGGGTGCTGAAATATTTCGCATTTACAAAACCTGTTTCTGCCGATGCGTCGGCAACGCTTTTCCCGTTTCTCAGAAGTTCGGCGGCTTTCTGAAGCCTTATCAGACGGATGAATTCCTGAGGACCCTGTCCTGTCAGCGATTTTATCCGGCCGTAGAACAGTGTGCGGCTCATCGCCATTTCATGGCAAAGATCATTTATGCCGAAATCAGGCTCGCCCATACGGGAGAGTACGATCTGAGTGGCCCGGTCTACGAACTGCCTGTCATTTTCTGCGATATTGTCTGCAGGCGTCTGGTCGTCCGTCTGTTCTTCAGATCCTGCCTGCCTGAGTACCTGATGCAGTAAAAATGTCCGCAGCCGTTTCCTGTTTTCGAGGAATCCTCCGATTTTAAGTTTGAGAATATCGGATCTGAACGGTTTCTGGATATAGTCGTCAGCTCCTTTTTTGAGCCCGGACATTATCGATTCATCGTTCGTTCTGGCAGTGAGGAGTATGAACGGTATTCCGGAAGTTTCGGGATTTTCCTTGATTATCCGGCATAGTTCGTCTCCCTGAATTCCGGGCATCATAAGATCCGACAATATGATGTCGGGATAATCTTTTTCAAGATAGGAGAGGGCTTCTTCTCCGCCGGCGGCGTCGGCTACATTATAATCCTGTTCGAAAAGCCTGCGCAGGTATTGCCGCAGGGGAGCATGATCTTCCACGATGAGGATGGTTTCTTCATGTTTTCCCTCCAAGACAGTATCTTCCGGTGTCCGTCCGCCAGAAGGAAGAGGCTGCAGGACAGCCTTTCTTTCTTCACGGCCGTCTGAAGGCACAGCTATTGTCTTCAGCATGACTGTAAATACGGTACCTTTGCCTTCTTCGGACTTGAAGGACATTTTCCCTCCGAGCTTTTTTACTGTTCTGTAGACCATCAGAAGTCCGAACCCTGTACCTACGGCTTCATGTTTCATGGCATTGCCTGCCCTGTAGACATCGCGGAATATGTGTTTCCGGTCTTTTTCCGGTATGCCGATGCCATTGTCGGAAACTTTTATGACAGCGCTTTTCGGGCCGGGTTCCAGGCTGAACCTCACCGTTCCTCCCGGTTTCGAGTATTTGAATGCATTGGAAAGAAGATTGTCGCAGATTATCTCTATCAGATGCCGTTCGGCGAGTACATAAATGTCTTCGTCAGGGGAAGATACTTCCAGAGTCAGCTGTCTTTGACCGTAATTCGACAGAAAAGACGCCGCCTCGTCGGTGAATACGGCCGTGAGGTTTACCGGAGCCAGCCTGATGTTCCTGCCGGAAATGTCGGAGCGTTCGAATTCCAGAAGTTTCGATATCAGAGTGTGCAGCTTGTCGGTATTGGTTCTTGCCAGATCCAGGCAGTATCTGGATTTTTCGCTCAGACCTGTATCTTTCCCGAGATCCTCGAGCGGGGCCATAATCAGCGTGACCGGAGTGCGGATATTGTGTGCCGTATCGATGAAGAATCTTATCTTGTCTTCATCGTATTGTTTCTGCATCTGGTTCCGTTTATATCGGAAAACGAAAGTCAGTACGGCAAATGAACCGAGGATATAAATGAACCATGCATACCAGGAATTCCACCAGGGCTGTCTGATTTTTATTCCGAGACTGTTTTCCGAAATAACACTGCCGTTGCTGTTTCTCAGGCTTCTGACTTCCAGAGTGTATTTTCCCGGAGAGACGTTTATGTATCTTACAGATCCGTTTTCTACAGGACTGTTCCACTCTTTTTCGTACCCGTTCAGTTTGTACTGGTAGACTATGTCCTGCTGGAATCTGTGGTTGATCGATTCGAAGCCGACAGTGAAGGAGTTGTGCCGGTATCCGAGGCGTACCTCTCCGTCCTGTATCATACTGTATAAGTCAGGCTGCAGTTCCGCAGCCTCGCCTCTGTTGAGATAATCTATAGACAGTCTTGTGAATCTGAGAGGGGCATCGTATTCCGGAAATCCTATTTCTTCTGGGGAGAAGCATATGGCTCCGTCAGTGCTTCCATATATGAATCTTCCGTCGGACAGCCTTGCAAAGGAGGATTTGTTGTACTCCCTTTCCGTCTCGTTTATGTAGTGGGCTGTTAGTACCCTGCCGTTTTCTATCATGGCAATGCCTCTTCCTGTGCTGACCCAGACCCGGCCCGCTCCATCTTTCTGGACACTGAAAACATCATCGGAAGGCAGCCCGTCCGCTGAGGAAAAGGTCCGGACAGTCCTGTCAATCATATTATAGAGATTCAATCCTCCGCCTTCCGTGCCGAGCCATACAGTCCCGTCTCCGTTCAACAGTACGGAAATAATGTATGCACTTACATTGCGGTCCCTGAATTCTTCGGATGAAGCATACTGGGTGGTATTTCCCGTAGCGATATCCACGATCCAGAGTCCGTCTACAGTGGCTGCGGCCATCTTGCCGTTTCCGGCATACTGTATGGAATTTATCCATTTGATTCCGAATGTGCGCAGCGGATTGCCATCCTTGTCCATTTCCAGCAGATCGCCTTCCAGACCTCCTGCCCATAGATTCCCTTCAGGGTCGGAGGCGATCGAGAATATGTAATTGGTAGTGAGTCCTCCGTCTCCGTTTTCAAGATGTCTGAGGATGTTTCCGTCAGAGTCTATCAGATAAATGCCGCTGCCGTATGTCCCTGTCCAGACTGAGCCGTCGTTGAGGGGACAGAATGTCATCGCCACCGTTTTTCCGAGGGTATGTGTCCACGATGAAGTCCTGTCGTGAAGAATGCTTATTCCATCGTCTGTCGCGAACCATATGTCCCCCTCGGCATTTTCGGTCACTCCGTTGACATTGTTGTTGGCCAGTGACTGTCCGCTGCTTTTGATATGGGAATATACATCAAGGTCATTATCTTTCAATACGGCCATGGAAACGCCTCCGGTGTAGCTTCCTATCCAGAAATTTCCCTGCCGGTCTTTAGTTACGGCGTATATCCCGTTTCCTTTCAGGGATATTGTCGAATCGTCGCTTGAATTTGCGAACAGACTGCATTTCCCGGAGGCGGGATCTACGGCATAGACTCCTCCGCCGTCGACACCTGCCAGGACAGTGCCGGAACCGCAGCCCGTCACTACCCTTATGGGATTTGTCAATGCCGCATCGGCGCCGGAGATTCCTGCGGCTGTTCCGGAAACGATATCAATGGACAAGAGTCCTTTGTTAAATGTTCCCGCCAGTATGTTCCTGCTTCCGGCTTCATGATAAAGGGAAAGTATGGCAGGACCGCTTACCGGCATTTCATATCTGTCGGGAGCTTTCGGATCGTAGCATATCAGTCCGTCCGATGCACCGGCGTAAATCATGTTTCCCACCGGAATTATGCAGTTGATATAATGGTCTGAAACTGTCCGGGTGATATCTCCGTTTTCTGAAATTCTATACAGTCCGCTGCCAAGGCCTGCCCACATCTCGCCATCATCGCAGACATGAAGGCAGTTCAGGATAATTTCCCCTTCAATAAGCTTTTTAAGGTCAATAACCAGTTCGAAGCAGTCTCCGGATTCGGAATATCTGTAGATTCTGCCGGTGTGGATATATGCCCAAAGTTTTCCGCCGGCATCGCACTGAAGCCATATCCTCATACCTGCCTTGTCTCCGTAGTAAAGGTCGCCAGGCAGAGTGTAATTTGAGACTTCTCTGCCATTGTAGCGGTCGATTCCCTCTTTTGTCGAAAACCACATGGCACTGTTCCGGTCTTCTACGATAGAGAATACACGCTGGCTGCTGAGACCTTCGGCATATCCGATGTGCCTTACATCGAAGTCTTCGGCCTGAGGTATCGCATTCATGCAGATACAGACAGCCGGGAGAAGCATTCCGGCCAGAAACGATTTTCCGATTGTTTTCATAGGTCTGACCTGTCAGTGTTATGGACTTCAAAGATAAACAGAAGTACGAAGCGGAGCAAATAAACTTGTCTTGTCCGCATTTTTTATTCAGCGTGTATTTTTAATGTCATGAAATTCGTGATTTTGTATAATTTTGCCTGCAGTTTTCCGGAAAAATGGATTTTTTGTCCAATTGAGTGAATATACATCAATGATGTATCGGAATATGAAAACTTCGCTTAACTTTGCCGTGCCTTAATGATGTCAGGATGGAGAACGGTACACCTTTCAAACCTTACAGACGGCTTGCTCCGGAAGAGTATGCCGATGCAGAACAGCGCATTCTGTATGAAGACAACCATCTTCTTGTAGTCAACAAGATGGCGGGGGAGATAGTCCAGGCTGACAAGACCAGCGACGAGACGCTGACAGATCTTTACAAGTCTTTCATAGCGATGAGGGATGCGAAGCCGGGGAGCGTTTTTCTCGGTGTCCCGCACCGTCTGGACAGGCCGGTGAGCGGAATCACCATGCTGGCGAAGACGTCGAAAGCCCTCGCCAGGCTGAACGAGATGTTCAGGACAGGAGGTGTACATAAATATTATTGGGCGCTGGTCTGTGCCGAGCCGCCACGGACGGAAGGCAAACTGTCCGGCTATATCTGGAGAAACGAATCCAGGAACAAGTCTTACATGTGCCGGCCGGGAGCCATGAGAAAGGATGCCAAGCTGGCGGAACTGGAGTACAGGCTGCTGTGCAGGACAGAGAGATATTGGCTCGTCGAAGTGAAACTTCTGACAGGCCGCCATCATCAGATAAGGTGCCAGCTGTCTGATATGGGCTGCGTCATCAAGGGCGACCTGAAATACGGAGCTCCGCGTTCGAATCCAGACGGCTGCATCAGCTTGCATTCCAGAAGGGTAAATTTCATTCATCCTGTCAGGAAAGAAGAAATGACCATAGAAGCACCCCTGCCTCAGTCCTGGGGGCATATCATCCCGGCTGATTTGTAGCAATATTTTCTGCAGATGTGTTATTGTCCCCATTCTGAATACGGGTGGACTGACAGCATGGAGTTGTAATAGCGGCGGTCGCCGGTGACTTCCCCTCCGAGCCATTCAGGCCTGGTGAAGTGTTCTTCTTCGGATTCCAGTTCGATTTCGGCCATCGCCAGGCCATCGTTTTCTCCGTGAAATTCATCCACTTCGAAGATTTTTCCGTCTACAGGGACAATATACCTCGTCTTGTCGATGATCCCGCTTATGCATAGCATGAACAGTTCTTCGGCATCTTCGGCAGAGATTTCTTTTTCCCATTCGTACCTGCTCATTCCGCTTGCGCTTCCCGCGCCTTTGATGGTCAGGTAACCTTTGTCGTCCCACAGTCTGACCCTGACAGTCCTGCCGCTTTCCTTGCAGATATAACCCTGTACAAGTCTGTGGCTTTCCGTTGCTTCTGCCTTATAAGATTCGTCCTTTACCAGGAACTTGCGTTCAATTTCTATATTCATATTATATAAGATGACATGTCTTTCCCCGCAGCAATGCCTTCACGTATCTGCGTCGAGGAGATATCCACCATCGGAGCATCGTCCATCAGCAATATCCTGTATCCTTCGGCACTTTCATCCGCTCCGCTGCCGGCATTGCACTCTGTCATCAGTCCGTCACGCAGTGCCTTCATGTCGTATCCATTCCGGGGATAGACCGCCACTCCGTATTCGCTGAGGATGCGGCGGTAATCTTTCCATTTCCTGATATCTTGCAGATTGTCTGCGCCGATGACCAGCGTGAAGTCATTTTCGGGCTCCCTTGCCTTCAGTGTATCCAGGGTCCTGATAGTGTATTGCGGAGCAGGCAGATGCAGCTCGATGTCATCGGCACGCACTTTCAGTTCCGGATGTCTGCTCACGGCATCCAATGCGGCCGAATATCTTTCAGCCCCTGACTCCGCCTTCATGTATTCCTTGAACGGGCTTTGCGGTGACACCACGAGGTAGACCATGCCGAAGTCCATGCGGTTTGTCAGGTGTCTGATGATGGCCAGATGCCCGATATGCATCGGATTGAATGTCCCGGTATATACTGCGATTTTCATTTCCTGTCAGATATCCGTGTCCGGCCTTATGTCACGCCGGATGAAGTCGCCGACTACTTTGTCTGTTTCTGCGAAAGCCTTGTCGAGATCGTCATTCACGAGGGTGTAGTCGAATTTTCCTTTTGCAAAATCTATCTCCGCGGCAGCTTTCGACACTCTTTTTTCTATGGCTTCGGCCGAGTCTGTGCCGCGTCCTACCAGGCGCTCGCGCAGGCATGCGACGGACGGTGCCTGAATGAATATGGAAAGGGCCTTGTCCCCGAAGAACTTCTTGAGATTCACTCCGCCCTTGACATCTACATCGAATATGATGACATGCCCCTGTCCCCATATACGGTCCAGTTCCGATTTCAGGGTTCCGTAGAATGACCCGGCGTAGACTTCCTCGTATTCGACGAACTTGTCTTCGGAAATCATTTTCCTGAATTCATCCGCAGAGAAGAAGTAATACTCCCGGCCGTTCCGTTCATTGCCTCTCGGTGCACGCGAAGTCGCGGAAATGGAAAACTCCAGTTCCGGGTAGAGGCCGAGAATGTGGTTTACTATGGTGCTTTTCCCCGATCCTGAGGGGGCTGAGAAAATTATTACCTTGTTCTGCATGGGATGTCGCTTGTTTTCGTGTGCAAAGGTACAACAATTGTTTTCATTATTCCGTAAAAATAATTATTTTTGCAAGGATTTGGGAATTGCCGGACAGATTCGTTGCGGTGCTCCGCACAGCCGGTTCCCTTTAATGTTGAACTCTATATTTTAATATATTAAGGTTATGGTATCTTTCAAGACTCTTGGCCTTGTGAACACCAAGGAAATGTTCGCCAAGGCTATCAATGGGGGTTATGCAATCCCTGCATTCAATTTCAACAACATGGAGCAGCTTCAGGCCATTATCCAGGCTGCTGCAGAGACCAAGTCCCCTGTGATCCTCCAGGTATCAAAGGGTGCGCGCAACTATGCCAACCAGACCCTTCTCCGCTATATGGCAGAGGGTGCAGTAGAATATGCGAAGGAACTCGGCTGGGAAAATCCTCAGATCGTCCTTCACCTTGACCACGGCGATTCTTTCGAGCTTTGCAAGAGCTGTGTAGACATGGGCTTCTCATCAGTCATGATCGACGGCTCCCATCTTCCATACGACGAGAATGTCGCCCTTACCAGGAAAGTCGTTGACTATGCACACCAGTATGATGTGACAGTCGAGGGCGAACTCGGAGTCCTCGCAGGCGTTGAGGATGAAGTACAGGCTGAACACCACACTTATACAAGACCTGAAGAAGTGGTGGACTTCACTTCCAAGACAGGCTGCGATTCTCTCGCCATCTCTATCGGAACTTCACACGGAGCCTACAAGTTCAAACCGGAGCAGTGTACTCTCGATCCGAAGACCGGAAGGCTCGTACCTCCGCCACTTGCATTCGATGTACTGGACGGTGTCATGAAAGAACTTCCAGGTTTTCCTATCGTTCTTCACGGTTCATCTTCAGTTCCTCAGGAGTATGTGGATATGATCAACAAATTCGGAGGAAACCTCGAAGCCGCTATCGGTATTCCTGAGGAAGAGCTCCGCAAGGCTGCCAAGTCTGCTGTCTGCAAGATCAATATCGATTCAGACTCACGTCTGGCCATGACTGCAGCTATCCGCAAGGTCTTCGCAGAGAAGCCGGCAGAGTTCGATCCTCGTAAATATCTCGGTCCTGCACGTGACGAGATGAAGAAGCTTTACGAACACAAGATCATCAATGTTCTCGGGTCAGACGGCAAAGCCATCTAAAATGGCTTTTTTGATTTTTTTTCATATTAATTTTTGGGGCAGTATTTTTTAGGGACTGTTTTCTGTTCAGAAAAATACTGCCCTTTTTGTTCAGTCGGAATCAATAATAATGGGTTTGATATGGAATTGGATCAGATTCTGGAGAAGAGAAGAAGCATAAGAAAATATGCAAAAGGCGATAAGCTGACGGCCGATATGGTCAGGACTTTTGTCGAGGCCGCCATTGAGGCTCCTTCATGGAAAAATACGGAAACCGCCCGTTACCATGTAGTGATGTCTTATGAAAAAATCCAGGCTCTGCGGGAAAAGAGCTTCGGTTCCTGGAATCTGCAGAATACGGAGAATGTACAGGCTTTGGCGGTGACTACATTCGTGAAAGATATCGCCGGATTCCAGAAAGACGGCACGCCGGACAATGAACTCGGAAACGGCTGGGGAATTTACGATGCAGGACTCCAGAATTCGGTATTTCTGCTGAAGGCCGCCGAGGCCGGAATCGATACTCTTGTCATGGGTATCAGGGATGCCTCCGCTATCAGGGAATTGCTGGAAATTCCTGAAAATGAAGAAATAATATCTGTCATCGCTCTGGGAGAGAGGGGCGAAACTCCTGAAAAGCCTCACCGCCGCATCGTAGATGACATCGTAAAATTCTATTGATTGCAATTAACCGGATGAAAGAGATTCCTGACCATTGCCAGTCTCCGGAAAGACTGGCAGACCGTGTAATAGCCGCGGGAGAGGGTGTGTCTGCAGCGGAAGCTGCAATGCTCGTCACAGCGCCGTATGATGCCCTGAAAGATGCTGCAGAACGCATCACAAAAGCTTGCGCATCACACAAATTCGATACCTGCTCCATCATCAACGGAAAGTCGGGACGATGCCCGGAGGACTGCAAGTGGTGCGCCCAATCGGCTCATTATCATGCTCATATTCATGAGTATCCGCTTGTTTCCACGGAAAAGCTCGTGAAAGCTGCGGAATTCAGCCTGAGCAAGGGTATCGGGCGCTTTTCCATAGTCACCAGCGGTAAACGTCTGAAACCTGACGAAGTGGAGTCGCTCTGCCGTTCTGTCCGGGAACTGTCCGCGAATGCAGATATAAAATTATGCCTGTCGGCCGGTCTGCTTTCCGAAGATGAACTGCAGGCATTCCGTGAAGCAGGAATTTCACGGTATCACTGCAATCTGGAAACTTCGCCGTCATATTTCGGGACACTCTGCACCACACATACCCATACTGAAAAAATTTCGACTCTGAAAGCTGCCGTAAAGGCCGGTCTGGAAATATGTTCAGGTGGAATTATCGGGATGGGGGAGACTCCGGAACAGCGGATCGGACTTGCGCTCGCACTCAGGGAACTCGGAGTTAAGTCTGTTCCGGTCAATATATTGTCCCCGATACCGGGTACGCCTCTCGAAAACCGTCCGCTCATTCCTGAAGAGGATGTCCTCCGGACAATAGCGATATTCCGTTTCATCTTCCCGGATGCCGCCCTGCGTTTCGCGGGAGGACGCGCGCGTCTGTCCCCGGAGGCTACGCTGGAAGCTTATCGCATCGGAATAAACGCATCGATCATGGGCGACATGCTCACGACAGCCGGAGCCGACATAGACACAGATATGGACCGTATCCGTGCAGCCGGATATGATCTGTAAGCGTATCGTTTTCCTTTTGGCCGGGATGGCCGGGAATATTTTCCCTCCTGCAGTTACAGCCTGAACGGCACGGGCGATGTGAAGGTAAGGATTTTGCCGGTGTGCGGATGCCTGAAAGAGAGGGTGGCGGCGTGAAGGGCCAGCCGGCCGAAAGGGTTGGATGCCGCCCCGTATTTCCTGTCTCCTGCGATAGGATGCCCTATGGAGGCGAGCTGTACGCGTATCTGGTTCTTCCTACCGGTCTCAAGCTCGATTTCCAGAAGTGCGGACCCGTTTTTCTGCTCCATGACACGGAAATGCGTCACGGCCTTCTGCCCGCCGTTGTCCGTTGGAGAAGACCTCATTTTAAGAGACTTCGGGTTCTCTTTCAGCCATGATACGATGGTGTCTTCCTTATGGCGGAAATTTCCTTCGCACACTCCGAGGTACTTCCTCTCCACCACACTCCGGTTCCAGTTTTCCTGCAACAGATGCTTCGTCTGTTCGTCCTTCGCGAATACCAGCAGGCCGGATGTGTCCCTGTCGAGCCTGTGCACGATGAAGATGCGTCCGTCTTCGATTTTGGATGCCATGTAGGAAAACAGTATGGAATATGCCGTAGCCTCGTTTTCCTTTCCCGTTGAAATCGTCGGCAGTCCGTTTCTTTTGTCAGCTACAATAAGCCATTTGTCTTCATATACGATTTTCAGGTTCCTGTCTTCGAATGCAGGCTTCCTGTTTGCATTCACCTCGATCCGGTCTCCGGGTTTCAGCGGATGATTATATGCAGTGACGACCTGGCCGTTAACCGATATTCGCGAATGCGTGAGCAGGGATTTGACGCTCGTCCTGCTCTGAGGAGCCAGGGCTGTAAACAGGTATTCCAAAAGCGGGGCTTCATTTTTTACCAGAATTTCCATACTATGTAAAATTTTCCGCAAACATTCATGCAGTGTTCCGATGCCCTTCCGGGCAATATCTTCATGTCTCCGGCAAGGTCCGGTCCGACAGCCGCAAATTTACAACTAATTTGCCGATTTAGGTTTCTAATTTTGCGCAGTAGTTAATTTTGCGCATGCCATGGAACATCATCACATTCCGTCTTCAATAAGCAAGGTATTCATTCTTTGCATTATCCTGAACCTGCTTTTCGTATGCATGGAAACCGCAGTAGGTTTCATGTCGAATTCTGTCGGACTCCTTTCCGATGCCGGACATAATCTCAGCGATGTATTCAGCCTGCTTATAGCCCTGCTTGCCATCAGGATGGCGACGCACAGGCCTGACAGGAGATTTACCTACGGATATAAAAAGCTGACAGTCTTGGCATCACTGCTGAATGCGGTCATCCTGTTGGTGGCGGTAGGTGCCATAATCGTGGAAAGTATAGCGAGGATAAACCATCCGCAGCCTGTTTCCGGGGCTGCGATATCATGGACCGCCGGAGCCGGCATCCTCATCAACGGACTGACAGCCTGGCTCCTGATGCGGGACCAGGAAAAGGATCTTAATGTCAGGGGCGCTTTCCTGCACATGGCCATGGATACTCTCGTATCTGCCGGAGTCGTCATCTCCGGTATAGCCATAAACCTTACTGGCATATTGTGGATAGATCCTGCGGTGAGTCTCATTATAGCCGCCATTATTCTGGTTTCAACATTCAATATGCTGAAAGAGAGTCTGTTCCTGTCCATCGACGCTGTGCCGGAGTCTGTGGATATGACCGGAATCGAAAACGGCCTGTCCCATGTCGGCAATGTGGAAAGCTGGCATCATCTTCACGTATGGCCGATAAGTACGACTGAAAATGCCGCTACTGTACATCTGGTCCTGAAAGATGTCGGCCTGATGGAGAAGACGAAGGCGGAAGCCAGGGCGGTATTCGGCAGTTCGGGGGTCGGTCATTGCACTATTGAGTGCGAAGGGGAGGATTGTCAGTGCGAATCCTGCGAATGCCGCTGATTTTTTTTGTGAAAAACGGAGGATGCATTATATTCGCAGATTGTATTGAAACCATAAACCAAACCCTGAACTTATGCCGATTTCAGTGAAGAAAGTGGCTGACTCGAAAGAGATGCGCACTTTCATAGCTTTCGCCAACAGACTTTACCGGAATCATCCGTATTATGTTCCTAACCTTCAGGCAGATGATGCTGCTACTCTGGACAGAAGGAAGAACTATGCTTTCGAATTCTGCGAAGCCGAGTATTTTCTCGCATGGAAAGACGGGAAAGTGGCCGGAAGGGTGGCAGCCATCATAAACCATAGGGCCAACGAAGCCTGGAAGGTCCGCCAGGTCCGTTTCGGCTGGATAGATTTCATCGAAGACATTGATGTATTGAAAGCCTTGCTGCAGGCTGTGGCCGACTGGGGGAAAGAGCGCGGCATGACCGATATTGCCGGTCCTCTCGGCTTTACGGATTTCGACCCGGAAGGCATGCTGGTCGAGGGCTTCGACAAGATGGGGACGATGATCACCATCTATAATCATGAATATTATCCTGTTTTCCTGGAAAAACTCGGTTTCCGGAAAGAGGTGGACTGGGTGGAGTATCTGATAAAGCTTCCCGAAGAACTGCCGGAGCGGTACGCGAAAATGGGACAGCTGGTCCTGGAGAAGAACAGGCTCAGAACCAGAAAGCTTACCATGAAGGAAGTCCACAGGGAGAAATACGGCCAGAAGATGTTCCGTCTGATCAATGAATGCTATAAGGACCTGTACGGATATTCCCTTCTGTCCGAGAAGCAGATGGACCAGTACGTGAAGCAGTATCTTTCGTTCATAGACCTGAGGATGGTAAGTTTCATAGAGGACGAAGACGGAGAACTGGTAGCCTGCGGAATTACTCTGCCCTCGCTTTCAAAAGCTCTCAGGAAAACACGTGGAAAACTGTTCCCGACGGGCTGGGCTCATCTTCTCAATGCCTTGTATCTGAACCGTTCGGACACTCTTGACCTCCTTCTGGTGGCCGTAAAGCCTGAGTACAGGAGCAAAGGACTGAATTCCGTCATGTTCTGCGACCTTATACCATCCCTGCTGAAACTCGGCTTCAAATATGCCGAGAGTAATCCGGAGTTGGAGACTAACCTGAAAGTCCAGTCGCTTTGGACGTCATTCGACAATACTGTCCACAAGCGCCGCAGGGTCTATGCCAAATCCATAGACTGACGCAGCGTTTCAGAAAGTCTCTACCAGTCATCCGTGCGGAACGGGTATGCCGGCAGATTTCGTGCTCCGGTCAGATTTCCCGGACAGAAATCCTTGAAGCAATATCTGACAGCTACCGGTGCTTTCACATCGGCGGAACTGACTTTCAGGCACTTTTGTCCAGGCAGGACACTGGCGGAAGCAGGATGGAAGACCTTGTCTTCACCGGCGATTTCAAACCCTTCTATCCCGTTCCACGGACTGAATCCGGCTCTGTCATTGTCAAAATAAAGGAAGGCTTCACCGTCCTCTATCCTCATTTCCCGGAAAACAGGACCTTCGCAGTCTATGGAAGCGACCCCGTAGCTGCGGTTAAGTGCCAGATAAGCCAGTCTTTGTCCCACCTTTTCTTTCCGGCAAGGATGTATCTGGGTGTTTTCATACTGATAAACCAGGTCGTTGGTACATACGATACCGCTGTTGGATATTGCCCTGGAAGCCCTGAACTGGGCTTCTCTGAGGCGTGCTCCGGCTGTTCCGTCCCCTCCGTACAGATATGGGGCAATTTCCACGATATAGAACGGCAGATCTCCCTGCCCCCACAGATCCCGCCATGTCGAAACCATGGTCTGAAGCCTGTCTGAATATGTCTCGTGTCTTCCGACGTTCGATTCTCCCTGATACCAGCAGAATCCTTTGATAGTGTAGTGCCTTAGCGGGTGCAGCATGCCGTTGAACATGATCATTGGGGTGGAGGCGTCCCAGCTTCCGTCTTCAAGTGTCTGCATGCGGAAACTTATGTCTTCATAGCCGGACAGAATTTCCTGAGGAAGCCATCCTTCTACAGTCGAACCTCCCCAGCTGCAGTTTATTATTCCCACCGGAACACCGAGTACGCTATGGAGCATCTTGGCGAAATGGTATGCAGTCGCAGAGAACCATCTTGTATTTTCCGGAGAAGATACCATCCATTTCCCGGATACCGTTTCCTGAGGCTCCGAAAAACCTGTCTTCGGAATAGTTGCCATCCTGATCCCTTCCATTTTGCCCGAAAGGGCAATTTCTTCGGCACTGCCTTCCACAGGACAGTCCCAGAACCCGTCCAGAGGCATCTCCATGTTGGACTGTCCGGAGCAGAACCAGACCTCTCCGATGAGTATATTCCCTACAGTGACTGATGAACAGGCTTTCCCCATGGAAAGTCCGGCTCCGGCAGGAATTTCCGATATGGTAATGCTTTGAGGGGCCATTCCTCCGGCAGGAGTGTCTATTTTCGTAATCCAATGGCCGTCGGCATCGCATTTTGTCGTGTATGTGCTGTCATTCCAGCTGGCGGATATCGCGACTGTGGTATTCCCTGATGCCAGTCCCCAGATATTGACGGAAGTCTGTTGCTGCAGGACCATTCCGTCTCCGATAATTTCGGGCAGGCGTATTTCCGCAGATGCATGGTATGCTCCGGCGGATAACAATAGTATCGTGATAATTTTCCTGAACATGGCTTTATAAGAAAGTTTCAGTGTCATGCGGCATTTTATGATTATATCGACCTCTCCATGATTTCCATGCACATGCGTCCGCTGTGATAAGGACATTTCCAGAATCCGGCCTTGTCATCGGCGGTGTTTGCCGTACCGTCTGCTTTCAGGCTCCAGAACCACTCGCCGCCATTGTGGTCGACGATGTGTTTTTTGATGAATTCCCAACAGTCTGCGGCTTTCGCCAATGCGTCTTCACGTCCTGTAAGCTGCCATAGATTGAAATACCCGACCACAGCCTCGGCTTGTACCCACCAGTGCCTGTCGGCATCGACTGCTCCTGTATCCCCATGAAATTCATAAATCATTCCTCCTCCCGGGATATAGCCTTCGGATGCCGCATCAGCGATGTCGGCTGCATAGGGAACCATCTCTGATATCAGATCCCTGTCTCCCAAGACTTCAGCGGCCTCGTACAGCAGCCAGGATGCTTCGATGTCGTGGCCATACGATATTATATCATGGCTGCTGGCCCAGTCCTCGTTGAAGAACAGACGCAGATGACCGGTCTTCCTGTCGAGAATCTTTTCACGGAAGACGGATATAAGATTCCGGAGCTGCTTTTCCAGCTGCGGGTCCTTCCAAACCCTGTATAAAGCCGTGTAAGGCTCCAGAATATGCAGATGAGTATTCATCGTCTTGCATTCGTTGATGTCCTTTTCGCTCAGTCTCATGTCTCCTATAGGGCTCCAGTCTTCGTTGAATGCTTCCAGATAGCCGTTCTTTTCTGCATCGAAGCTGTGGGTTTCTATATCGTTGAAAAGCCGTACCGCATAGTCCAGGGCCTCGGCATCACCTGTGGCCCTGGCATATTCGCCCAGTCCGTAGATGGCGAAGCCGAGTGCATAAATCTGCTTTTTCCTGTCAGACGGTTTTCCGTCCGGAGTCAGGCTCCAGTATATGCCTCCGTACGTCTTGTCGTAAAACCTGTCGATGATTTCCCTCTTGGCTCTGGTCGCCGTTTCCAGATATTCAGGCCTGTCCGTAATCCTGTATGCCGATGAAAATGTCCAGAGAATGCGAGCATTCAGTATCGCTCCCTTGTCTGCAGAGGCATCCGTCTGCCCGTCCCCGGTAATACGTGGCAGAAAACCTCCGTTCCTGTCATCCTTCATCCTTTCCATCCAGAATGGAAGTATGTTTCCCGTGAGTTCGGCATGCATCTCCTCCCTCATCTTCCTTATCATCATCCCAGTATCCATATTATTATATTTGTTATTTCACTTGTCGACACACTGTTGATTCCCGTCAGCAAATATAATATTATAGGTATGATCTCTGTCATGTCCGATGCCGATTCAGTCTTCGGCTGTAAATAATTGATAAAAAAGTATTATTTTATTCAATTTTGACCTTTATTGGCTGCCGTAGCGCAGACTTGGCCTGAAAAACGCTATCTTTACGCAAGTTTGATAACCATATAATTTTAACCTCGGAAACAATGAGCGACGTATTGGAAGAAATCACTCCTCTTTCAGATAAGGACTGTTTTCATATAGTGGACAGACATAAGTCCGAATTTACCTATCCGCTCCACCAGCACAGGGAATATGAACTGAATTTCGTGGAGAATGCTCCCGGAGTCAGACGTGTCGTAGGAGACAGTGTCGAAACCATAGGAGACTATGATCTGGTTCTGATATGTTCGGAAAATCTTGAGCATGTCTGGGATAACGGCGACTGTATCTCTCACGATATCCGGGAAGTGACCGTTCAGTTTTCTCCGGATCTCCTTTCGGGAAGTCTCATGGCGAAGAATCAGTTTGCATCCATCATGAAGATGTTCCGTGACGCGGACCATGGGGTGGTGTTTTCCCAGCATACCATCATGAAAGTATATTCTGCCATCGACGGACTGGCTGCCGAACAGGAAGGCTTCATGAGATTCCTGAAATTCCTGAAGATTCTCTATGACTTGTCCCGGAGCGATTACAGGATTCTTGCCAGCAGTTCGTTTTCACATGCAGAAAGAAACCCTGAGAGCCGCAGGGTCCAGAAAGTCAAGCAGTATATAAACGACCGCTATACAGAACCTATCAGGCTGGACGAACTGGCCGGGATGGTGGGCATGACACCTACTTCATTCAGCCGTTTTTTCAAACTCAGGACAGGAAAATCGCTCTCTGACTATGTTCTGGACATCAGGCTGGGAAATGCGGCCAGGGCTCTCGTGGATTCGACCAGAAACATATCGGAAATCTGTTACGAGTGCGGGTTCAACAATCTTTCCAACTTCAACCGCATTTTCAAGGCGCGCCGAGGAGTCACCCCGAAGGAGTTCCGCGCCATGTACAAGAAGAACAAGGTGATAGTATAAAACAGGGGAAAACGGATTCGAAAAAAAGTATCAGTATTGGATAATTAAGTATTTGTTTGCCTTACCGTCACTCCCTACCTTTGCGTCGTTAACCATATAAAATGACGCTGGAATGAAATTTAACCTGTTTTTACTGACCGTTGTTTCCGTCTTTACGGCAAATGCCTGCATGCAGCAGGCCGGAAACGAGAGATTCTTCCATGTCGAAGACGGATTTTTTGTTCCGGCTCAAGGTTATTCCGATGTATCTTCCTGTTATTATATAGGAGCGAATTTCTGGTATGGTGCCATCCTCGGATCAGAAACTGAATCAGGAGACAGGCAGCGTCTGTCTGCAGAACTGGATTCTCTGAAATCTCTTGGAATTTCGAACCTCCGTATTCTCGTCGGAGGCGACGGGCCTGAGGGAATTCCGTCCCAGATCGGACCGAGCCTGCAGACGGAAGCCGGAATATATGATGAAAAAGTCTTCGCAGGGCTGGACTGGCTTCTGGCTGAAATGGGAAAACGCCGGATGTCTGCAGTCCTTTATCTTAACAATGCCTGGGAATGGTCCGGAGGCTATGCCCGATATCTCGAATGGGCGGGAGACGGCGAAGCGGTACTTCCTTCCGTTGCCGGATGGCCGGCTTATATGGAATATGCCTCCAGGTTCGTAACAAATGAAAAAGCCAAGGAACTTTTTGCAGACCATGTGCGTACTGTGGTTTCCAGAAAAAACACGGTGACAGGGATTCCGTACAAGGATGATCCGGCGATTTTTTCATGGCAGATAGCCAATGAACCGAGATGTTTCTCTGCAGATGACAGCGTGAAGTCGGCATTTGCAGAATGGCTGTGGGAGACTGCGGCTCTGATCAAATCCATTGACCCTAATCACATGGTGTCAACAGGCAGCGAAGGTACGTGGGGCTGTGAAAATGACACCGACCTTTACGAGAAGATACACTCATGTCCGGACATAGATTATCTTACGGCTCATATCTGGCCGTATAACTGGAGTTGGGCGAAGCAGGAGACATTGGCCGAAGACCTGGCTGAGGCCATCAGAAAGACGGATGAATATATCGACGCGCACATCGCGTCGGCTGAAAAGCTCGGCAAGCCGCTGGTTATCGAAGAATTCGGATTTCCGAGAGACGGATTCAGATTTTTAAAAGGTACTCCGACTGCAGCCAGGGATACATATTATGCTCATATTTTCGACAGGGTGAAATCATCGAAAGAAAAATGCGGAGTGCTCGCCGGTGCGAATTTCTGGGGCTGGGGCGGTATGGCGGAGCAGTCAGGCGATGAATACTGGAAACCCGGAGACGATTATTGCGGTGACCCTGCACAGGAGCAGCAGGGACTGAATTCCGTATATGCCGCTGACAGCAGTACGGTGGAAATGATCAGGAAAGCCGTGTCCGAACTTGATGCGGTGTCGGGAATTTCTGCCGAAGCCGTGCTGGAAAACGACTGGATGTATACGGCAGACAGAAAAGCCGTACTCAGGGTGGCGGCGCGCAAGACTTTCCAGGAAAAGACTTCCATAAGGCTGGCTCTTGTGACAGATCTTGGCGACACGGTGTCGGTCATTGAAAAATCACTGGGGGGGGGTAGACATTCCGATACGCTTTCATTCGGATTTGAACTTGATCCCGGTTTCTATAAGTGTGTCCTTTCCGTAAAGGACAATAAAGTACCTGTAAAAGACAATATTGTTTTCGCCAATGGCAATGCCTGCCCTGCCACTCCGGACGGCTTCAGGACTGTCAATACTTTCAATATAGGGTGCGACCCTGAAAAAATCGTATCGCCTCAGGACAAGCCGGATGATTTCGATGCATTCTGGGCGGAAAGCCTTGCTGAACTCGCCGGGGTGGCTCCGGAGTACAGGCTGACCCTGCTGCCGGAGCATTCGGACGATATTCGCAGAACCTACCGTGTAGACATGAAATCTTTCGGCGGCGAACCTGTGTCAGGCATCTATATCGAACCGGTGAAGGACGGCAAATATCCTGTCTTCATAAATTACATGGGGTATGGGGCTTCGGTCTGGTACAATGATCCTTCAGCCCGTCCCGAAGCTGCCGAATTCACACTCTGTGTCAGGAACCAGGGTCTGAACAGAAAGCCCGGGGAAAAGGATGACTGGGTGGTCCGCGGGCTGGCAGACAAGAATACCTATTATTACAGAGGCGCTTTCATGGATGTGGTCCGTGCCATAGACTTCGTGGCGTCCCGTGAGAAAACGGACACTTCCAGAATATTTGCCGAAGGCGGAAGCCAGGGCGGAGCCTTCACTTTGGTCTCTGCTTCCCTTGACCGCAGGATCAAGGGCATCGCCCCGTTCGTACCTTTCCTTTCCGACTTCCCGGATTATTTCAGGATAGCGCATTGGCCTGCCGAGCCTGTGCTGGCAGAGGCCAAAAGGCTGGGAATCTGTGATGAGGACCTGTATCTGACACTTTCCTATTTTGATATCAAGAACTTTACGGACAGGATTACTTGTCCCGTGCTTATGGGGTTCGGACTCCAGGATGATGTATGCCCTCCGCATACGAATTTTTCGGGGTACAACATTATCGATGCACCGAAAAGCTATGTCACATTCCCTCTGTCCGGTCATCATGTGGAGACCGAAAGCGGCTGGTGGATAGCGCGGGATGCTTTCTTCGAAAGGCTTCTTTAAAAAATATATACGATGAAAGAAAACTCTATTATTAACACAAAAAACAATAACTATGAGAAGTAAATTGTTTACTTGCATGGCATTGCTTTTTTTCTGCCTCTCCCTTTCGGCGCAGGAGCAGAAAGTCACCGTATCCGGAAAGATCGTAGACGAGTCCGGAGTGCCGGTGATAGGAGCAAGTGTCATCGAAGATGGTACCCAGAACGGTGCCATTACCGATCTCGATGGGAACTATATCCTGGAAGTGAGGCCAGGTTCCAGCCTGACCGTATCATCGATAGGATACAAGGACGTCCACCTTACAGTCTATGACAGCCAGACTGTCTATAACGCTACGATGTCCGAGGACACCGAGCTTCTGGACGAAGTTGTCGTAGTAGGTTACGGTACCATGAAGAGAAGCGACCTTTCCGGCGCCTCTGTTTCCGTGAGCGAGGAATCACTCAGAGGGTCCGTGATTTCTTCTCTGGACCAGTCTCTCCAGGGCAGGGCGGCCGGTGTGACAGCCGTGACTACTTCAGGAGCACCTGGTTCATCATCGTCAATACGTGTCCGCGGACAGGCTACCATCAATGCCAATGCCGAGCCTCTTTACGTTATAGACGGAGTGATAGTCCAGAGCGGAGGAAATTCCGGTGCCGACTTCGGTCTCGGTGATGCGCTCGGAAACGGCAAGGTTTCCACCATTTCCCCTCTTTCTACCATCAACCCTGCCGATATCGTGAGCATGGAAATCCTGAAGGATGCTTCCGCCACTGCAATATATGGCGCACAGGGCGCCAATGGTGTAGTACTCATCACCACAAAGAGAGGAAAGGCCGGAGAGGCCAGGATTTCTTACGACGGCATGTTCGCAGTGTCCCAGCAGAACAAGCGTCTGGATATGATGAATCTGAGACAGTATGCCGAGTTCTACAATGATCTGGCGACTGTCGGTGAAATGTCAGATCCGAGCGATACATATTCGGATCCTTCCATTCTGGGAGAAGGTACGAACTGGCAGGATGCCATCTTCCGTACGGCTCTGCAGCACCAGCATCAGCTCTCGGTTTCCGGCGGTACCGAAAAGGTGCAATATTATGTATCCGGTTCATACATGGACCAGGAAGGTACCATCATCGGAAGTAATTTTGACCGTTTCAGCGTACGTACGAACCTCGATGCGCAACTGAAAAAATGGATCAAGCTCGGACTTTCAGCTACGTTCTCCACGACCAACGATGACCTGAAGCTTGCTGATTCCAACTCAGGTCTGATATATTACTCCCTTACTTCCAGACCGGACATTCCTATTTATGACATGGACGGAAACTATGCCACTATAGTGGATGAGCACAATCTGAACCCGAACCCTATAGGTATCGCCATGGAAGACGACATCCTTTTGAACCGTCAGAAACTTACCGGGAACATCTTCGCGGATGTCACTCCGATAAAGCATCTCGTATGGCGTGTGGAATTGGGCTTCGACCTGAACTGGAGCAAGGCGGAACGTTACAAGCCTATGCTGGATTTCGGGAACTGGACCAGAGATACGAACGAGAGCAGCATCCAGAATAACAAGAGCATTTTCTGGCAGCTGAAAAACTATCTGACCTATTCCAATACTTGGGGCAAGCACAGTCTGACTGCCATGGTCGGACATGAAATGTGGGAGTCGAATTACGAATATGCCAGCGTCTTCAACAATGCCCTTCCGTCAGATGCAGTCCATAATCCTGCCCTCGGATCAGGCACACCGAGAATTTCCTCCGGATTCGGCAGTTCATCCATGTCATCTGTCTTTACCCGTGAAACTTACAATTATGATGACCGCTACTTGCTTACCTATACTTTCCGTTATGACGGCTCTTCAAATTTCGGCCCGGATAACAGATGGGCCGGCTTCCACTCGGCTGCAGCTTCCTGGAGATTCTCCAATGAAGCTTTCTTCGAAGGGCTCAAGGATGTGATCAGCAACGGCAAACTCCGTTTAGGCTGGGGACAGACAGGAAACTCCAATATCGGAGGATATGCGTGGGGAGCATCCATAAGCAGGATGCCTACCGGACTGGGAATGGGTTACAGACCATCCAATATCCCGAATACTGCCATACGCTGGGAGTCCCAGGAGCAGTGGAACATAGGTCTTGATCTCGGATTCTTCCAGGACAGGCTGAATCTCATTGTCGATGCCTATATCAAACGCTCGAATGACATGCTCATGTCCATGCAGCTCCCTTCTTACATGGGTACTCAGGGCAACGTTTCGTCAGTTCTGGCCGCACCGAAGGGAAATTACGGCAGCATAGAGAACAGGGGTCTGGAAATCACCTTCGACACACATCCTTTGGTCGGAAAGTTCCAATGGGATTCGAATTTCCAGATATCTTTCAACAAGAACAAACTGCTGTCGCTCGAAGGTACACAGAATGCGTCTCTCGTAGGTTACGGCCAGTATAATGACGTCGTCTGCCTGTCCACTATAGGCGAATCTCTCTATAACTTCTACGGCTATGAAGTGGAAGGGGTGTACGAGTCTCTCGATGACCTGATGAATTCTCCCAAGCCAGCCAAATATCCTGTAGACGGAAACTTCAACAAGACCAATACAGTATGGGTAGGAGACATCAAGTACAAGGATCAGCCGACAGTCGATACGGACGGTGACGGCATTCCGGATTCCGGAGACGGAGTCATAGACGAGAACGACCGCACGAACCTTGGATCTCCGCTGCCTTTGTTTACATTTGGCTGGACCAACACATTCCGTTACCGGAACTTCGACCTGAGCATCTTCCTGAACGGCTCGTATGGGAACAAGGTGCTGAATTACAACTCTATAGTGCTGACCCACATGAACAGTCCGTGGATGAACCAGCTGAATTCAGTGAATGACAGGGCGAAACTGGTGCCTATCGACCCGGACAAGGTTTATGAAGACGGTTCCATGTGGTATGATGACATTACGAACGTAAAGGTAGCCAATTCCGGGACCAAGACTCCTAGGGCTTCCATCAATGACCCTAACGACAACGACCGCATGAGTTCGAGATATATCGAAGACGGTTCATACCTCCGTATCAAGAACATAACACTCGGTTATACCTTCCCGAAGAAAATGTTGGAAAAAGTCAGAATAGAGAACCTCAGGATATACTGCAATATCCAGAACCTCTATACCTTCACGAAATATTCCGGATATGACCCGGAAATCGGAGCAAGTACTCAGGATGCGACAGGTCTTACATACGGTATAGACAACGGCCGCTATCCGAGCCCTACCACTTATTCCGTAGGTCTGAATATCACATTCTAATCATAAATCAGAGGTAAAAATGAAATACAATATAATAAAAACCGCACTTGCCGCTGTCCTGATTGCCGGTGCCGTTTCCTGCAGCGATTTCCTGAACCGTCCTGCAGAGGACACCTACAACGTGGACAACTTCTATGAAAACGATGAACAGTGCATCCAGGGGGTGAACTACCTTTACAACTCCCCGTGGTACGATTTCCTCAGGGCTTTCCTCTGGGTGGGTGAAGTCATGTCCGGAAATCTCTATCTGGGAGAAAGCCAGTATCTGGATTTCTCCGTAAACGGTACGGATTCCGACCTGGTGGCGATGTCTTATTCCCTGTGGTCGGTAAATGCCCATGCAAATACGGTTATCAGGAATATCAGGAATTCAGAAGGTCCGTCACAGGCCGTAAAGAACCAGTGCATAGGCGAGGCATTGACCTGGAAGGCTTTCGCATATTTCTTCATGGTAAGGTCCTTCGGAGAAGTCCCTATCATCCATGACAATACCGAAGTGCTGACTTCCGGAGAGTACAACAATGTCTATAAGGCCACGAGGGCCAATGTCTACGAATATATCGTCATGACTCTGGAAAAGGCCATGGAGCTTCTCCCGAAAACGGGTGTGGAAGCGAACGGCCGTATAGACTACTATGCCGCAGAGGCCCTTCTCGCCAAGGTATATCTGACCAGGGCAGGTCTTTCCGGGCAGCTCAACGCCGATGACATGTCGAAAGCTGCAAAGTATGCCAAAGATGTGATAGACAATTCAGGCCGCGATTTGATGGAGGAGTATTCCGATATTTTCAGGCTTCAGCACAATCAGAACAAGGAATGCATGATTTCATGGCAATGGTCTCCGTCTCGTGATCCGTGGACGCAGCAGAACTCTTTCCAGCCGGAGATAGCCCTTACAGGCTTTTCTGATTTCGAAGAAAACTGCTGGGGCGGATGGCGCGGTCCTTCCATTGACCTGCAGGATGATTTCGGTGTAAGCGCCATAGCGGATCCGGCTACGAGGGCTGCAGAAAAGGACAAGCGCAGAAAGGCTACCATGATGATGGCCGGAGACACTTACGACTATTTCTGGACTGACAGGGGAGGCTTCGACTATCTGAGATTCATCTATGATGACGGCGATTACGGCAAGGGCGGTCCTGCCGGAGAGTTCCAGTCTTCTACAGGAGCCAATGTAGTGAAGCATCTGACCGGAAGGCAGGCAGACCATGTGGCCGGACTCGGCCAGTCCGCCGCGAATATGGCGACAGGCCTTGCTACTCATCTTCTCCGTTTTGCCGATGTCCTTCTGATATATGCGGAAGCCATGACCGGAACGTCAGGCGAGACTTCGGATCAGTCTGCACTGGAAGCTATAAACAGGGTGCACAGACGTGCCGGTTATTCTGAAGAAGATGATTTCAAGGCTCCTCTGACAGTGGAACAGATATGGAAGGAACGCCGTCTGGAGCTGGCTTTGGAAGGAGACTACTGGTACGATTTCGTCCGGAGGTCATATTATCAGATGGACGTGGTGATAAATGAAATCAAGAGTCAGAGAAGAAACCGCTGGTTCGGTCTCGGAGAACTGTATGAGACATATTATAATACAGGATATGAAACCTGGAATGTAACTGATGATGTCAGGTATGAGGATGAAGTCTCCGCACCTAACGTTACAGCAGACAGCTTTACACTGCCTTTGCCTGCCGAAGATCTGGTATTCAATCCGCATCTGGCCGAGCCTGCAGTGGACGTGAATGTCCGCGAAACCTACAAGTATGACTTTTAACAGCGAAACGAGATGAAAAAAATATATAACTACATCGCAGTATTGGCTGCCGCATCGGCAGGTCTCGCTCTGTCTTCATGCGACAGACAGCAGCCGGGCGCTTACGAAATGGCAGACGGTGTGCCTGAGGTCCGGTATGTCCGTCCAGTGAAATTCGCTGCATCGGATTCCCTTATGACTGGTGCATATATGGATAACCAGATATGCCTCGTGGGCGAAAACCTGCGCAGCATATATGAACTCTGGTTCAATGACCAGAAAGCCATTCTGAATTCAAGCTATATTACGGACAATACATTGATCGTGACTGTCCCCGGCAATATCCCAGGTGAAGTCAGCAACAAGATCTACATGATTACTGCCGCCAGGGATACGGTGACCTATGATTTCAATGTCCTGATTCCGGGTCCGACAGTCAATTCTATGTCCTGCGAACAGACACCGGCCGGAGAGACGGCTGTAATTTACGGCGATTATTTCATAGATGACCCTAATGTGCCGCTCACGATAACATTCTCGGACGATGTTCCTGTTACGGAGATTACCGAAATCACGAAAACGGCCGTTTCATTCGTCATCCCTGAAGGTGCGAAAGAAGGAAAAATTTCAGTGGAGACCGTATACGGTTCAGCGGAAAGCAAATTCCATTATCTTGACAGCAGGGGAATCATGTTCGATTTCGACGGTCTGACAGGGCTGACGAATCACGGCTGGCATAACAGGGTGATAACCGATGAAGGAGGAATCACAGGCAATTATGTACAGCTCGGAGACGGCTCTACTGCCATGAGTGAGGACGGTGGCTGGAATGATTCGCAGTTCGCCTTCGAATACTGGTGCGGATCATGGGACACTCCTCAGAATGTGACATCCGGTGACGGTATCGCATTGTTCAACCTGGTGGATTTCACTGATTTCGAAAATATGGCCCTTAAATTCGAACTTTGCGTACCGTCGGCTTCGCCGTGGAGCGCGGGAGCTCTTCAGATAGCATTCGGAGGATACGACAAGGTGACCTATTCCGGAAATGCCATCGACGGGTATGACGGAACCGTTGCCGCCGCAAACGCTTATCTGTTCAACGGAGAGCAGGGGGATCAGGGCTCTTTCGGACGTGCCATATACCGTCCATGGCTCACTTCATCAGGAGTAGTGCCGTTCGATACTGATGACGAGTGGATTACAGTGACGATTCCGCTGTCTGACTTCGTCTATGACAGATTGGGTGCCGTTACCAGCAATGTACCGTCTTCACCGTCGGATTTTGCCAGTCTTACATTTTTCGTGGTAGGCGGCGGAGTGAACGGAATCCAATGTACTCCTGTCCTCATGATCGACAATATCAGAGCAGTTTCCAACAGATGACAAACAGGATTTTAGTTATGAAAAAAATATTTGAAATATCATCGGCACTGATTGCAATGTGCCTTGTAATACTGACCGGATGTTCGCCCGAAGAGCTGAGCACCGACCAGTATGTCGATGACGCCGTGGTCCTGAATGTCTACGGACCGCAGCCGGTAGTACGCGGAGGACAGCTCCGCTTCCTCGGAAGCAATCTGGAAAAGGTCACCCAGGTGATAATCCCCGGGGTGGATCCGATTACGGATATCGAGGTCGTCCAGTCCGGAGTGCCGAGCGAAATCAGGGTTACCGTACCTAAGGATGGCCCGGAAGTCGGATATGTGACGTTAGTGACTGCGGATGGCCGGGAGATTACCACCAAGACGGAACTGACCTATTCGGAACCGATAGTATGGGAGGACCTTTCTCCTGTATCTGTCAAGGCCGGAGATGTTATCACCATTACGGGTGACTATCTGAACCTTATCCATGAGGTGATATTTTCCGAGAATGTATTCGTTTCTGAAAAAGACTTCATAAAGCACGACCGTTATGAGATACAGGTACGTGTTCCGGAAGAGGCCCGGACCGGTGTCGTCAGTCTCGGAGACCTCGATGAGCTGAACAATGAGGATCCGTCCCTGATGGCGAATATCATCACATCCGAAGAAGAACTTACAGTAGCTCTCCCTGAAGTCACGGGACTGTCTCCTGAAATCTGCAAGGCCGGACAGACCATGACAGTGGCCGGAAGCGATTTCGGACTTGTGGCTTCCGTAAAACTGCCGGGAGCGGAAGTGTCTGAATTCACTTTGAACGAGGAGGGCACTGCCATCACTTTTATTCTTCCGGCAGCTGCCGGCGACGGCGAGGTGCAGATCGTGGCCAAATCCGGAGTGGAAATATCTGCCGGGAATTATACGACAGTGATTCCTTCGGAACTCTCGGTTTCAGCTTCCCCTGTCAAGGCAGGAAATACTCTGTCAGTTGACGGAAAGGATCTGGATCTGGTCACTTCCGTGACACTTCCGGGTTCTGTCAATGCCGAGTTTACGCTGGCTGAAGGCGTAATTTCGTTTACTGTCCCTGAGACTGCCCAGGAAGGTGACATATCTCTCGGCATGGCCAACGGAAAGGCCGCTGCCGTAGCCTACACGCTCGTGAAACCTGTTGTGACACAGTACAGCCCGTCTACCGTGGGAGCCGGAGCGGAACTTACATTCACCGGTACAGACCTGGATCTGGTGACAGGTGTCACTTTCCAGGGCGGAGCTGAAGTCGCGGTGGAAGAACCCCAGGCCACGCAGTTTGCCGTTATCGTTCCTACTTCGGCGCTTTCTGGTGTCGTAAGTCTGAATCTTGCCAACGGTACGTCGGTCGATGCCCCTGAACTGACCATAGACAAGCCTGTTACCTGCTATGTGACCGAACTTCCGGCAGCCGGGACCGAAATACACGGAGGTTCCGTGCTCATCCTTCCTGTGGCCAACCAGGATCTTCTCACTGGCGTACAGGTGAACGGTGCGGATGTGAACCACATGCTTAACGGAACAGATCTTTACGTGTCTCTTCCTGCCACTGCCGGCGCAGGTGCCGTCATCACTCTCGTATCATCGAACGGTACCATAGACTATACCATTGACTGCATACCAAGCGAACCTTCCGTACAGGAAACTGTCATCTGGACCGGCAGTTGGGTCTGCGGAAACTGGGGCGGAAACCAGGATCTCGCATGGGGCGGATACGACTGGAATTCGGTAGACCTTTCGGCAGGCAATGTGATTCTTTTCGTGGAGCTCGCACAGGATCCATCCTTCACTTACTGGCAGTTCATGCTCAAGAGCGGCACAAGCTGGAATGACCTGGCCGGATTTTCACAGATAGACATGACTGCAGGCCAGACCACACTGGAAATCCCTCTTACACAGACCATGCTCGATGATCTTAAAGCCAACAACGGTCTGATAATTACCGGATCGAACTATACTCTCCTGAAGGTATCGCTCAGGACGGAAACGGCTGGTGTACCGTCAGTCGACGAGACGCCAATATGGGAAGGTTCCGTAACCCTGACCTGGAATACCGGAGGACGGGTATGTATCCCGGCCGCTCCTTTCGAAACATGTACTGCCGGGTCGAAAATCAATTTCTATTTCGACCAGACACCGGAGACATGGAGCCAGATACAGTTCAATACCGGCTCGTGGACGGAACTCGTATTTGATGAAATAGGAAGCGCCACATTCGCACCTACCGACAACCCTGCCGGCTGGGGATGGACATTCGGCTCAAGATGCCTGACGTGCACCCTTACTCAGGATATTATAGATACGATACTTGCGAACCGTTCGGATTACGAGGATGAAGGAGTCGTCGACTGCGGTATCATTCTCCAGGGTGACGGAGGCAATACGTTTACTAAAGTTACCATATCCCTGTAATTTTATTGTTGCAGGGGATCTCAGATCCCCTGCAACAATAAAATATATACCCCCCCCAACCGGAGCGACAATAAACAGTAATGATAATAACAAGAATACAATATGAGAAGGATTTCTACATACATTGCCTTGGCGGCTTTTGTGTTCATGGCTTCCTGTCAGAAACCTGAACCGGATTCCGGACCCGAACCTGATGGCGGGACAGGGCCGGTACTGGTGTACTCGGATCCTGCCGACGGTACGGCGGATATTCTGGGCAGCAGCCTTGAGCTCATCCTGACATACGACAGGAATATCCTGTGCCTGACGGCAATGCAAGGATTGATCACCATAGACAACGATGCCCGGATAGATGCAGTGGAAGCTTCGATGACTGAACTTGCCGTGTCGGTTTCGGGACTTCAGAGCGGCAGGGCCTATACTGTAACCGTTCCGGAGGGTGTCGTAACAGGTTATGACAATGCACCTGCTGCAGAGGTCAGCATAAGTTTTTCCATGAAGGAGCCGGTTTCCGCCGGAGAGCAGGAAATATCGGAGTCTCTCGTTACGGATGACCCTATACCTGCAGCTGAAAAGCTCTACGACTATCTCCGTTCCATTTACGGGAAACAGACCCTTTCAGGGGCAATGGCGAATGTCGCATGGAATACCGACGAGGCCGAGTGGGTGTACAGGTTCACAGGTACATATCCTTCAATAGCCTTTTTCGACTACATACATCTCGCGGCGTCTCCTGCAAACTGGATAGATTACGGCGATATCACTCCTGCCAGGGACTGGTGGAATGCCGGAGGCCTGATAGGCGCAAGCTGGCACTGGAATGTGCCACGCAGCTCTTCCGAGAAAGATCCGAACAACTTCACATGCGATGCGGAGAACAATGAGTTCAGCGTCACGGAAGCCCTGAAAGAGGGAACTTGGCAGAATGAGTTCATGCATGAAAGTCTGGAAAAAATCGCCGGATATCTGAAACTCCTCCAGGACGAGGGTATCCCTGTCATCTGGAGACCTCTGCATGAGGCTGCCGGAAATACCTACACCCAGTGGCACAGCGGAGCATGGTTCTGGTGGGGAGCGGACGGAGCGCAGGCATACAAGGAACTTTGGATATATGTTTTCGACTATTTCAAGGATGCCGGGCTGAGGAATCTGATTTGGGTATGGACTACCCAGACTTCATCATTCGATGATGTGGATTTCGAATTCTATCCGGGAGACGGGTACGTGGATATTATAGGAAGGGATGCCTATCAGGACGAGACCAATTCCGTAGATGCCCAGAATCTGGCATCGCAGTTCTCTGCCATAACACAGTTCTCTGCTCACAAGATGGTGACCCTTTCCGAGTTCGGAGGGATGCCTGATATGACAGCCCAGTGGAATGCAGGTGCACGCTGGCTTTATTCCATGCCGTGGTACGATTATAATCTGGGACAGGCAGATTATAATTCCGAAGAACATTCCAGTGCCGATATTGACTGGTGGAAAGCATCTTTCGCTTCTGATTCTGTCATATCCAGAGATGAACTTCCTGCTTCACTTTTTGAATAGAAATTATGTTTTGTAGCATTGACTTACTGAATATGGCAGTCATGACGGCTGCACTGTTTTTCCCGATGACGGCGTGCTCCGATACCAAGGAAACGGAGCACGGGGCTGCAACGGACGGCGCAGGTACTGAAACTCCTGTGCCGGACCAGGAACCGAACCCCGGTAAGGATAGCCGTATCGCATGGGAGGTAGCCGAAAGACTCGCTCCTGGCTGGAATCTCGGAAACCAGATGGATGCTCATGCGGATGGTACAGCTTCCGAAACATGCTGGGGAAATCCGGCCGCTACGCAGGCTACATTCGACGGTGTGAAAGCTGCAGGGTTCCGCAGTGTCAGGATTCCGGTCACTTGGCTCGGACATATTGGCCCGGCACCTGACTATGACATCGATTCGGAGTGGCTCGACAGAGTCGCGGAACTGGTAGGCTATGCCGGGAATGCCGGACTTAATGTCATCATCAACATGCATCATGACGGAGCCGAAAGCGGTTATTGGCTGAACATAAAGGAGGCTGCACTCGATCCCGAAAGGGACAGGCAGATAAAAGAGCAGATATCAGCCATGTGGACACAGATAGCCCGGAAATTCAAAGATAAAGGGGATTTTCTTATATTTGAAGCCTTCAACGAAATACATGACGGAGGCTGGGGATGGGGAGCCAATATGACTGACGGCGGAAAACAATACTGCTGTCTGAACGGGTGGAACCAGACATTCGTGGATGCCGTCAGGGCGGCAGGAGGGGAAAATGCCCGGAGATATCTGGCTGTTCCAGGGTATTGCACCAATCCCGATCTGACCATAAAGTATTTTGAAATGCCCGAAGACAAGACAGCAGACAGGATTATAGTCTCAGTTCATTATTATGACCCGAACGAATATACTCTGACTGCGAAGTATTCCGAATGGGGCCATACTGCCAGGACTGGGGAATGTGCCGGACATGATGAAGAAGAACATGTGAAAGATGTTTTTTCCGCACTCCATGAAAAATTCATTTCTAAAGGAATCCCTGTTTATATCGGAGAGACCGGGTGTGTGAACCGCGAGACTGAAAGAGAGCAGGCATTCCAGCGCTACTGGTTCGAATATGTGTTCAAGGCGGCCAAGACATACGGTATGGCGGCATTCGTGTGGGACAACGGTGCTGAAGGTACAGGAAACGAGCGGCATGCCTTCATCGACCACGCGACCGGGGAATTCTGTTCGGAGCCTGCGCGCATGGCGGTGGAGATCATGGTCAGAGCGATGACTTCGGAAACCGCCGGCTATACGCTCGACTCCATATATGAAAATGCTCCTTTTTCAGAATAATGTTGATATCGCAGGACAGATAGGTTATTACTTGCATCAGACAAATTGACTTTATAATTTACGAATTAACTCTATAAACGACAAACGATGAAAACAAATGGAATTGAATATGTGTCACGGATTTATGAAAGTCCGAAAATAGACATTTCAGAAATGGTTGCCGAGAAAGGCGTGTGCGCATCCGGAATCGGAGGATCTGTCAATCCTCTTTCAGAAGATGACTCATGGGGTAGTTTCTTTAACGAATAAAACCTGATACTATGAAAACGATAAGAATAATTTCCGTAGCGGCTGCCGCCGCAATGTTAATGGCCTGCGCAAAGGAAAATATCATAACACCATCATCTCAGGAGCTCTCTTCTTTGACGTTCAATGCCGTAGCAGCAGGATCTGCATCCGGTGACGCCACAAAGACTGTTCTCGCTGAAAACGGCCTGGACGTGCTCTGGACGGCAGGTGACGCCATCTCCGTGTGCGGAGCCGCTTCCGCGTTCACTTCCGACCTTGCTGAGGGTTCAAGTGCTGAGACATCATTTTCAGGCGAAGCTTTGGCAGCCGATGTGTACTATGCCGTATATCCGTTTTCGGCAGTGAAGACATGGACCGGCTCTACGGTTGCCCTGGAACTCCCGGCAGATCAGGTTCCGGCATTGAACACATTCGCAGACGGACTTAGCATCTGCTATGCCAGCACCTCTGCAGAGGATATGGCATTCAGGTTCGAGCATTTGCTCGGATATGTGAAGTTTACCATCGATGAGAATTCGGGCGCTGTCAGCTCGGTGAAGATTTCTGCCAATGGCGGAGAAAGCCTGGCAGGTGCTTTTACAGTGGCTTTCAGCGATGGGATTCCGTCAGTCGCTGTGACTGAAGGGAGCGATGAAATTTCCATGGTCGCAGACGGGGCTTTCCCGGCAGGGAACTACTACTTCGCCATGCTTCCGGGCACCTATGCACAGGGTCTGACAGTCACGTTCTCAAATGCGGAAGGCCAGACAGCTTCAAAATCCATGAACACATCCCTCACCCTCGAAGCCGGCCAGATCCAGAACATAGGTACTGTTGCCCGCCTCGACGGCATCTCAACTGATGTCAATGAGCGCGTTATCTGGGAAGGGGAGACTGTCATGGGAAATTGGTCAGATTATAATCAGGAACTTGCATGGGGCAAATTTGACTGGCACTCCATAGATCTGTCACAGGGACAGGCATTTCTGGTAGCCAGTCTAGAACAAGATCCGACTTCTACATATTGGAACTTTGAAATGCTCTCTGCTAGTTGGAAGGCCTTTGCCGAGCCTGTGTCTATGAATTTAGAGCCAGAACAGACTGAGGTAAAAGTCGAACTTACCAGTTCAAGACTATCAGAATTGCAGGAAAATGACGGGCTTATAATAAGAGGTTCATTCTATACACTGAAAAAAGTCACCCTCATCACCGAATCCGTGTACGTTTCGGAACATGAAGTTTGGTCAGGAACTACTGATTTAGGAACGGATTGGCAACCATCTGTAAATCTTTCCGGTGATGCAAACGTATTCCAGGATATTGCAGATGGGGCGACTATCCATGTTGAATATGAAACAAGCCCTGATACAGACTATTGGCAGTTGCAGTTCAATGATTCGAAATGGAAAAGGCTGACAAGTATTCCGGAAGTAGAAAGATTGACAGCAGGCTCTGTTCATACATCTCATTTGCTGAATGATGTTGATATCGCATCTGTAAGAACTTCAGGAATGATTCTGAACGGATATGGCGTCATAGTCAAAAGAATTTACTGGACCGAATAAAACCTGCATCCGGAGCGTACATTCGATATTTCCTGATATTTGTGACAAAAATATTTACTGACAAATGAAAAAAACAGCAATAGTCATAATGATTTCAACAGCAATATCATCCGTATCGTGCACCGATGGCGGCACACCTGTATACACGGATTCTTCAGCACCAGTGGAAAGGCGAGTGGAAGACCTTCTTTCGCGCATGACGCTTGAGGAGAAAGTCGGCCAGATGAACCAGTTCGTCGGTCTGGAACACATCAGGAAGAACGAAGCATCTCTCACGGAAGAGGAGCTGAAGAACAATACGGCGAATGCCTTTTACCCCGGTTTCAATGCAGATTCGGTGGCTGAATGGACGCGGCAGGGCCTGGTAGGCTCTTTCCTGCATGTGCTGACCATCGAAGAGGCGAATTACCTTCAGTCGCTGGCCCTTCAGAGCCGGCTCGCCATCCCTGTCATTTTCGGGATAGATGCCATTCATGGCAATGCCAATGCGCCGGACAATACGGTCTATCCGACCAATATCGGACTGGCAAGTTCGTTCGATACCGATCTGGCCTGCAGGATAGCGCGAGAGACGGCTGCGGAGATGCGTGCGATGAACATGCACTGGACCTTCAATCCGAATGTCGAAGTAGCGAGAGACCCCAGGTGGGGCAGAGTGGGAGAGACCTACGGAGAAGACCCGTATCTGGTGTCGGAGATGGGTGTGGCCACAGTGAAAGGCTATCAGGGTGACCTGTCATCTGATGACGTTCTGGCCTGCATCAAGCATTTCGTCGGCGGCAGCCAGCCGATAAACGGGACGAACGGCTCTCCTACGGATTTGTCTGAAAGGACGATAAGAGAAGTATTCTTCCCACCGTTCGAAGCGGGCGTGGATGCAGGGGCGATGTCCCTGATGACAGCCCACAACGAACTGAACGGAATACCATGCCATTCTAACGAATGGCTGATGGAGGAAGTGGCACGCGGTGAATGGGGGTTCAAAGGCTTCGTGGTGAGCGACTGGATGGACATAGAGCACATATACGATCTCCACGCCACTGCCGAGAACCTGAAAGAGGCATTCTACCAGAGCATAATGGCCGGCATGGACATGCACATGCACGGGGTTTACTGGAATGAATATGTCTGTGAGCTGGTTCGCGAAGGTCGCATACCGGAAAGCCGTATAGACGAGTCGGTGAGACGGATTCTGGAGATAAAGTTCCGGCTGGGCCTTTTCGAACATCCGTATGCCGATGAAACTACTAGTATGGATGTGCGTCTGTGCGATACACACAGGCAAACCGCTCTGGAAGCGGCCAGGAAATCCATAGTACTGCTGAAAAACGACGGTCTTCTGCCTCTCAGGCCGGAAAAATACCACAGGGTGCTGGTAACAGGAATCAATGCCGATGACCACAATATCCTGGGTGACTGGAGCGCCGACCAGAAGCCGGAGAATGTCTCTACTGTACTCGAAGGCCTGAAGGAAGTGTCTCCGGAGACGGATTTCGTTTTCGTGGACCAGGGCTGGGACCCTCGAAACATGTCACGCAGGCAGGTGGACAGGGCAGCGTCATTGGCACGGACCTGCGATCTGAATATAGTGGTCGCAGGCGAGTACATGTACCGTGGACGCTGGACCGAAAGAACTTCCGGCGAGGATACTGACCGGTCCGACATTGACCTGGTAGGTCTCCAGAACGAGTTGATAGAGAAGGTGTACGCCTCAGAGAAGCCGACGGTGCTGGTGCTGATATCCGGCAGGCCATTGGGTGTAGAATGGGCTGCCGAGCATCTTCCGGCCTTGGTTAACGCATGGGAGCCGGGGATGTACGGAGGCCGGGCGATAGCCGAGATTCTGTACGGGAAAGTGAATCCGTCCGCGAAACTGGCGGTGACGATGCCACGTTCAGCAGGACAGATACAGATGATATACAATCACAAGCCTTCACAGTATTTCCATCCTTATGCAGTCACGCCGAGCACTCCGCTCTATCCGTTCGGCTACGGACTCTCATACAATGATTATGAATATTCTGACCTTACCATAGATAAAACGGAAATACCGTCCGACGGCTCTGTCAATGTCTCCGTGAAAGTGACGAACCATGGATCAATGTCCGGCGATGAGATAGTACAGCTCTATATCCGGGACAGGTTCTCGCAGGTGACCAGGCCGGTGAAGGAACTGAAGGATTTCGCGAGGATTTCTCTTGAGCCTGGTGAAACCAAGACTGTGGAATTCACTGTGACTCCTGACAAGCTGCGCTTCCTGGACAAGAACCTGAAGCCGATAGTCGAGCCTGGCGAATTCATCGTGATGGCGGGGCCGTCATCCGCAGATGAAGACTTGCTGAAAACAAGTTTCTTTGTAAAGTGACAATGCGGAAAATATCCTGTTTTCATTGATATAGAACCAAAACCAGTATAAAATGACAATATTTAAATATCTGATGCCTGCAATGACGGCCGTTACTGTAATGACAGCCTGCGGCAATGTCGGAAATGATATTTCGTCTTCCGGGAAACTGATATCAGACCTGAATGCTTCTGTTTCCGAAGGTAAGATCCTTTTCGGACATCAGGATGCATACATGTACGGACATACGTGGAGAGCTTCATCGGAAGATTCCCTGGACCGTACCGATGTGAAAGATGTCTGCGGGCATCACCCTGCAGTCCTCGGACTCGACCTCGGAGGAATCGAATTCCTGAATCTGAAGAATCTCGACGGAAATCCTTTCAGTTTCATGAGAGAGGCTGCGCTCAGGCATTGCGCCGAAGGCGGGGTGGTCACACTTTCATGGCATCCGCGTAATCCACTGACAGGCGGCGACAGCTGGGATGTATCATCGGACCAGGTGGTGGCATCCGTGCTCGAAGGTGGTGAAAAACACGATGAATTCATGCAGTGGCTCTCGAACTGTGCCGACTATCTGGATACTTTCAGAAACGATGACGGTGAGCTGATACCCCTTGTTTTCAGGCCGTGGCACGAGCATACGGGCAGCTGGTTCTGGTGGGGACAGAAACTCTGCACGCCGGACCAGTACAGGCAGCTTTGGAAGATGACTTACGACTATATGACAGCCGGCCGCGGGCTGGATAATCTGGTATGGGCATTTTCACCGGGGGCAGACCTGGGAGATGAAGATTACATGACCCGCTATCCGGGGGATGATATGGTGGACATGCTCGGTCTGGACTGCTACCAGTACGGGGAGCTTCCTGCATCGAATGAGATATATGCGGCACAGCTCAGGGACAGGCTGGCCCTTATGACTGAACTTGGCAGGGAACACGGAAAACTGATAGCCCTGACAGAGACAGGCTGCGAAGGCGTCCCTTATGAGAAGTGGTGGACGGAAGTCCTGTATCCTGCCATCGGGGCATATCCGATAGCGTATGTTCTCGTATGGAGAAATGCCTGCGACATGCCGGGACATTTCTATGCTCCGTGGCCGGGCCAGGAATCTGAAGTTGATTTCAAGGAATTTGCAGCTTTGGATGACATAATCATGTTGGATTAGAAACTGGAAACGGCGCAGTCATATTGTCCTGAGCGGAATGGAATGAAGACGAAAGGACAGAATAATTTGGAAAACAATAAATCTGATGATATGAATTTTGAGGAAAGATTCGAGTGGCTGAAAGCTCAGCATGAAGCCCTCATAAACAGAAAAAACGAGCCGGTGGAAGGCAACGGCATTTATGAAAGGTACAAATACCCGATTCTGACAGGTGACCATGCGCCTCTTGCGTGGCGGTATGACCTGAACAGGGAGACCAATCCGTATCTGATGGAAAGGTTCGGCATCCATGCCACATTCAATTCAGGAGCCATCAAGTGGAACGGCCGATATATCCTGGTAGTCAGAGTGGAGGGTGCAGACAGGAAATCATTCTTCGCAGTGGCCGAAAGCCCGAACGGTGTGGATCATTTCCGTTTCTGGGACAGACCTGTCACGCTTCCTGATTATGGAGAACCTGCTACCAATGTCTATGACATGAGGCTGACGGCACATGAGGACGGCTGGATTTACGGCATATTCTGCGTGGAACGTAAAGATCCGAAAGCAGCTCCTGGAGATCTCTCTTCCGCTGTAGCTTCTGCAGGGGTGGCCAGGACGAAAGATTTCATAAACTGGGAAAGGCTGCCTGATATGGAATCTACGTCGCAGCAGAGAAACGTGGTCCTGCATCCGGAGTTTGTGGACGGTAAATATGCCCTGTACACCCGTCCGCAGGACGGTTTCATAGATGCAGGCCGTGGCGGCGGTATCGGCTGGGCACTTGTAGACAGCATGGAACATGTAGTCATAAAGGATGAGAAAATCATAAATGCACGTCATTATCACACCATCAAGGAGCAGAAAAACGGTGAGGGGCCGGCCCCTGTCAAGACTTCCAAAGGCTGGCTTCATCTGGCCCATGGTGTCCGCGGATGCGCTTCCGGTCTGCGTTATGTGTTGTATCTTTATGTCACATCTCTCGAAGATCCGTCGAAGGTGATAGCAGAGCCGGGCGGATTTTTCCTGGTGCCGGAGGGCGAGGAGTATGTCGGCGACGTGATGAATGTCCTCTTTTCTAACGGATGGATTGCGGATGAAGACGGAAAAGTCTATATTTACTATGCTTCCTGCGACACGAGGATGCATGTGGCTGTTTCTTCAGTGGACAGGCTTCTGGACTACTGTTTCAACACCGAGCCTGACGGATATACCACATCGGATTCGGTGGCGAGGCTGAACAGACTGATAGACAGGAATACCAGATAGGATATGAATAATCACGACAAAGCGACAATATGGGAGAAGGCAGGCTATGGTTTCGGGGATATGTCATCCTCGATGTTCTGGAAGATTTTCTCCTACTACCTGCCTTTCTTCTATTCGAACGTTTTCGGGCTTTCGCTTGCCCATGCAGGGACACTTTTGCTGATAACCAAGCTTTATGACGCCGTTTTCGACCCGATAATGGGAATGATTGCCGACAGGACCAGAACCAGATGGGGCATGTACAGGCCTTATCTTCTCTGGGCGGCCCTGCC
>CALUSC010000019.1 GCA_944323345.1 uncultured Bacteroidales bacterium | reverse complement strand
TCACCAGCGATTCTGGACGGACGGTTCGTCAGAATACTTTATGCACCGCACCGGAGCCGCGCTGGTACGGTTCGCATAATCTGCCGTCAGGTTCGAACTATACGTACCCGCATTCTGAATGGAAAAACTCCCGTTGGTAAACAACGTACTCTGAATCAGCAGAGAACGCCCCCTGTGCCTGTAATACTTGGCATCATTCTCATCATGATTCACCCTGGCATCCTGATAATCAGCCAGATCCCCCACATAAAACCATGCATGAGTCCTGTCGGTACGGCCGCGGTCATGACCCCTCCACCCCGTGAACGGGAAGAAATTGTCCCTCTGGCGTCCGCCGCCGGAAGCAGTCGAAACGGAAGACGGCACAGACACCCCTACAGGATCACCGTTCACAGAAACCTCGCTCCACCGCGACTGATTCTCCATGCAATAATCGAACAACAGTTCCAGCTCATCATCAGCCACCCTGTACCCATACGGGCACGGATCATAAATGGTCTTGGTCACAGACGAACCGGAATACCCCCACAGCCTGTCAATCTGATAGAAAAGCCAGTCGTTCGGATAATCGCCGATAATGGACGGCCCCATGATGGCCAGCGGATTGCGCGCACTCAGCTCCACTGTAGGATTGTCCACATACATGGCACTGACACTGCCCATCACGCCCTGATCCATATAATAATACGGAGCAGTGGTCAAGTCCGCCTGGGCATAGTCATACGCCGCCGGCCCCGGTGAAGGATCCTTCCTGCCCCATTGGTAATAAAAACCGTAAGTATCCAGCACGGTATCTGCAGAACCGGCCACATCCGCCGTCGCCCCCAGATTCATGTTCAGCATAGTGAAATTCTCTATTATGCCGGCACTGCCCGGCAGAGCATATGACACATCCTCCAGCCTGTCGGTCACCCAGATATGCCATGACCAGATTATCTCCCCTGCCCTGTCATATACGGCTATGACGGCATTCCCCGTCAACGGATCAGTCAACGGATCAGTCTCCGACCTGCATGCCTCGTTAAGCGTGAACCGCACATAGCCCTGCAGAAGTTCGACATGAGTGATGAGATACGGCTCGTCCTGCCACAATATTCTGGCGAAATAAGGGTCGAAATACACGTCATCCGGATAAAGCTCTGCCCCTGCAGTACTGCCGATGACCCCGAGTTCGCCCCTGCCGGCTACCATCGCCTGGAAATAGAATCCGTCATAATATGACCCCGTATCTTCATCCTTCATCATCTGCGGAGTGACCACGTAGCAGTTCGAATATTCAAAATTGGACACAATGTCCGGATTGTACGGAGCCAGATTCCTGAACCGTTCGAAATCCTCGTTTCCTATCACCACGTCCAGACTTCCGTCGGTCTTGATGTCGATGACGATATTGTAGATATGCCCGGCCTCCAGAATAGGAGCATCCTTGACCTCTGTCGTGGTACCGTCCGCATTTTCAATGACATATGACGCCCTCACCGGAATAGTAGCGGAAAAGATACCAGCATCTGTATGCAGCTCCAGCGTAGTCTCCACATCCGGCTGCAGCAGCATATAGCCCAAATACTCCTTCTGCAGCTCCACCCCGTGCTCCATGCTTACAGGATAGTCCGGCGTCATCGCAAATTCCTCATGATCAGGATCATTCTCCGCCATCGGCGTCCGGATGATAGGCATATTCCTGAAATCCGTCCACTCCAATGCCTGTCCGAAAACCGGCTCCACACCCTCTATCGGAAGCGTCTTTTCCGCATAATTATCTACGATTATATCGGATTTGACACCTTCTTGCCTGCTCTGCACTGTCGGCAGAGCAATGGTCACGGTCGACGGCTGGTTCGTAAACACCACGTCTGAAATCTGCTTCCATGAAATCAGACTCAGGTCGCTTTCGTCAGCCTGCACGAAAAGCCTGACTGCCGTCAGATAATGATTGAACGTAAAATAATTGCAATAGTCATATCCGTCATCGGGATTCCTGCGGTTATGGAACACATGTCCGTAAGGCTGGACATCGATATCGGAATCATTGTTCTTGAAGCCTTTGCCGAAGGTACGCAGGTCGTAACGGCCCTCGCGCATGTCAGTCATCATCACATCTGTCTGGCCGTCAAGCCTGTTCTTGAAGCGCACGCAGTCATATGTGACACCGTCCTTCTCTATCGTGGTATAGATGTCGGTCAGGGTATTGAAAGCCGTATTCACCGGCCGGCCCTGCGCATCTGTCTGAAGTTCGAAAACCCTCGGATACCAGCCTACCATCCTGCTTATGAAACCCACATTCACGGTATCCTCCTCCGTTTCGGGATTCCCGTCCACATCATATTTGAAATAGTCGTAAGTCTGGCGCGGATTGAAGACTATGGAGCGGAAATGAATCCCCTCCGTATTGTCCGGAGAAGCGAAGATGGAAGCGTCCAGAATCTCGGTCTGCGAATCCGACCAGCCCTGGAACGGAGTGCAGGCATAGTCATCCCGCGTAGACATGCTGCCCCAGCCGGCCGGCGGATTCTCGTCCAGCTTGATGAAATTCGCCGACAGGGACACAGCCGTGGTCTGGCCTATGACTGTTCTGGTCATCATGCCGGCTGCAGGTCCCTCATCCGAAAGCTGGATCACCGAACAGCTTGCATCCATCTCGCCCGATGCCGGAGACGACGGAGCCGGGACGGCAGGTTTCCCGTCCGGGCCGGACTTGACGCAAGCCACAGGAAGGAAAAATGCCATAACTATCGCGTATATTTCAGTTCGTATTCTCATAGCTTCAAATTTTTTATTTTCCAGACTCCGTATCCGGGAAGCATGACTCGACGGAACCGTCAGGCCCGACACAAATGTCCAATCCCCTATTCCATCTGGCACCTCACCACTCGGCCGGCAGACATCCAGCTCCCATGATTCTCCTGAATGACATAACGGTTGTCAGAAGGCCACCACCTGATTTCTCGCATATTTGTTCCCGAAAACGGAGTTGCGGTAGAAAGCCTGTGATTATACTGATTATTCTGATTCCATACGAAAGAGCCGGGACTCCTTATAGCGCCGCTGTTCGGAAACCATATTCCTTCTGCAATGGCGTAGCCTTTCCTAGCACCATTCGAATAGTACACATAAGTTGAATTATCGAAATAAATCCCGTAGTCATTGCTTTTGTCGATACGATACTGCGTATCTTCATTGGCGGCACAGATTTCAGCCGACTCGAATACATCGTGCTGCATGACCCTGTACCCGGGAGGGCAGGGGTCATACATAGTCTTGGCAAATGAATTCCCTTTGACACCGTTATCACCGACATATCCCCATAAATCATTGATTGCACTCGTACTTAACCTGTACGAAGATTGCCACTCATTGAGATTGTCCGTACCGAAATACGTTGTAGGCAAGGATGTTGAAGCTTCAATAGACCAACTTTCGGCAACTGTCTGATTATCCACATTCAACACTTCGACACTGTCCATTCTTTTCCACTCCCATACCCCGTTTTCAAGGACTTTCTTATACCATACCTGATTTTGGGTAGTGGACGAGCGATAGATAGCCGGCTGGAAAAACGGATCCTTCCTGCCCCACTGATAATAAAAACCTAGACCGGAGTATATATTATCAGCATTGAAACCCTGGCCTGCTCCCGGAGAAAATGTAGCGCCTAAATTCCTGTCCATCAGAGTATATTCTCCAAGACTGACGAGGCTGATATCAGGCTCTATCCAGATGTGCCAGCTCCACAGAATCTTGTCGTTCCTGTCATAGGCGGCGAGTCCGACATTGCCGATGGTCCTTTCGTTCACTGTGACATAAAGCAGGACTTTCCCGTCGGCCAGCTTGCCGTCATCAAGCACGCGCACAGGGCAATTCTGCTCTATCTCCTGGGAATCCGGATTATCTTCTATGAAGTCCAGCCACCAGCTTCTGGTCTGCCCATCCTTATAAAGATCACCTTGCCACCAGAGTACATCAATATGGTCGATGCCTGATATAGTCGTACCCATACCGGCATCGAAATCCCGGTTCACCACTGTCGTTCCTGAAACTATATTCAAGTTCGAGACCCCGTTTCCTCTGACATCAGCCTTGAACTCATAGAATCCCGATTCTGCCACTACATATGAATTTGCGGTCTGGTTCGCGCTCAAGTCCGTGACTACCGGAGCGGAATTTTCGAAAACGCACCTCACGGGATAGGCATCCGACCGTTTCACCCGGTAAACGTCAGGGTCGGATACAAGCACCTGCGAATAATTCCCGGACAGCTCCCCGTCATTGTACCTGAAATGATAGGAAAGGCTTCCGTACTTATCCACGGACTCCCCGTCTTCCGGCTCATAAGGCGTAGCCGAATACAGATAAACGAAATCTTCGTCCGCCGGAGTTCCGGACAGCAAATCGCCATGTATGACCTTTGCATCGGAGATGCAATAGGATTTAGGATAATAGATGTCGATCATGCCTCCGCCGAGGGAGAACATATAGCCGGCGAAACCGTCGCGCCCCGTCAGGGATTTATGGGTCATGTCCTTCGAAGGATTCTCCCAGATAGGATTGCCCGGCACGCGGTACCCCGGCGGACACGGGTCGTAAATCGTCTTGCGGATATCGTCCCTGACCGATACGTATCCCCAGAAATAGTCGCTTTTCGGGTCGGTAGTCCAGTTGTTTCCGCCCTGCTCGTCGTAATAGTATGTCACCGGATGCATGGTGGCTTCCGCCACGGAAACGGGATGGCCGACCACTTCCCTGCCCCATGCCGAACCTTCTTCCACGGTGGCGCGGAATATCGGATCCTTCCTGCCCCACTGGTAATACAGTCCCGACCATGCAGACCTGTCCTTCATGAACGAGGCATAATCCGTAGTGACTGCCCCCAGATTCCTGTCCAAAGCCACATATCCGTTTGAATATCCTTGATTCTTAGGCTTGTCAGTGACCCAGATATGCCAGCTCCAGATGATGTTCCCGGCCCCGTCGAAAGCGGCTATCTTGACATTTCCCTTGTACTGTAGGCTGAAATCATCGCTGTCATAGACGACCTCTCCCGACTCTGTCTTGAGGGTGTCGCCAGAGGCTGTCCGCTCCACCGCCCCCGGCACCTTGAAGATCACCCTGCCGTTACTCAGCCGGTCCGATGCCAGCTCGAGAATCTTCGTGTTCTTGCGCTCGTTCTCATCATCTATCAGCTCCCACTGCCCGTTCACAAGCTTCATCATGGCGTCCGACCTGACTATCCCGATATGGTCCACATTCAGGTTCACTCCGCTGTCATCGAGCCTTACTATCTGAGCTCCGGTCCTGTCCGTGATGATATTCCCGTCCTCGCCGTTTCCCTTCACGTTTCCGGTGAAGCAGTATCCCCTGTTCGCCGAAGAAACTATATAAGAATTCGATGTCCCGTATCTGGACAGGTCCGTCAGCAGGTCGAAATTCTGGTCTATCACTATGTCGTTTTCATTGTAGTGCCACTCCGAAGCCGAAACCTCGGCATTGATGATGCCCTTTGACGAAAAGCGCAGGAAAATATTATAGATATACCCCGGCTTGAAATTCCTCGCTATGGACACGGAGTTCCCGGATGTCTGCCTCGTGGTCCGCGCCTCGATTCCCAGCACTTTCTGCAGAGGTGCGCCGCCGAGAAGCGTCCCCACGAAAGCCTGATCCTTGACGACGGCAGGAAGGCCTACCGGAAGATCCTTGGCAGGATTGGTATCCGGATGCTTTTCCGTATCCCAGATGATGGTGCCGTCCTGAGCCCAGTCCTCGTTTCCTGTCTCCTCGCCTCCGCGATAGCTGAACTCTATCTCATCCGACTGCGAAATGTCATCCGGCAGCTTTATCACGACCTCTTCCGGAAGGTTCGTAAGCGTCAGGCGGGTCAGATCCCCCCATTCCGCCTTGGTATCCGCATCCACCGCATAAGCGTATATATTGTACCAGCAGAGTGCGTGGCTGAACTCCATCGCAGGAATGCCGGAAGTATAGTTTCCCTTGACGAAATTGCTGACCATCACATCAGTCGTCCCGTCTATACGGAAAGTCATCGTATTGTCTTCATGGATGACATACCTGTCCGTCACACCGTTTTCAGTCCTCTCGTCGAGCACCCAGCCGGCACCTTCAGACGAATCCTTGGCAGGATACCACCCGGCGAATCCCACTTCTTTCGTCCTGTCCACATAAAACTGCGCCGGCGACACCCTGATATCCCTGTACCATGTCCCGGCATCAGGCACAGCCCCCATTTCAGCAGAAAGCTCCTCGCGCCCGGCCGTACCTGCACTTCCGCCTTCATCCCAGCGTATAAGATTGATTTTCATATCGCTGTCCAGAGCGGTAGTCTGATCCACGGCAGCCTTGGTAGCCACCCTCACGGCATCCACCTTGGCCCCGATACTGATTCTCATGTCACCTGCAGCCTCCTCTAAATTCTCCCTCACGCATCCGGCTGACATGAGACACACGGCCGCTGACACAATCGAATATTTAAGAAATCCCTTGAACATATGACTTCCATTTTATGACTGTCCTCACGGACAATGCATCCGTCCCTTGCCTGACCCTCTCGTCAGTCCGGGAGCAATGTACCTTCTATAAAGTCAACTTCATTCCACTTGACCACCGTACCGACCAGGTCGATACTGGAATCAATGGTCACATAATACCTCACCTTGTGGCCTATGGACCACATCGTCGGTCTGTAATTTTTCAGAGGCATGTCCACTTCATAATCCACGGTCTGCCCGTTTTCCTCCACGGCATACTCCAGATGAAGCACGATGTCCGTCACGCCTGTCGTCACAGTCTCCGTGAGAGGCTGCCGGACCGTCAGGAACCGCATGATTCCGTATTTGGAATAATCATAACCGAAGTCTCCCCCTGCCGGGTCGAAATATTCCAGTTCCAGACCTTCCGCCCCTGTATTTTTCAAATAAGTCACCCTCTGGGTGCTACGCACCACCCTCCATGTGTTCATAATCTGGGAAGAGCCTGACACCGATGAAGATGCGGCATGATCGGCGATGGAAAATGTCGCACTGCGTACTATGTTTATAAACGAAGCCTCCTTCAAAATCACTCTGGCTTCATCCTTCGGATTCGGAGTAGACATATATAGTTCCACTCCTGTAGTGACCCTCTCCAGTTTGAGTTCCACAGGAGCGGGGCGGCTTCCGGAAGCCGTCACCCTGTAGGACAGGAGATAGTCGCTGTAGCCGTCCGGAGAATCGGAATAGGAAGACGGCTGACTGACTGTTACAGTGCGGCCATTGTCGCTGACAGACGACACCGATGCCCCCGTGGCACTTCCCGGGCTGCTGACATATGCGAAGAACTCGTAACTCTTGCCCGCAGTCCAGGATCTGTCGGACCTCCATGCTCCGTTGCCGGAATAGGCGACGGCCGTATTGCTGAACGTACCTGCATCCCGCATATCGGTCACATGGATTGAAAGCCCTCTGTCAGCCAGAGAGGCAGCATCCTCTATCATGGCTCTCGTGTCCGGTGTCCTGACATAGAAAGCTATGTTTTCCCCGCTGTCTTCTGCCGGAGATGACGGCTCCGTCTTCACGCAGGAGACCGCCGCCGGTACAGTCAGGACAGCGAAAACATGGAGAATATGTCTTACAGTTCCCATCATCCTTCTATAATGACATCGTCATATATCCAGCCGACAACCTCGACAGTGAAAGTAATACGGTTGTCCTGAATATAGAAATTGTAAATATACCTGTTGCCGGCATCCCACCTCGTGACATCCTCATTTGCCAGAGACAATACATAATGATCTTCGATACTGTCACTCAAATGCAGTTCGACGGATGCCGCCCCGAGTTCCGACTGCGAATGAGGCCATATCAGCAGACAGCCGTCATCCCCGATATTCCCTACATTGGCGAAGACATTGTACGGCTGGTTGTAGGCAAGGGCAGAAGTCCGGTTCACCGTCAGCTGTCCCTTGCCGTTTATTTCCGTATTCACGTCACACCCTGAAGCCGCAGGCGTGACGGTGGCTGATCCCGACAGATTCAGACCGTTCAAAATGAAAAGAGTGGCCTTTGAATCCGGACAATAATCTACCATGTTTGTAATATTGAACTGCACTGCAGCGAACAGATGTTCCATCTTGAGCGGGACAGGTGCATACGGAGAAATGGCCGTCTCCACATTCCGCGTATGGGTTGCATACATGAAATCAAACTGATTTGAAGTGGATATTCTCCAGTTCTCTATGTTCAGCGAGCCGTCCGCATCATCGTATTCCACAGCCAGCCTGCTCTGGTCAGAAGGGTCGGCAATGATGTCATCAATGTCGTTGAAAAACGAACCGCCGGGCTTATTCTTGTCGGCGACATGATATCCGCTCAGGAATGCCGTGAACAGGTGCGTTCCCGAACGGGTCCAATATCTGCTGCCATCCATGAAATGCCAGCCGGCGGATGTCACCGTGCCGTCCGGCAATATCTGGGGGTCATTGCGGTATTCCGCATCCCGTCCGTTGATATACAAGTCAGTGCGGTTTCCGACAGTCAGTCTGTCGTAAACCCTGACCGTATTGCCGGCAGTCTGGAAATTGCCGGCAGTGATGACAGACTTGGCAGGTTTGTGCGCATCGGCTGAGACAGAAAATGTCATGGGGACATCCTCTGATACAGACCCTCCGGAACCGGAGCCGTCATTGATCTCGACATCCGTCTTCCGGCATGCACCTGCAGCCAAGGCAGCCGCCAGCAGGACTGTCAGCATCATGGAAATATTTACTGTCGCTCCTTTCATCAGAATCTCATTGATTTGCAGTACTGATACCGGCACTGTGCCTGATAATGGTCTCGGTTATGGTAAGAGTGTAGGTATAGTGTCTGCCCGGTTCCCACTTGGCTTGCAGTTCTGCGGTGCGGTTCCGCTGTCCGGAAAGCCACTCGCTGTCGGCAGTCCGGAACGAATACACCACTTCGACTACCGGCTTCGACTGCTGCGGGATGATTTCCAGTGTTCCTCCGTATGGCTGCGGCTTCCTGACAGCTTCCGGTCCGGCTCCGTCACGGCTGCTGTCGTACACAGTTATGTCCATCGGCTCTCCGGCAAGATTCCACTCAGGATCAGCCTCGGAATCGAAACTTCCATGCAGAAACACCCCTTTCAGCGTAATTCTCTCCACTTTCACAGACGTCACCTCGTTCAGCCCGTTCGCTACCCGGAAATCCACCTTCGAAGTCGCCAGCCGGAAAGGCAGGTGTATCGCGCTGTCAGTCCTGCTGTGTGGCGGGGTCATTTCTGTCACGAAAAATCCGGCCGATCCTGCCGACAAATCATAATCTTCAAGGACTATCCGCCCGTCTTTCACTTCAGCGCCGGCCTCAAACGGAGCAAAAGCGATGAATCTCAATTCTTTTTCAGGCCACAGGAATGGCGATGCCGTAGTCCAGTCTTCCCCGTCAAACTCTGCTTTCTCGCCATTCATATAGACCTCCTGCCCATCGGTCAATGCCCACACGCCTATGGCAATATTTTCGGGGAAGGAGGCTTCGCCAATGTTTCCAGAACGCACTTCAGTGCCCAATACAGGCCGGAATCTGACAACGCCCTGCCTGTCATCCGGTCTGACGGACGACAGACAGGAAGTCATCATCAGCACTCCTGCAGCCATAGGCAATATCGTTCTGAAAAAGTTCTGCATTAGTTTATATTTTTGTCCGGCAGTATGGCGCGGCTTGCCACTATTTCGGACTAGCTGTTTAATACTGCCGATTACTATCAACAGTCTGCCAATCATTCACAGATGGCGCTATAAGAATTTCTGAGCCAGTAAATGTAATATTGTATGTATAATGCTTGTTGATAATCCATTGACTGCTGTCATTACCGATGCCATCACCTCCGCTCAAGCTCAAGGTCTGAGTCTGTGGAATTTCCGGATCATACAAAGAAGCTTTTTGTGTAAACTCAATCTTAATTGTTGTATTATTATCATATCCAGGTATAGCTTGAGGAATTACAAGCACATCGTCTATCTTGAACTTGGCATTGTTTACATATGTCAACTTATTGGCGCCTTTTGAATCATGCGCAGAATTATCATACAAGACAATATCTTTAGGCCATACAGTTGATGTCCATTTCGGCTTGTGGTCATCACTAAGTCCTGTTCCTGACCAGAATGTTGAGCAAGTTCCCACATTCTGCAATGTCACCTTTGTTATTGTAAACAGATCATTCAGTTGATTTCCAGACACATCGAAATTAAAAGTCAACCACGAAAGGGCATGATTGAACACAACCGGATACCCTGATGTTCCAGCATTGCTTTCCGAATTAGAACCAGGCCATACATCAAAATACATCAAATCTACCATAGTATATTCATTCGGAGTTGATCCTCCGTCAGTATACACATATTCCCCTTGCACAAAATTTGGGATGGTCAATCTTGACCCGTAAGTAGTACTATATTCTATGGTTGGACTACTTTCCTGGGACTGTGCGATATATGCCGGACTATAGCCTGAAAAGAATAAAGAACCTGTTTTTGGCCAATAATAAGGAGTCACACCTCCCCAAACTTTATTATCTCTGGCAGTAAAAGTTGCGTTTTTAAAATATGTTGTATAGTCTGTTATCGCATTGAAATTTGTTCCATCCGGGGATGAAGTATACAACGCAAAAACATTAAATTCCTCTTCAGCAGGATATGCAGTATTCTCTACCGGGCCTGGTACATCGGCCTTTGTAGTAGTGTAGTTCACCGGAGCCAGTCCGATCTCGGCACTGGTGTCCTCATAGACTACCTCGCCCTTTGTGCAGGCCGCCATCGCTGCGACAGTTCCTGCCATGATTAGTAATTTCTTCATTTTGAAAAGTTATTTAGTTGTTTTTCAGTTATTCATGCTTACCAGGGTCTCATTCGTCCAGTCTATGACAGAAGGCGAGATGAGGATTTCCTGCAGACCGAACGTAATATCATAGGTGTAGTGACGGCCGTACAGCCATGATCCATGGTCTGTAATCGGATCCGTACCCTTGGTGTCCGAACCAGTCAGCCTAAAGGAGATGGTCTCCTGATTCGGGGTCTGTCCATCAGCCACAGTGTACTGCTGATATACGATTTCCAGAGATGTAGGATCCTTGGCTTCGGTGCCGGCTCCTGCATCTGCAGCGACGGCTTCCATATCCTGAGGTATGGCGATCAGTCCGTTCAGCTGCAGCACGTCAACTGCAGCGGCGTGCGCTGCAGGAGTGCCGAGGAAAACGCCGGCAGGCACATCATAAAGGACGATGTCTGCCTTTCCGGCCGCTGCCGAAGAGAAGTCGTAAGCCGTCCAAGGCACGGATTTGTCGTTCGTCACGGTTTCCGCACACTTACCGGAATCGAAAGAGCCTTTGGTATAGACATTTTTCAGGGTCACCTTCAATATCTTGAATTTGCCTTTGTCAGCATCGGCGGCCGGAGAAAGATTGAAATCTATCCAGGAACATGCATGTCTGAAGATGACCGCCACACTGCGTGTCGTGGCACTCCCGGTCAGGTTCACCGCATTCTGGTCATCGGCATCGAACCACATGAGATCCACCGTATTGTTGACAGGAGTCGTACCTGTCGTACAGGAGTATGTTCCCTGCGTGAAACCTGAAACGGTCAGTTTCGGAGACTGCGCGGCAGTGGTGACATCGACTGCAACTGTACCGGTAATGCCCCACGGGCTGTAGCCTGCAAATGCGAGCACACCTGTCTTCGGCCAGTAATAAGGGTTGTCTCCTCCGTCTTCTTTCTGTCCGGCCCATGCAGAATTAGCGGCATCATAGGCAAAGCGGCCGCCGTCGATGTAGGTGTTCATAGTACCTGCGTCAGCGGCAAAATCTGCCCACGCAGCGGAGGCCGCCCCTGAAGCAAGCACCTTGTGATACGCGAAGACTCCGAAAGCTTCACCCTGGTCATAAGTGACGCCGTCCGTACCGCCTTGAGGACCGTAGACAGGAGCCTTGGTAGAAGCTCCGGCCACAGGGCGGAAGCCGATTTCGCTGCCGGTTTCCTCGTAGACGATCTCGCCCTTAGTGCATGCGACAAGAGTTGCCGCCATGGCTGCAATAGTCATCAGTCTTTTTGTTTTCATATGTATAGGTATTGATTTGTTTTCATCATATCGGTTTTTTCATACTGCTTGTTTCCGGTCATTTGACAGGAACTGACGTATCCACATCATCCCAGTCTTCCACGCTCGGGGATACCAGTATTTCGTCCAGACCGAACACCACGTCATACACATAATGCTTTCCTCTCTGCCATGTCCCGTCGGCGCTGGCGGTCATTTCGCACGTAAAGACCTCTGTAAGCGGGGTTCCGCTGTTCAGGGTCGCCTCCTCGTCCACCACTTCGTCCTGACCTTCGACGTAGATTTCATGGGCCGGCTTATAGGGAGTATCGGATGTCAGCTGCTTGTAATAAATGGTCAGGGTAGACATAGCTGTCTGCGTACCGCCTCCTGCCGATGTCTTGCTTACAGGCTGCGGGATGACCATCATGCCACCGGCCTGCAGATAATCTTCATATGTGATATAGTTGAACTTGCTTGTCCTGTCGGCATTCCCGTCCCCGAGGTTGTAGAACAGGACTATATCCCTCTTGTCTTCCAGACCTGTCCACGCAGGGGCTCCGTTTCCGTCATCGGACACGAAATCACCCTTCCAGTACATGTCGCTCAAAGTCGCCTTGAGTATGACGAATTTCCCGTCGGCCGTACCGTCAGCCGCGCGGAACCTGAAATCGAGCCATGCACAGGCATGCTTGAACGATACCGGCACAGCCGCATCCGATGTCCCGGCTATCATAGTCTGCCAGTTCGACGTGAGAACCTGATCATCCGCATCGAACCACATCAAATCGCAAGTCTCGTTGGTCGCCCAATGGTCATCCTCGCCCCACTCGTAATCCCCCTGGGTAAAATTCTCTATCTTCAGATACGGAGCCGTGCCGTCAGGCACATAGCTCACATTGCAGTCTCCGGAAGAAAGCATGGTCGAGGCATCGTATTCAAGATCCATCTTGCCGTCGTCTCCCGGCACCTTGGTAATTTCCAGCCGGTAATACGGACTGTAGCCTGCGAAGGCCAGATAGCCTGTCTTCGGCCAATAATGCGGGTCATGGACATTCGAGGCCACATCCACCGTAGTCACAGTCTCACGCTTCTTTCCGCCCGGTACGGATGCATCCTTCACCCTGTCCACGAGTATGGAAAGTTCGTTATAGCCTCCGGCCCAATACTTCGATGTCGGATTCTTCGCGAACGGCTCGCCATCGATATATGTCACCAGACTGCCGGCATCTTCCGCATTATAGAAATCCTCCCAATTCTGAGAAGTGCCTGTGATCTTATGATAAGCGAAAATTCCGATGGTCTCATAGTCGAAATCGGAATCGTCAGGCCCGTCGACAGCTCCTGGAAGAGCCTTGGTAGCCATGCCTGCCACAGGGGAAAAGCCGATTTCTGCCACGGCATCGTCATAGACCACAGCCTCCTGGACACAGGACGCCAGGCCCGGCATCATAGCCGTCCACACCGTCAGCATCGATATTTTCAACAAACCGCTTTTCACTTTTATATCTTCACTTGTTTTTAAAATCATTGCAGGCATCCTTCCGTTTACATAACAGGCTCTTCTATCTTGCCATGTGACAGGCTGCTTCCGGCTAAATCGGGATATCGATGACGATGTCATCCCATTCATCCACCTCAGGCGCCAGGCCGCCTCCCCCGCTCTCAGGAGCATCAGGCTCGTCTATCACTATGTCCGGATTCCCGTCTTCACCTGTTTTCACCCTGATGATCTGCTCAGGATTGTCTGCAAACTGGTCGGACACGTCGAAGTCGAACTCATGTGCCTTTCCGCCGATATCCGTCACTACCAGAGTGATTATCTGCGATTCCGAAGGATTGTAGCCGAACGTATTGAAAACGACCTCCAGTTTTCCGTCAGACTGTACATTCATCGATTCGAAAAATACAGACGCCTTTTCCGCAGACTCCTCATCGGAAGCCAGGGTATTCGACAGTGCCAGTCCCGATATCACCCCCACGACACTTGCCGTCCATTCCACTCCGTTTATCCTGTCTAAATACAGTTTCCACGTCTCCACTATGGTATGCGCATCGAGATTCAGCGTCACCGGAGGCGAACCTGCACCCCTGGCAGGAATATAGACATCCGCCTGCCTGGCTACATAATGATGGTCCGGCTCATAGACTATCAGTTCACCCTCATTCTCGGTCGCGCGGCTCTTGAGACGGCTCTTGTAATCCTCCGGCACCTCGTTCGTCGTGGCATAAATCCCGTCCCAGCTGTACTCGTCCCCCACTATCGTCGTTTCCGTATCGAAATTGTACGCAAGTACATGATAAGTCCGGCCCGGAATCACATTCGCCGTACCCTCGAAATCATGTGCTGCCGGATCGCCCGTCGGAGACACGAAAGAATGTGCTGCAAAACCGCCGTCCCCGGCATCGAAAAACATCACTCTCATCATCCCCGGCTCCTCGGGATTTTCCACATTCCGGATATCGTAGTCGATATCGATATTGACTGTCACATTGTTGTCTCCCGATGTGAGCGGACGTCTCTGGCATGAAACCGGCAGCAGAGCCATTGCCGCAAAAGCGGCAGCCGCCGTCAGGCATTTATGGAAAAACAGGCTCATTCCGCACCTCCTTTTCCATAACGGGTTTTCATCCGGATAGGCACTACGAAAGAAACCGATGCCCGCGTAGGCCCGAAGAAATGATACTTGCGGTGCCTGATGCCCGGATCCTTGATAAGTTCCGACCAGTCGTCCGTCGGGGTGTAATGTCTCGCGACAGTATAAATCCACCCCAAGCCTATGTTGAACTCCATCCTGAGCCGGTCCTTCGCCAGCGGAATGGAATATGTGTAGTCTACCCCCACGTCCAGGAACTCTCCCTGATGACCGCTTTCAAGCCATTGGAAATCATAATATCCGAAGCCTCCATACACACCTACGGCATGTCCTGTCAGCTTGTCCTCCTCCCTTCTGTCGCGCCCGAACCAGTATTTCCCGTCCACGAACCACGCCAGCATCTCGACGCAATACTTGTTGTTCCGGGCCAGGAACCACGGGAAATAATAGTCCGCACCCACCGACCAGTTATATTTCACCGGGACTTCGATACCTACATTCAACGCAGGCATGAGCAGGTTCGTCCTGGCGGCCAATATCATTTTCTTTGCGGACGGTCCTTCTCCGGGCGTCCGGCAATACTTGAAATCTCCCCTGTATATGTCCAGTTCCGGCATCTCCGGCCCGTCCACTGCACCTATCAGGATCATGGGAACCGAGACATTATACGTGACAGAAGAGGCTCTCATGAGGTATACATGATTCTTCAGAATATACCTGAATGCGGAATTCATCTTCCTCAGACGACGCTCCTTCTCGTCATTCGGCAGTTCCGACTCCATCAGACCGATGAGCCGGTCCCTGTCCGGGATGTCAGGATCCCTGTAGACTACCTGCCTGAACGTGTCCCAGTCCTCTCCTACAGGGTCGATATAATATATGGAAGGGTCGATATCCGGATGGCGTTTCTCCAAAAACGACAGTGCGGACAGTCCCCTCTTGCGCGCCAGCCAGACGTTGAACGAATTCCGGCCGTCGGGAGAGGCTGCGGACTCGATCGAAATGGAATCCGCGGTAATGGTGCCGTCTGCCAGGAGACTGTCTATCTCCCTCTGCATACGGCGGAGAGTCGCGGCATTGTCCCGGAACGCAGTATCGATGTCATACCGGTTTATCCTGAAAAAGATGGTGTACTGTTTCTTGAAAGTCTTGGTCAGGATTCCGGGTACGGCAGAAATCGCGGCCTCGCAAGAGGCCCCGACACTGGAGCGGGTGCTGTCAGCCGCATTACGGGCGGCAGACCCAGACGGCAGCCACAGCATAAAAACGGCTGCACTCAGAATAACCGGAAGACTTTTCCTCAATACACTACACATTCAATGGCTATTCTTTCGCTAAAAAGTTCAATATCACATCAAAAATCATTAAGCGAAGCTTCAGGCAACGCATCGGCAAATCCGCCTGCACAGCTATGCCGAAAACGTACGTTTAAAAGCGATAGTCGCTGCAAAGATAAGCATAAAAAACCTAATATTTACCCCCCCCGTGGAAAAATTTTCATAAAAAATTAATATTCAATTAATTATGAATATAACTATTGCCGGAGGTATCCGGCAACCGGGGCAAGGTGCGGAAGCGGCTCCCGACGTGTTTTTTTATCCTACGATTAATTTTTAAACGTACCTTTTTTAAGCAGGGCGTCGCGATGACGTTACCGGTGAGTTACGGGCGTTTGAAAGACTTCGCATTACTTTTTGATGTGAATTGAACAGTAAGTAAGACGGGATAATGCATAGCCTTATTAGAAAAGAATGTGTTGTGCTCATATTTCTGTGTTTTGCTGTCGCGCAGTATACTGCGGCGGCGGCTTCTGCGTATGATGGCCAGGACATCCAGTCCGGACATGAAACCGGGAAAAACGAGGCAGAAGAACAGCAGACCCGATCTTTCAGAAAAGAATACACCATCTGGTTCGACATAAACAAATGGCAGATAGACACGGCTTTCAGAGGAAACGCCGAAACTATCCGCAGGATGCGCATGGAAGTGGACAGCCTGCTGGCTAACGGAATCATTACCACAGACTCCATATCCGTAATATCCGCAGCTTCACCGGACGGACGTAACGTTTACAACAAATGGCTGTCCAGGAAAAGAGGCCTGGCGGCTTATGACCTGCTCGAAAGCCAGTATCCGGAAATAGACCCGGCCATCATCATAGTAGATCCCATAGGAGAAGACTGGGAGACACTTCGCCGGATCATATACGAGGACTCTCAGATGCCCATGCGCGAGGAACTGCTGGAACTGGCCGGGGCCGACCTTCCGAACGATGAAAAAGAAAAGAGGCTGCGCCAGATGAAAACGGCGTTCAGGTACATACTGAAACACCATGTGTATCTGATGAGGGCATCTTCCGTGACGTTCAACATTTCGATGCCGGCCATATCGCTGGATTCCGTGAAAGGACCGGACATTCCATTGCCGGAAATCGGGCGCGGGGAAATCAGGAAAGCCGGATATGCTCCTGCGCCGCAGCGGCAGATGACGAGGAAAATGATATTGGCCGCCAGGACGAACCTGCTGGTTCCGGCCCTGAATGCCGGGATAGAGGTACCTGTAGGGAACAATTGGTCCGTAGCGGCTGACTATTATTTCCCGTGGATATGGCCGCCGAAAGAGAACCGGTGGTGTGTGGAGATGCTCGGACTGAACGTAGAGGGAAGGTACTGGTTCGGACGCGACAGGAAACAGGAAGACAGGCTGTCGGGGCATTCTGTCGGAGTCTATGCAGGAGGCGGATATTACGACTTCGAAATGAACTGGAAAGGCCGTCAGGGAGAATATGTGACGGCTGGAGTGGACTATCTCTATGCTCTTCCGGTAGGGAAAAAGAAGAATATCAGACTGGAATTCTGCATAGGATTCGGCTATATGCATTCATGGGTAAGGCCGTATGAAGTGAAGGAGGAATTCGGGGCGCTTATCAGGGACCCGCAGGAGCTGAGGGTGAACTGGTTCGGGCCTGCGAAACTTTCTGTAGGGCTTGTGGTGCCGATATATGTGAAGACTAAAGCGGGAGGCGGGCGATGAGACGGAGAATAAACTGGAGCATTGCCGCAGGCATAGTAGCGGTGCTCCTGGTTTCCTGCGAGAGAAGGCCGCTGTCGGATCAGGTGTACAATGTGTACCTGGACCTGGAGATAGAGGACGACATAGTGAATTACCCTTTGGATGAACACGATGAATGGCTGCCGGAGAGGATGAAAGTGAATTTCTACGACCCGCAGACAGGCACACTGGAGCATGAGGATTACGTGAAGCCTCAAGGAGGGTATCTGAATGTGCCTCCGGGAAACTGGCACATGATAGTGTACAGCTTCGACTATGATGTCCAGGAATCCACGCCTGTCAGAAACGAGGGCAGCCACGCCGATATGGAAGCATATACGAACGAGATTTCGGATTTCCAGAAAGGGCAGCTGTCACAGTTCCTCGCCATGAGGGCGGAAATGTACGCTACCAAAAACGGAGAGATGCCGCAGGAAAAGATAAAGAACCAGCCGGAACATCTGTTCGTCGCGAGGGAAATGAATGTGGAAATACCTGTCCAGGTGGATTCGGATGACGGGCCGTTCCGGATTTCCACGACGGCCGGCACAGTGGTAGAGACTTATACCATAGAAGTGCACGACGTGATAGGAGCACAGTATATAAGTTCAGTTTCGGCTATAATAAGCGGAATGGTAGAGTCGCATTTCCTGGGACGGAATGAGAAATCGGACGTACCGGTGAGCCTGTTCATGGATCTGGACGTGAACGGCACGAGCCTCTCGGGAAAGTTCAACACATTCGGGAAATTCCCGGGGGCCGAAAGCGAACTGATCATCCTGGACCTGCTGGTGACCGATACCGGAGGAGGAGAACATCTGTATCATAAGGATGTCACGGACCAGTTCCGTGACAATGACAGCCAGCATATCCAGATCACCGACCGGATAGAGGTGGAGGAACCGGAAAATTCGGGCGGAGGCGGGCTCGCCCCGGATGTGGATGACTGGGATAACGGAGGAGAAGGAAATATTATAATATAGTAAATTAATTATCAACAATTCAAATTAAATTTTATGAAAAAATTTCTAATCATCGCATCGGCTGTGGCAGTGGCTGCAGGCTGTGCAAAGGTCACGACAGTCGACACCGACGGGCCTAAGGAAATCGCTTTCGAAGCGTACAACTACGCCGCCACCAAGGCGCCGATAATTGGAGAATCACTTTCAAAATCCGGACATAAAATTCAGGTCCACGCCATCCATGTAAACGGTACCTCTAATTCTGAATATTTTACAAATCAAGGAGTAAGTTTTGCAGAGGACGGAGAAAATCACGCATGGTATGGAACCACGCCTCAATACTGGCCGGCAGAAGGGACACTGACGTTCAATGCAATCAGCCCTGTTGTCGATAATTTAACAGGAGCTAACAGCGGCAGCTATTTTAAGTATGCTGACGGAGTTGTCACCTCTATCAATGCCACACTTGCAGACAACTCAACTGTGCAGGCAGATATTCTTGTAGCTAAAACAGTAACAGGCCAAAATAAGACAAATAACGGGACTTCAGGTGTATCTATGACTTTTCATCATGCTCTTGCACAGATAGTCATCACTGCAAAGGTTAACGAGGGTGCACCTAAAACACAGATTAACAGCATCACTCTTAACAACACCTGCCAGGCTGCTACTTTAGTTGCAAGCACACTAGATAATACACCATCATTTGATTGGACAGATCCTACTTACACTTCGACAGGAATCTCACTTTCCGGTACAGGACTTCTTGACACAGACCTGACTTCGACAAAAGCAGAAGCTACAGGAGTTCTTGTCGTACCTGTAACAGAGCAATCTGAAAATAAATACACAATAACAGTTAACTATGATCTTGGCTCCAATGAAGGCCTGACATACACTACGAATCTACTTTCAAATGACTCAGATATGATCAGTTCCTGGGAAGCAGGCAAAAAATATGTTTATAACCTGACTATCTCTGCAACTGAAATTAAGATTATTCCTACTGTAACTGACTGGACAGAAGGAACAAATTCATCCGATGAGATCACTGTAGGAGCATAAAACTTATCATAATGACGACAGGAAAGTACATAAGCCATACGATATTGTCCGTCATTATGCTCCTGACGGGAAATGCCTGCTCGCGGTTCGAGGTAGAGACGGCCTCGCCTGCGGGCAGGGATATTCCCATTTCATTCTCTGCATCCGTCGACGAAAACCGGTCGAAAGGCATTTTCACTCCGGAAAACTTTTCCAGACCCGGACATGAAATCGCGGTTCTCGACATTCTCGACGACGGGAAATTCTACATCGGCGGTGCCAACGGCGGGGAGACCTTCACCAGCCAGGACCCGTCGTCACCATACTGGAGCGACGGCCAGACCCACTACTGGACCCCGTCCGGTGTCCACAATTTTTTCGCTTACGCGACTCAATATGCTAGAAGCAATGACCCTGAACTTAATGACGAAGAGATTGGATTATCAGACATGGGAGGAGGTTATTCATTTGAAAAGGATGGGGATACCTATTCAATGATTTTGGAAGACTGGGTAATAGACGTTGACAAACAATTTGACTTAATATATGCCAGACACCGCCGGGATATGGCAGAACCGAACCCGTACAGGGATGTCGAACTGGAATTCCATCATCTTTTTGCAGCAGTAGGTTTTCGCTTTATCAATATAACAAATACCAGTAAATATACTGTAACAAATTGGCACTTCACTAATTTGAAAAATAAAGCGACAAGAGTTGCAATACCATTAACTGATAATGGCAGTGATATCAGCATGGAATTGAGTTCCGATGGGGAGCAGCAACTTGATTGCCCCACAAAGGACGGATATCAAAGGACGGACATATATAACGATAAGGGGCCTGTTTCCATATATACCGATGAAGGATACATTGGGATGTCAGAACACTTTCTTATTTGGCCTCACTCATACGAAGATTTAAAAAACGTCAAGTTTCATTTCGAATATTATCCTTCTAACGGCTCACATATACCCGTAACTCTGAATATGGGCGGAGATGACTGCGATTTCGACATAAACCGGTGGGAAGCGGGCACCAAATACATGTACAACATCACCATCTCCGACAACAAGATTTACTGGGACGTCAAGATAGTCCCGTGGATAACGGACGATGTCATACTGGATGAACGATGAAAAGATTTAACCATATCATCCTCCTCGCACTCTTTTCGGCCTGCCTCGTCTGCTGCAGCAGGACAGCGGATGTGGAACAGACCGGAGATGACCGCATCGTATTCTACGGCAGGAATGTCTTCCTGCAGACCTCGACCAAAGGAATAATCCCTGAGGATGAACCCCTGACTCTGCCGATACATGTAACCGACAATTCGGAAAGCGATGCGGCCTTCACAGCTGCAGAAATCCCATATCATAGCGATAACGGTCTGTGGTACAGCGACTACTATACATGGAAATCCGGAAAGCGGTACAGGATATATGCATATATCCTTTCAAAAGGGACAGGAGACAATGCCGGCAGGATCGACATAGAGGAAGACGCGGCCGCACCGGGACGTAAGAGCGGGACCAAGTTCAAGGTCAGCCAGCCTGCAGGATATTCGGAAAACTCAGACTCATACGCAGACTTCCTGCTGTCCTATCCGGTCACTGTGGACGGCACCGACAAACCTCTCGTAATGCTCGACTTCGAAAGGACCATGGCCTGCGTGGAACTGTACATGACCAGGACTGCGAATAATCCTGAGGTCCTGTTGAAGTCCGCCACTTTCAGCCAGGTATTCACATCTGCGGAATATAACCTGTATTCCCACGGTGACGGGGACCGCGACGGTATGAAAAACGTCTGGCAGGTGATCGAAAGCATGCGGACGGACTATACGTTTTCGGGCACGAAGCATTTGGCAGAGAAAGACACGGACGACCGCTTCGATGAAAAATACCGCATCATGAGATTCCTCGTACCGGACCAGAGTCTCGATGCGAACCACAAACTGACATTGAAATACCAGGCCAGCGAGGGGACAGGGGCACTCGGCGCGGAAGTGACGGCCGAATTCGACCTGTCCGGCTACAATGTAAAAAGCTGGTCGTACGGACACTGTATCAGATACTATATCTCGATAGACACCGGAGCCACACTGGAAGGGATAGTGGACCAGTGGAGAGACGTGGATTACATAGAAGGAACCTTCCTCCCGGACTGAAACATAATACACTTGCATTGAAGGAACAGACGAAGCAGGAATTGACGATGAATATCTATCTGAAAAACATATTGGCCGGACTGACGGCCATAATGGCACTTTCCGGATGCGTGGATGAGAATCTCGAACCGGACGGCAGGGCTGAAATATCCCTGAGCGCAGGTGTGGACGGGCTCACAGTCTCGAAGGCCCCGGTTTATCCTGAAGACCAGGACCCGCTCGAAATATCCCTGTACAGATGTGATGCAGGAGACGTTTCATGGCCGGACTCCCCTGCACTGGCAGGACAGCTCGGAAACTTCGTCAGCACTTCCACAGGCGCCAGACGCGAAATCAGTTTCGACACGCCGCAGTATTACACCGACAGGACATCACAGGTCGGCTTCATCGGAATATACCCCGAACTGGGATCGAAGAATCCGGAAGGAAATGATAACTGGCAGCCGTCATCCGACGGCCAATACCTGAACGGCCGTACACTTGTCTACAATATCGACGGCAATACCGATGTGCTGGTTTCCGATTTCATGGCAGGCTCACAGGAAACCGGCATCGACCCTCTCCCGTTCAGACATGCTCTCTGCATGTTCCGCTTTTACGCATATGCCGTAGATGAAAACAGCCAGGAAGAATGGGGAAACCTCGAAGAAGTGAACATAGTAAACCTGCCTGAGAAACTAATCGTCACCATTCCTGAAAATGCACATGGAAGCACTCCGGGATTCGGTTACGACGGATATCCTGCCGACCAGACGGCCGTGGAGGCGATGCTGCCGCTTTCCGGATTCTCCGAAGAACTGAAAGACGGAAACTATGCATTGCAGGAAGGACTTCCGTCCGACATGGACACCAGATACATCGGTACGGTATTGGGCGGACGCCCGAAGGACGGAATCCTCGGACTCAGCGTCAGGTCCTCTCACGCCGAAGACCTGAACTCAGTATCCATTGCACGTGATTTCAAGCCGGGATACACATATAACATCGTCCTGCGATTCTCCACTTCCGGCATCATCAACGCCGATGCTACAGTCGAGAACTGGGAATACGACGGGTCGCATAATATAGAGAGCAGCACCTCCTTCTATAACGACCTGTCGCGCTACGGCACTTCGAACTGCTATGTAGTGTCTTCAGCGAACATGAGTTACTGTTTCGATGCGTCTGTAAAGGGGAACGGCGTGTCCGAGATTTACAACGAAAGGCTGAATGTCACGATTCCGCTTCTGGGAGAAAATCCGGAGATAGACCTGTCGCAGGTTGCAACCGTGGAAATACTCAGGTCCGATGCCGTGATGAAAAAGACGGAAAGCGGCATGGAAGTGATCACATCTCTCGATGAAAGGAAAAAAACCGCTATCATAGACCCGAAAAGCGTGACCCTGCGCGACGGGAAAGTGCTTTTTACCGTAAAGGGAGATAAGGAAAACCCGGAAAACTACACCCTGCAGACGGAAGGCAACGTAAAGATAGGCCTTAAGGATGCCTCCGGGAATATCATCTGGGCCTGGCATATATGGGTGACGGATATGCCGCTGAACCAGAATTACCTGAACGGATATGTAGCGATGGACAGGAACCTCGGGGCCGTGGTGTCTACGATGGAGGAAGTGATGTCTACGATGGAGGAAGCGGGATGGACGAAATCAGGCGACGACATCAGTCAGAACTCTGCAGAATTTGCATACGGGCTTTACTATCAGTTCGGGAGAAAGGATCCGATGTTCATACCTGCCATATATCAGGGGCCTGACTATGCATCGGATCAAATGGCTTCCGACATCTCGGAAACGCACAGATTCCCGATGAAATTCTATTATGACGGTACGGATGCATCCGGGAACTGGATTTCAGGAGTGGATACAGACCACCTGTGGGGATACATATCGCAGAGAGACAATTATGTAAAGACCATGTACGACCCTTGCCCGCCTGGTTACCGGGTGGCCGGCATGGAAATATGGGAACAGCACTCGACATATACTGTCAGCACAAATGTTTACGGGACAGTGATGGAAATCGGAAGTTCCGGAAACGGAAAGGTATATTACCCTGCATCGCATCTGATTTATAAGAATGAAGCCATAAAGAATGACAATGAATCGGCTTCAGGGAATTATACTTACCTGCTTTCCGCCACGCCGCTAGAGGGGACGGACCGGGCCTATCATTTCAGATTCAACGGGAGCGACACATCACCGTTCATCGTCCCCGAAACGACCGTGGAAAATAAGGACGAATATCACACAGGCAGGGCTACAGCATACCCTGTAAGATGCGTGCTGGAGTCTTCCGGAAAGATAGTGACGGATCTGAGCGAGGCGCAGACAGCGAACAGCTACATCATCCGCAAGACAGGATTCTATAAATTCAAGGCCAATGTACGAGGGAACGGAGTCAACAAGCTGACCGTATACCAGACTGACCAAAACGAGAATACCGTCATTGCCAGTATGTATATGAACGACGGCCTGGAAGACGCCCTCTCGCCAGCCCGCGTAGACCTGCTCTGGTGGCAGGGCGGAGTGGAAAGCGACAGTGCATTCAGGACATTTGCAGACAATGCCGGCGGACTGTCCGATGAAGAAATCGAGGCTGACTGCCCTGTAAGAATCCTCGACGGCGGCAGCGTAGACCGCGACGGATACACGACATTTTATGTAAATGCGGATAAATACGGTTCCGGAAACGTAGGTCTGGCGGCGTATGATGCCTATGACAATATATTGTGGACATGGCATATATGGATTGCCCCCGATTTGGACAACATCCAGGTCGGAGACTATACGCTGATGGACAGGAATCTCGGTTCTACATGGGCTCCGGGCGGCGACGCAGACATCGTTACCGGAAACGTGGTTTCCACTTTCGGATTCTACTACCAGTGGGGACGGAAAGACCCGTTCTTCCCTCCGTACTCATATAACGGGAACGGCTCGAAGTCCGCACCATGGCTCTACAAGGACTCGCGCGACGGATGGAGTGTCCGGACAGCTTTTAAGGAAAACCTGCAGGGACCGGTAAGTATTCTGGAATCCGTCCGGAATCCTTTGTCGTTCGCTTCGGCGAACCAGAATGACTGGCAGGATTCATATACGGACCTGTCCGGGGTACGAAATAATCTGTGGGGCTATACAGGCAATGCTGTCGACCAGGGAAATGCTTTCGCCAAAACCATGTACGACCCCTGTCCGCCGGGGTACAGGGTGATGCCGCACAATGTAGTCGGCTCGGCACGTATCTGCGATTCCGAAAGTGAACAAGAAGAAACCGTATGGGACGGGATACATGTAGAAAAATATGCTAATTTCATCACGTCGCCGGGACAATCGGATCATGAAAATAACAATAATACAGATAAAAACTGCGGATATTATTTAAACTCTACCGATAAGACAAAATTTAGCGGAGGAGAATCTGTCCGGCTTGAGTCAGGATACGGATTATGGCTTCCTTTATCCGGGAGGCTGAATCACGAAAACAATTACAGCGAATTATTTGAATCCGGCTATTTGTCTACAGCAACACCATTCAACGACAATTCCGGATCAAGGGCCAGCAGGGAAATAAAATGGACATGGAAAAATGTCTTGACGCATGCCACATCCTGGCGAGTTCAAGAAAGATATAGTGACCGATATATTATCACGGAAAGACATACTTCCAACTGGATGACTGACGGCAGGCCTGTGCGCTGCATGAAAGAATAGGAGGGAAAAGGATGAATATATGGAAATTATCATACATATCGGCATTGGCAGCTGCAGTCAGCTGCCAGACAGCGGACATGACTCCTGTTACTGCCCCTTACAGCGGAACTGACGGGATGATAAAAGCCTCCTGCAGTTTCAGCGGAATGACGGGAAACGGCCTCGGCGCAAACACTTACGCCATGACGAAAGCTCCTGTAGGCCAGACCACAGCCGTGGCCCTGAAGGCCAATTTCCTCAAATGGGACGAACCTTATCAGGACGGTGCTACACCGGCCACATATAAGCCTGTAGGCCTCGACTCGCCGACCGGATGGAGCGATGCCTATATAGTAGATGCCGCGGTCAGCGCCCCGCAGAACAATTCCGCCAATTTCAGGTCCATAAACATGGATCCGCGCCAGTCGTACAGGACATCCGGCACAGAAGAGAATAAGGTGGGATATATTACCCGCATGATAGGCTGGTATCCCGCGACATACGATGTCCCGGACAGTTTTACGGGAGAGGAAAATTCTAATGCAGAATTCAGCGAGGCCGACGGATATTGCCCGGAGAACGGGAATATCTATGTAGAATTCAAGAACAAACTGGACCTCAAGACTGATGTGATGATGACCGAGGTGCTGGAAGGCCGTGTGAAGCTCAATGCATCATCCGAAGAAGATCTTCGCTTCAAGAATAATCCAAGTGACCGTCGCGTACCGCCGTTCGGGCACGAATATTCGGACCCTCTGGACTACAGCAGTGATTTGATTTACGAGAATTACTTCACTTTCAGACATTATCTGACAGCCATCCGGCTTTTCGCAAAAGCCGATAATTCCGATCTCAGTCTGATTTCATGGAGCCATATAAACAATGTGGTTTTCGAAGGCCAGCCGTCTACTGTAAAAATTCGTATTCCGGACGTTCCGTCTGCCGGGACGGAGGGCTCGGCGGCAGAAACCCTATGGTCCGATTTCAAGGATATGGGCATCGTCCGGGATGCCATGTTTACGGATGACCCCGGCATTCCCGGTTTCGGAAACTATGACGAAACTGCGGAATATCCCATAAGTCTCGATGATGTGATAAGCATGGGAGGGGAATATCTCGGGTATGCCCTCCTCAAACCTGTCATGAAAACTGATACCGAAACTATCTCGGTAGAGTTGCATACCGATGCCGGAGTGTTCGGAGTGGAGATCGACCCAAAGACGCTGGATATAAATTTCGAGGCCGGGCACATATACGATATTTACATAGACATCAAGACAGATGATTCCATAAATGCGGTTCTGGAGAATTCGGATTTCATGAATTTCAAGAACCTGGCGCTCCATAATGAAGCACTGGACAAATTCGAATATGCGAACTGCTATGTGATAGACCTGGATGAAGATCTGACCATGCCAGGAGGAGGTAAATATGACGGTTTCTATTTCTCTGCCGGAATAGCGGGAAGAGGTCGCGACGGTCTGGTGGAAGAGAGCAGGATGTATCCGGACAGTGAATATCTGGACCCGTATTCGGTGCAGATTCTCTGGCAGTCGGAAGAGTATCTGATCACCCATGCAGAGCTCGTGCACGGGTATGTCAGATTTATTCTGAATGAAAAGTGCTATGATAAGGCACTGGACGGAAACGCAGTGATAGCCGTGTCTGACCGCAGCGGAAATATCATCTGGTCCTGGCATATCTGGATAGTGAGCGGGCTGGAAGACGTGACTCTGCAGGGGCAGACCATGATGAACATGAACCTCGGCGCCACCAAAGCCGCATGGACAGGGGCAGGTGATGTGCTCGAAACCTACGGACTTTACTACCAGTGGGGACGGAAAGACCCGTCTCCGGGACCACCTTCATACGACTACAGCCGGCAGGATATGCTGACAGCTGAGTTCGTGACCAACAACGGCCTCCAGGACTACGTCATGGAGGGAATGTACAGCCAGCCTACGGTAAAGGACGCGGCGGAACACCCTCTGGTAGTCATAGCCTCGACTTCCACAGATGACTATCCGTATGACTGGCTGTATTATAAGGAGGACGATCTCTGGGGTGCCGTTTCCGGCAGAAAGACTGTATACGACCCGTGTCCGTTCGGGTACAGGGTAGCTAATGACGAGCTGAGAAAAGTGTTCGAGTATTATAAGAATAATGACAGCGGCAATGATCCAGACACAAGCGGTGAAGGTGCTATAAAAAGAAGCGGCTATACATACGAAGAAACCGGCAAGCATCTGGGACATGTCTATAGCAATGGCGATGTCAAAGTTTACTTCCCGTTCGCAGGATGGAAGGGACACGACCAGGGCAGGACTGACAGGACCCATGCCTGGTTCGGAGTCGGGACTCACGGAGACTACCAAAGTGCGAGGAAAAACGGCTCGGCCGATTCCCGTTATGATAAAGACCACAGGGAGCGGAATCTGATACTCAAAGATAATTTATTCAATTACACTTCTGAATGGGTATCAACAGGATGGGGTAGTGGATACTATGATTACAGCAAATCATACGAAGTCCTGAACGTCACTCCTGTTTACACCACGAACATCACCCTCGACTGGGCAAACAGGACTACCGCCGCCCCGGTCCGCTGCGTGAAGTACGATGCCGAGACTCCGCAGTAGTCGCAGCAGCCGTGACGGCCTCTTCCACTTCCGGGACACTGCACCGCAGTTTCCGGAAAGTCTCGCGCGACACTCCGAAGTGACGGCACACATCTATGATGCTGTGACCGCGCCTGAGCATGGAAATCACTTGGTCGCTGTTCTCCATCAGAATGTTGGTCTTGGTGAAACTTCCGGGTCTCCTGCCTAACCTGACACCTTCCGCCTTGCGCATCGCCAGCGCTTCTTTCGTACGCATCGATATCAGGTTCCTCTCTATTTCCGCGACGAGACCGAAGGCGAAGCAGAGGACTTTGCTGTTTATGGTATTGTCGAAAGTATAGCCTTCTTTCGTAGTATAGAGGATAATGCCTTTTTCCAGGCAGCGGCCCATGATGGACATGATTTCCGTCAGAGTCCTGCTCAGCCTCGATATTTCCGTGATTATCAGGATGTCACCGGACTGCATGGTCTTCAACAGGCGGCCCAGCTTCCTGTCTTTTTCGCTCTTGCTTCCGCTGGCCACTTCCACGACCCAGCGGTTCACCGTGATGTTTTTCCTCGCAGCGAATCTTTCGATTTCATCTTTCTGATTGGCAGGGTGCTGCTTTCCCGTACTCACACGTAAATAACCTGTTACCATAAGAGAACGACTAAAAAAAGCCTTGAAATTACGCCTTTTCAGTCACTCTCTTCAAATTCCCCACACTCCGGCCACCCTATGAAAAGTTTTCTGTTTCAGAAACTTTTTTCATTCACTGCCATCAGAATTTCGGGGTCATGATCTCGTGGTAGATGATGAGTTTCTTTTTGTCGATGCGGAATTTGTCCCCGTCGGAGGATACGGGATTCACGGCATCGGAAGCCGCGGCCGGGGATGCATTGTCCGGACCTGCAGTCCGGCTCATGTCATCGGTATCAGTATTCTTATTTTCCATTTCGGTCCTCTATCAGTGATTTGCAATAAAATCTGTCTCTGGCGAGCTGTGCCTTAAGCTGCGTAAACGTAGTGAAACGTATTTCATCCCGGATTTTCTTCAGGAAAGTGACTTCGATGTCCAGCCCGTATATGTCCTCGTCGAAATCGAAGATATTGGTCTCGACAGTCGTGGCATTCCCCTCCCGGACGGTAGGACGGTTCCCGATATTGCACATGCCGTAGAAATCCTTCCCTAATGTCCTGACCTTCACGAAATACACCCCGTTTCCAGGAATGAGTTTCAACGGCTCGTACAGCTGCATGTTCGCAGTAGGAAAGCCCAGCACACGCGAGCCTATCTGTTCGCCGGAAACGACTACCCCGAACAGAGAATAATCGTAGCCTAGCATCTCCGAAGCACCGGCCATATTGCCTCTGGCAATTTCCGTACGTATCTTGGTGGAACTGACGTCCAGGCCTTTCCCTGAAGACACTTTCGGAGCTGTTATCACTTCCAGTCCGAGACTTTCGGCTATCCTGCGGACACTCGCGGCATCTGTGGCATCGCTTCCCATGCGGTTATCGTAGCCCAGAACTATCGTCCCGGCACCATAACGGTCCATGAGCCAGTCTTTCAGGTATTCGCGTGTGGTCAACGCCCCGAATTCCCTGGTAAAGCGTATAACTTCCACCCTGCCGACTCCGAGGCTTTTCAGCAAGGCTTCCTTTTCAGGCAGGGACGTAAGCAGCCGGAGATTTCTGGCCTCCTGCTGTAAAACAGTACGGGGATGAGGCCAGAATGTTACCACCATACTCTCATCCCCCCTGCTGCGGGCAGCTTCTACAAGCTGTCTTATCACAAGACGGTGCCCGATGTGGACACCGTCGAAAAATCCGGTTGCTACAACCATCCCGACTACACTGCTACAGCCACCTTACGAGCTCGAAGTCCTGCTTGTGAGGCAGAAGACTGTTTTTGGCATAGATACGGGCAGCCACCTGATACAGCCCTGCTGTCTGCGGAGTGATGTCGGCCTGGTATTTGGCCACCCCGTCGTTCACCTCCACCGGTGAAAATTCGGCTACAGAACTGATATGCAGCTTGCCTTTGGAATCTGTAGTGGCGAAGAGAAGTTCCACTCCTATTTCCTCCGGCTTGAGGTCGCCGATATTGAGGACGACTTCGGACTTGAACTCTTTTCCGAGAGCCACATCCTCGTTCGAACTGTCAGGTTTCACTATGGAAACCAGGCTTACATTCTGCCACTCCCTGCGGAGATGCCTCTTCCAGTCCGCTATCTCTCTGGCCACTGCATAGTCATTTGCAAGCAGAGTGCTGAATCTCCTGGACTGAGGATCGTAATACTGGTTGATGTAGTCCGTCAGCATCCTGTTGGTAGTGAAGTTGCATGCCACCTGGGCGATAGTGTTCTTTATGTATTCGAGCCAGTCTGAAGAACGTCCGGTAGAGCGGCTGATATTATAGAATGTAGGTGCTATGTCGTTCTCGATGATAGTATAGATGGTAGCTGCATCGAGTTCGTCCTGATAGTTCTGGTCCTGATAGGTCCTTTCCATCGGAAGAGCCCAGCCTGCACCTGGCTTGTAGCCTTCCACCCACCATCCGTCGAGTACGGAGAAATGCATCACGCCGTTCATCGCAGCCTTCTCTCCGGATGTACCAGAAGCTTCGAGAGGCCTTGTAGGGTTGTTCATCCACACGTCCACTCCCTGAACCAGACGTTTGGCGAGAGTGATATCGTAGTTAGGCACGAAAACTATCTTTCCTATGAACTGCTCCATCTTGGAGATGTCGACAATGCTCTTGATAAGGTCCTGTCCTGCCTTGTCTGCCGGATGTGCCTTTCCTGCGAAGATGAACTGTACAGGTCTCTCCGGATTGTTCACTATCTCGTTCAGCCTGTCCAGGTCGCGGAACAGAAGGTGTGCCCTCTTGTATGTGGCGAACCTGCGGGCGAAACCGATGGTCAGCACATCGTCCCTGAGCGTTTCCTTTATCGTCACGATCTGGCGAGGAGAATAATGGTTCGCTACCGAAGGGTCCGAAAGCCTTTCCTTTATTTCGGCGATGAGTTTCTTCCTCAACGCTGTACGGACGTTCCAGATATCGGCATCAGGCACTTTGTATATGCCCTCGAAGCAAGACTTGTCGTAGTGGTGAGTCTTGAATTCCTCTCCGAATACCTTGGAATGTATCTCTTTCCACTCCGGAGCGGTCCATGTCGGATAATGCACGCCGTTGGTCACATAGCTTACATGAAGTTCCTCAGGCAGATATCCCGGCCACATGTTGGCGAAAATGTCGCGGCTGACCTCTCCGTGGAGCCATGAAACGCCGTTCACTTCCTGGGATATGTTCGCTGCGAGGATACTCATGGAGAATTTCTCGTTCACGTCGCTTCCGTTTATCTTGCCGAGTCCCATCATGGTCTCCCAGTCGATTTTCAGCCTCTGAGGATAGTGTCCGATGTATTTCCTGAGCAGACCCTCGTCGAATGCATCGTGTCCTGCAGGCACAGGAGTGTGCGTAGTGAACAGGGATGACGCCCTGACGAGTTCGAGAGCCTCAGGGAAGTCCAGATTGTCATTCTGGATATATTCACGGAGCCTTTCGAGGCCTGTGAAAGCCGCATGTCCTTCATTGCAGTGATATACCTGGGTATCGATTCCGAGTTTCCTCAGAGCCCTGATACCGCCGACACCGAGAAGCAACTCCTGCTTGAGCCTGTTTTCCCAGTCTCCGCCATAAAGATGATGAGTGACTGACCTGTCTTCAGGAAGGTTCTCCTCGTAGTCTGTATCCATGAGATAGAGCTCTGTCCTTCCGACATCCACTCTCCAGAGCCTTGCATTCAGGTTCCTTCCAGGGAAAGCCACACTGACAGTCATCCAGTTACCGTCTGCATCCCTTACAGGGGTAGCCGGAATTTTCATGAAATCCTGTGCGTCATACTTGGACACCTGGTCTCCCTGTGCGGAAAGCACCTGGGTGAAATAACCGTACCTGTAGAGAAGTCCCACGGCCACGAGATTCACGTTCATGTCGCTGGTTTCCTTGAGGTAGTCGCCGGCCAGTATTCCCAGACCGCCTGAATATATCTTCAGGGATGTATCCAGACCGTACTCCATGCAAAAATATGCTATGGACGGGTCTTTCCTTTCAGCCTTTCCGGCCATGTAGGAATTGAACTCGTTCATCACGAGGTTCAGCTCACCCATGAACTCCGAATTCTTTTCCAGTTCGAGGAATCTCTTGAGGCTCACTTTGTCGAGCATCGCTATCGGATTCTCCCCTGATTCTGCCCAGGCTTTGGGATCCAACCTCTTGAAGAGGTTCTTCGCAGACTCGTTCCAGCACCACCACAGGTTTCTGGACAGGGTCTCCAGATCTTTAAGCCCGTCAGGAAGGTGTCTTGAGATCAGAACACTGTTCCATGACGGTTTGTTCACGTCTATTTTCTTGTACTGCATAGGTTTATCACTCTTGAATTTAGGGAAAGCCCCCTTATCTGATATAACTTTTTCCAAGGCTTCTGCATAAGCCTCCTTATAATATACGATATTGTTTTCCCAAAGGGCGATTTCAGAGACATCTTTGGCGTTTTCCATATATCTCTTGCGGTCGTCCTTCGTAAGCCGTGCTATTTCCTTCACGCGCTCCACGACTCCGTCCACCACCTGCGGATAATTCGAATCGTTCCTGTCGAGGACGGTGATGCCCGGGTGATCCTTGCTGTAATGGGTCTTTACCCACAGCCCGAAGCCGGCGAGAGTAGTGGTGAGGGTAGGCACCTTGAATGCGAGGCTCTCTAAAGGAGTATAGCCCCACGGTTCGTAATATGACGGGAAAAGCGCCAGATCCAGGCCGACTATGAGGTCATAGTAGGTCATGTTGAAGACTCCGTCATTGCCGTTCAGGTATGAAGGGATGAAATATACCTTTACCTTGTCGCCCGTGGCATTGTTGAACTGGAGTTCGTCCAGTCTTCTGCTTATGGTATCGTATTCCCTGTTCATCAGGTAATGCGAAGTCCTGGTAATATAGTCAGAATCCTTTCCGTTCAGTTTGGCCACCAGTTCGCGGTCCGGGCCGTTATGCCCGGAAGGAATCATGATAAAGGCCTGTATGCTTTTTCCGTGAAAATCCGATCTGTTCAGTTTGTCGAGAGCGTCGATGAATACGTCGATACCTTTGTTCTTGTATTCATAGCGGCCTCCTATGCCTATGAAAATAGAGTTTTCAGGCACAGCCTCCCCGGACATTGCGGCAGCGACCTGCACCAGTTTGTCCCTGGCTGCGGAACGCACCATAGGGTAGTCTTCCTCTGACGGGGTGAAACTGTTTTCGAAACCGTTCGGTGTCACGATGTCGACTTTTCTTCCGAGGAACTGACGGCATTCATTGGCCGTGATTTCGCTTACGGTAGTGAAGATGTCGGCATTCTGGGCTGCATGCTTTTCGAGTGAATGTCTGGCTATGACATTGAATTCCCTGGCTTTCTGGTCGCCGTCATACTGGTTCATCTGGTCATAGAGAGGGAGATTGTTCCCTGCGATGCACCGCCCTATCACTGTAGCATGGGTGGTAAATACGGTAGCCACCGGAATGCCGCACTGCTTGATATAGAGCAGGCCGGCGCCGGTAAGCCATTCATGGAACTGCGCCACTACCTTGTCGGCAGGAGAAAGATTGTATTTATAGAAACTTTCTATGACTTTTCCTGCTGCATGGCCGAAAAGTGCAGCCTCCACGTAATCCCAGTTTCCAGTCAGGGAGTCCACGCCGAAGCGCAGCCAGTATTCTGTGAGAATTTCTGATTTTTTTGTCAGGAACTGTTTGAAATCCACAAGGATAGCCACAGGAGATCCGGGAATGTTCCATTTTCCGATCCTGATTCTCAGCCCCTCGGCCTGAGCCTGGGCCTTCCAGTCCCTGTAAAGTCCCGGATCCTCGATGAAATCAGGATTGCTCTCCGTGTCCATCCAGACATCCGGACCGATCAGAATATGGTGTCTCTTTAATTCCGTTTTAAGGTAGAGGGATTTGGTGGCAATCACCGTATATATTCCCCCTACCTTATTACAGACCTCCCAGCTTACCTCGAAAAGATAATCTGGTCTGATCAATTCGTTGTTCATCTATTTAATCACTTCTTTGTTTTAACCGTTTTCCTTGCAGACGGTTTCTTCGCCGGAGCCTCGGCAGCGGTCTTCGCAGACTTCTTTTCAGCTACCTTCTTCACAGCCTTTTTTTCTGTAGTACTGGACTTTACTCTCGACGATACCGTCTTTTTTCCGGCTGCAAAGTTAACATCTGAAACGGAAATTGCATCATCAACTCGCAAAATAAAATCGCTGAGAACGTTCATATAGTTTATAAATGCCTCATACGGAGTATCATACGGGTTGAAATATTTGTGTACCGCACCGTCTGAGAAGAACTTGGTACACATATAATAGAAGTGATCGCTTTCCTGAAGATGCCCGAAATCCGACCACAGCTGTTCGTTGTCCTTCACGAGAGAGAGCTTTTCGGTGATGCTGTACAGCTTGTTGAATGCATCGCTCTGAAGCTCGTTTCCGAGCCATGCCGAAGTATCCCTTTCCTCATCCGCCCATGAAATAGGGTCAGGAACATCGAGAGAGGCCACTGCCTTATGTTTTCTGGCGGCCTGCTCAGGGGTGACGAACTCGAATTCGCCGTCCTTTATCACGACTTCAGGGAAATATCTCATGAAATCGAAAATACCGCTCTGGGCCTTCTGGTGCTCGCCGAATGTCTCGTAATCCATGAAAAGATTCACGATTTCGTCATTCTGTGCCGAAGCCTTGATCCATCCGAGATATTTGTCACCTGTCAGAGGCCAGTCCTGCCAGCTCTTGTCAGAGAACCTGAATGCTATGTCGTCGCTGAGCGTAGAGTTCTTCAGGAGAAGTTTCAGCTTCGGAGCCAGGGCGCCCGAATAAATGTAGTTCGGGCTTTTCCATCCCAGGACGTGCTTTGCGCCTTCGGTAAGCATGGTCTTGAAGCCCATGTCATATACCATCGACCCGATTTCATCGGAATATATGAGCTCCGTATTCCTGAATGACTTAGGGGTGACTCCGAAATAATGTTCGATAGTCTCCTTGTGCTTCATCACCTGATTGCGGAACTCGCTCGGCGATGCCAGGGATGCCAGGGAATGATAATATGTCTCGGCCAGGAATTCCACACATCCGGTTCCTGCAAGCTTTCGGAAACTGTCAATGACTTCCGGAGCGTATCTGTCGAACTGTTCGAGGACTGAACCTGAGATGGAGAACGCCACCTTGAACTGTCCCTTGTGTGCCCTTATGAGATCCAGCAGGAGTTCGTTGGTAGGAAGGTAGCATCTCTGCGCCACTCTCCTGAGGATGGTCCTGTTGGCGAAATCATCATAATAATGCGAATCTTTTCCGATATCGAAGAATCTATATAACCTCAATCTGTTAGGCTGGTGAACCTGGAAATACAGGCATATGCTTTTTTTCATCGTTTTAAAAATTTAAGTTCAGACTATTTGTTTATTACGGATTCGTAAACTTTCTTGATTTTGTAAGCGGCGTTGTTCCACTTGAGGGCATCGACCTCGTCACGTCCGCAGCGTGCCGCCATATCCGCCATTGCCGGATAGTTCAGCAGGCCGTACATGGCATCGGCCATGGCATCTATATCCCAGAAATCCACCTTGATGGCATATTTCAGGACTTCGGCCACACCCGACTGCTTGGAGATGATGGACGGAACGTTCGTCTGCATCGCCTCCAGAGGAGAGATACCGAAAGGCTCGGATACCGATGGCATGACATAGACATCCGAGAGGGCGAACATCTTCTGTACGTCTGCCCCGCGGAGGAATCCCGTGAAGTGGAACCTGTCGGATATGCCGAGTCTGGCGACGTGGCGGATACACCTGTTGAGCATATCGCCGCTGCCTGCCATCACGAACCTGACATGACTGCACCTCTTGAGGACCTTGGCTGCCGCCTCGATGAAATATTCGGGGCCTTTCTGGAATGTGATACGTCCGAGGAATGTGACCACCTTGTCTTTCACTCCCCTTTCCACCACGATATTCTCGCGTCCGCTGAAATCCACAGCATTGTGGACAGCGACCACCTTGTCAGGAGAGATTCCGTATTTGTTGATCACTATATTCCTGGTGAGCTCGCTTACAGCGATGACTTTGTCAGCCGCCTCCATTCCTTTCCTTTCCAGGTCATACACTCTCGTGTCTATCTTGTCGTCGCTGCTGCGGTCGAACGAAGTAGCGTGGACATGTACGACGAGAGGCTTGCCTGTCAGCTGCTTGGCAGCTATGCCGGCGAGATATGTCAGCCAGTCATGTGCATGGATGACATCGAATTCATCGGCATGCTGGAGGGCTATGGTGGCGCCTACCATTGCATATCTGGCGACCTCTTCCATGAGGTTCTCGCCATATTTGCCTGAAAACTTGTATTTCTGCCCGTACTGTACCCTGAAGCTCTTGATCTGTCTCTTGCGCTCCTCTTCCACCATCTTGGTGAAATCCTGAGGGTCCACATACGGCACCATGTTCGATCCGATATGGATGAATTTCACTTTTCCGAGAAATTCATCTACCGAAGTCGAAACAGTATCGATGGGAACGTCGCTCGCGTTTATGATCTTCACTGCGCTCTGGTCTTCGTCTCCCGAAGCCGAAGGCATCACGAAAAGCACATCCACGTCATTTGCGGCCAGACCCTTGGTCATACCGTAGCATGCCGTTCCCAGACCTCCTGCAATATGAGGAGGAAATTCCCATCCGAACATCAGAACTTTCATAACTATTCCTCCTTCATGTATTTGTTCATCAGATAATCGACTCTGAGCAATGCAGCCGTACTGCAGGCCGATGCTATCGCTCCGTGCGCCTCGTGAGGAGGGTCACCGTCGTAGAGTTCCGAGAATGCCCCTACGCCGTGTTTGTTGATATCGGCATAGAAACCTTCTGTCAGATACTCGGCCTTCTTGTAGAAGTTCGGCCCCATCATCTTGAAACATACATTCACATAAGGATCGAGGAGTACAGGGAATGAGCATCCCTGATAGTATGCCAGATCGCGGTCGGTCTGAGAACCCTCGTACACTCCCCGGTACATTACGTTCCTCGGAGAAAGAGTCCTGATGCCTCTGCGCGTCACGAGCTCGTTGTTCACTGTCATGACGACATCCGACTTGACCATGTCCTCCACAGGAGAATAATCCAGCGAGATGGCATACAGCTGGTTCGGTCTCACATCCATGTTCTGGCCTGAATTGTCCACGTAGTCGGCCAGATAGCCCGCCTCGTAATTCCAGAATGTCTTCTGGAAATTATCTTCTATGAGTCCGCGGATTTCAGTCCATTTCCGGACGAAATCGTTTTTCTTCTTAGGGCCGTATTTCATCTCCATATCGAGGGCGAAGCATACGGCATTGTACCACATGGCATTGGTTTCCACCTGATAGCCTGCCCTTTCAGTGACAGGATGGCCGTTCACGTACGTGTTCATCCATGAAAGCGCCACACCGTCCATCTGTGCCCACAGCAGGCCGTTCGGATGCATGGCCACCTCGTTCCTGTGGCCCGGCAGATAACTTTCTATAATTCCTTTCAGGGTCTTCCCGTACTTTTTCCACACTTTCTTTCCGGCATCCTTCTCCCCATTCTCGTCTTCGAGATAGTGGATATACTGCTGGATGGAATCCGTCAGCAGAAGCGGAGCCTCCACCTGAGTGGTCCTGCGGAAAAGCCTGTCCTGCTCGTCTGCTATGAGGTTGTCGAGAATTTCCTCGAATTCCGCGCAATTTCCGTCTGCATACAGTGTCAGGCCCGGAAGAGACATGACAGTCTCCCTGAGAAGGCCGGTTTCAAGCCATGAGAAACCTGCATTTATACGTTTGTGCCCGTTTCTGGCGCATTTGAGCATGTCGGCATTCCTGACCAGAAGGTCGTGATAATTATGAATGTCGCCGAGACGCCTGAGGGCATCGTTGAATTTACGTTTGAGAGTTTTCGGCTCGTCTTCCTCGACAGAAGCCGAGAATACGATACTGTCGCCCGGTTTCATGGTGACAGAGAAGAATCCCGGCACGAACAGGTCTTCCTTGCAGTTGAATCCCCTGCGCATCTCGTCGGAATAGGTTATGCCGTTGTACCAGTAAGGAAGGGACTTGAACTGCGCCTTCGTACTGACCTGGAGATTAAGGTCAGGGAAATCTTCGTAAAGATTGAACGACACGCCGTTGCTGATTTCCCTGAAATCGGTCCTGGCGTCAGGGTTCTGGCTGGTAAGGCTGTGTACGCTGCGGAAAGCGAGGAAAGGTTTCAGCATCAGCGTAGCCTTTTCCGGAGCTTCGATAAGATGATACTTGATCAGGACCTGATCCGTGTCCGGAGCCATAAGAATAGTTTTGCTGAACAGTATCTCACCGACCTTATATACGATTTCAGGTGCAGGATCGGCATCAAAGTCAACAATGTACTTATGACCTCTCGGTTCGTAGACATCACCGTAACAATGGATGCCGAGATTGAATTGCTTGCCGCCTACGATAAGGCTCTCGTCCAGAGAAGAGAGGAGGATGTAGTTGCCGCCTCCCAACTTATCGATCGGAACAGCAAGAAGTCCATGGTAACGCCTTGTGTTGCAGGTCACAATGGATGTGTTGCAATAGGCACCTGTCTTGTTCGCCACGATGATCTCCCTCTTGAGCGAATATTCCAGGTTTACCAATTCTGACTTGTTGAATTTCAAAAAAGCCATAATTTAATATAT
>CALUSC010000018.1 GCA_944323345.1 uncultured Bacteroidales bacterium | reverse complement strand
ATCCGTGTGGAGGATTTCCCTGCTTTCATCCTCGTGGATGACAAGGGAAATGATTTCTTCAAGAAGTTCGGACTGTAATATGAAGGATTTCAATATAGATGACGCTGTCAGCGAGGACGGCAAATGGGAAACCGTGAGCAGTGAATATCTGTTCAGACGTCCTTGGCTGACTGTGCGCCATGACCAGGTGAGGCTTCCTGACGGCAGGATAAATCCCGAATTTTATGTTCTGGAATATCCGGACTGGATAAATGTCATTGCCATCACCGGGGATGGGCATTTCGTGATGGAACGGCAGTTCCGTTACGGGCTGGGAAAGACTTGCTACGAGATTCCTGCCGGTGTGATCGAGAAGGGCGAGACTCCTTTGCAGGCTGCACAGCGTGAACTGGAGGAAGAGACCGGTTTCGGCGGTGGTGAATGGGAAGAACTGATGCTCATATCGGGGAATCCCAGCACTACCAGCAATCTGACTCACTGCTTCCTGGCCAAGGGTGTCCGCAAAGTGTCTTCCCAGCATCTTGACAACACCGAAGATTTGAGCGTCTGCCTTATGACTGTGGAACAGGTGCGGGAGCTTCTGGTTTCCGACAAACTCCGTCAGGCTCTCATGGCAGCTCCGCTCTGGAAGTATTTCGCCATGAACGGCCTTGTCTGAAAGCAATATTTGCATCTCGATACAGAAAATCCCTGCCAATCGTTTGATTAGCAGGGATTTTCTGTGCGGGCGAAGGGACTCGAACCCATACGCCTCACGGCACCAGATCCTAAGTCTGGCTTGGCTACCAATTACAACACGCCCGCATCATTTCCTCTCAGGCCGTTTTTCTTGTTCACGGTCCTGGACAGGTCTGCAAAGATAGATATAAAAACCTGAAAAACAAAACCTATTTCAGGAGCCGGAGCAGAGGCCGGTTTTTGCTATTCTTTCATGAATTTCGCGCAGCACCAGTTGTCCATGCTGTCTGATTTGGAGAATGTCAGGCCGGCACGCTCAGCCACGCCTGAGATCATGGGCAGATCTTCAGTATAAAATCCGCTGACAAAGAGCAGTCCTCCTTTTTTCAGGCTTCTCGAATATGTAGGGATATCCTCTATAAGTATGTTCCTGTTTATGTTGGCCAGCAGCACGTCATATTTCCCAATCTGTAGAAGCGAGGCATCACCGCAATATGTCTCGACATGTCTCGATACCTTGTTCAGTCTGGCGTTGTCGAACGCAGATACGGCGGCGACTGCGTCTATGTCTATCCCGTATGTATGCGCCGCGCCCATCTTGGCCGCCAGAATGGCCAGAATGGCTGTCCCGCACCCCATGTCCATCACGATCTTCCCCTTGATGTCAGCCTCGTTTTCGAGCAGGGCCCGGCACATCATGTACGTAGTCTGGTGATGGCCTGTCCCGAATGCCATTTTCGGGTCGATGGTTATGTTGAATCTTGTCCTTTTCAGCCCTTTATGGAAAGTCGCCTTTATAGTGCATTTGCTGTCCACTACGATAGGCGTGAATTGTTCTTCCCACAGTGCGTTCCAGTTGCACGGAGGAATCAGGGTCGAAGTGAACGAGACCTCGAATCCCATATCGTCTGTCCCGCTCAGAACGATTTTAAGCATCTGGGGATTATAACTTTCTTTCTGGATGTAGCCTTTCAGAAGCGGCTCTTCTACCGTAAAGGATTCGAAAGGTATTTCATCCAGTTCCGCCATCAGTATCTCTGCATTCTCCTCGCTGAAAGGAGTGATTTTCATGGAAACTTCAATATATTCCTGACTGTTCATGATGTCTGTCCTTTAATTTTTCTACTGTTTGTCGCCATTATGCTGTTACATATCCAGGGACTTCTGTTCCTCGGAAGTCAATGTGTCCATCTGCTCGTCCACGGCTTGGACATAGTCTATCCGTTTCTTGTAGTCGTTTATCGCTTTCTGCCTGCGGCTTTCGGATACGGCGTTATCCACACCTTTCCTGAAGATGTCCCTTATGGACTCTGCCAGATTCAGTTTCACCTGATCGACTGCTGCCGTGAATACAGGTACATTTGCACTCTTGTATTTTGCCTTGCCTATCTTGAATTTCATGTCATCGAAGTCTCCCCACAGGTCGATGCCGAGTCTGAAAGGCAGCGGAGATTCTATGACGGAGACATGGTATTTGAATGAGGAATCCAGATTCTGGACTCCGCTCATCGCCAGAATGTACCTGTCTATATCCAGCACGAAAGGGAAAATCTCCAGCCTGCTGTCCGCAATGAGACCTTCAACTGTCATTTTGTCTATGTATGTATTTTCCCTGTCCTTGAATTTCAGTATTCTGGCGATTTTCTTTATACTTTCGTCATTGTGGAGCTGAAGATGTTTTCCTCCGATTCTGATCACTCCGTTTATGGATGGAGCCAGAATGCTCATGGCAGTGTCGATGTCTGCAGTCGCAGCCATTTCCAGATTCAGCTCTCCTTTGAAAGATTTGAGAAGCGGCATGACAGTGTCGATGGCAGGCAGCATTTCAATCACCTTTTCCGCTGTTATTTTCGAAAAATTCAGATTGAATCCGGTCTTCAGGTCTTTTTTGGTTCGGGTGGCATAAAAACCTTCGAAGAACAGATTTCCCATATTGGTGACTGCAGAAGTATTTGTAAACTGGACGCATCTTTCCTTTACCGTCAGATCTGCGGTCATTCTATCCATTTCCAGTTTCGAATACCGGACATTTCTGGCATCCAGTTTTATTTCGGCAGCGATATTGGCCGGTATGACCACAAGAGTGCTGGAATCGGATGCGACCTGTGTGCTGTCCGCCATAATCATCCCTTCGAATTCGTCGTCATCCAGCGATGTCATGTCAGTTCCCGTGAACTCATCAGCATCGAATTTCTGTCCTGCGGAATATGCAGCCAGAAGCTGGTTCAGATCCAGTCTGTCGGATTCGACATTCACATCCAACAGCAGGAATCCGTTGCGCAGAATGGCCATCTTCAGTCCTGTAAGGGCTCCGCTGGCGGAAAGAGCGGATCTTCCGCTTGATATTTTCAGGCTGTCTATTCTGATTTCATTGTTGTTGAAAGTGCCGGAAAAGCCGTTTATCCTGTTTCTCAAAGGGAAATATGGCGACATGACGTTCATCCTGTCCAGGGAGACGGAGCCATGCATATCCCATTCCCTGAAATATTTCCGTATGTTTTCCCCTATGTCGAAACTGATATCGCTTTTCCTGAAATCATCCTCTGTAAGCCATTCCGGGATTTCCCTTACAGGGCGGTTGCGCCGGAATTGTCTGAAAAGGGAATCGAGAGGTACGTCCGGATTTGCCCTGGATAGGGAGTCTACGAACGCCCTGGCCTTCCTTCTGCGCTCTATGGAGTTCATGGCTGCATTGGCCGACAGGTTCATATTCCTGGCGGCCAGCCTGTTGACAGTCCCCTTGACGAATACCATTCCTGTATTGCTCGTCAGGCCGAGCACGGGGACATCAGGACTTCCTTCCTTCGGCATGATGCTGAATCTGTTCACTGATTTGGCGAGTGCCATGACAGATGTGTCGGCTCCTCTCATCGACAGGAATCCTGCCTCGAATCTGCCTCCGAACGGATAGAATGCAGAGGAGTCGTCCTGATTGATAACCGCTGCCGAATTCTGTGCCAGCAGAGAGAGTTTCCTGCCCATGAGTGACATGCTGTCCTTATATCTCAGCCGTATGCTGTCCACGCAGGCCGCCAGTCCCATCATCCTTTCACCTTCGGTTATCCTGGTGTTGTATATGTTGGCATAAGTTCCGAGTTTCACGTCCAGGCTGTCTATGTAGACATCTATGGAGTCTTCAGGGGAATACAGGATCAGTTTGCGGCTTCTGATGTTGCCTTTCAGATCGGCGTCGGCGAATGTGTAAGGCGAGATCTGCGACATCAGAATATCCCCTTTAAGTTCTGCCGACATCCGTCCTGCAGCCGAATAACCGGTGAAACGTCTTATCAGGGTAGACAGAGTGTCCAGATTCAGAAAGAAACGGCTGTCCACGCTCAGCTGCGGATCTTTGCCGAGCAGGTCTTCAGCCTTTCCTGCGCCTGCCAGCGCAATGCCTTTCCCGATGAAAAGTACGCTGTCCAGTTTCACGTCCATTCGTCCGGATTCCTCGCCCTTCAAGGTGGCTTTCAGGCCGATTTTATTGTCTCCCAGAATTTTATGCGAGATGTTCGTAACCGGTATCTCCAGAACGGCGTCTACTGCCGGAATGTGCCCATGTGTATCTAGCCATCCGTCAACTTTTGCCGCAAGCGAAATCACTGCATCTGTCCTGAAATCTCCCAGGCCTTTCATCAGGTTTTTCCCGAAATAGTTTATCGGTTTCATGATTTCGCAGTCATGTATGTAGCATCCGCCGTCCACATAGATGCTGTCCCCCTTGAAGCCGACATCCGCTTTCGCCATGACCGGTATGTCCGCGAATCTTGCATTCAGGTTTTCTATGGAAACCCTGCGGATGCTGTCCTGGGGGAAAGAAATTCTGGAATCGACTTCTACGGGGACTTTCATGCGTCCGTAAGTCCCTGTTGCCAGATATGCAGTGGCCATAGCCCTGACATTTATCCCGCGGTCTTTCCCCCTGATGACGAAATTGTCCATTCTCAGGGCTACGGTGTCGGCCGGAAATCTTCCTGTCATGAAAAGAGTGTCTATCTTGAGGCCGAGCCGGCTTTTATGAATGTCTTTTGTCACGACCCTGCCGAAAAAGACCATCTTTTTCATGCTAAGTGATATGTTTGTGGAATCCGGGATGCTGCTGAAAACGATGCGCGGCCTGTCTGTCAGCCGTATCCGTCCTATGACCATGTCCGGCAGCCCGCTTTCGGACGTGTCGGACTTTTCTTCAGTATCGTTTCCGGTAAGGCGGAATATGTTCCATGACGCAGTGCTGTCATTGTACATGGTGGCATAAATTCTCGGCTTGGAAAGCGAGACTCTCGGTATGTTTATCTGTCCTGACAGCAGGCTCGAAATGTTTACGGATGCCGAGAGTCTGCTGAAAGACATCAGCGTGTCGCCGGATTCTCCGCGTCCCTGGCTGGTATACCAGTCTTTCCCTGCTCCGTACTTCTCGAAACGTCCGGCAGGGTATGTTACTGACAGACTGTCGAATGTGACGGTTACGTATGGAAAGTTCCTGAAAACCGAAGCCCGTACCTTGCCGAAAGATACATCGCCGTCTACCATCTGTGCGGCAATCCTGTTCGCCGCTCCGGTCAGAACTCCGGGTGTCAAGGCTATCTGCAGTACAATCAATATCACTGCCCATATTCCGGCTATCGCCAGGAGCACTGTCCATAGAATTTTCCACTTGCCGGATTTTTTCTTCATGCCGATATTCTTTTCCATAGATTATTCCTGTCAAGACAAAATACAAATGTATACAATAATCGGTATAAAAAAAACGTTGCAGGTAACTGTCTGTTACCTGCAACATAGTATTCTTTGTCCACCTTCGGACTACTGCTCGTCCATGAGCTGCATGTGCTGTACGTAGATGGCCTTCTTTATCTCTTCTCTTCTCTTTACTGAAGGTTTCACGAATGCTTTTCTCGCACGGAGTTCGCGGATCGCTCCAGTCTTTTCGAATTTTCTCTTGAACTTCTTAAGAGCCTTCTCGATGTTCTCGCCTTCCTTTACCGGTACTATAATCATGTCTAATCACCTCCTTTTATTCAAGGCTGCAAAGATAAGCAGATTATTTTGAATTCAAAATATTTTTGAATGTCTCCATGCCTTTGGTAGCTACATCCTTGATATGTATTATCCTTTTGTCATGGACAGGGACATCCTTCGGATCTATTATATATATAGGTGTGTCGAATCCTGCATATCTGTAGAGCCCGGCAGCAGGATATACCTGCAGGGATGTGCCTACGATCAGCAGTATGTCGGCTTTTTCCACGGCATTGATCGCTGCCTCTATTTTAGGTACTGCTTCACCGAACCATACGATATGTGGCCTCAGCTGCGCTCCGTCCGGAGCCATGTCCCCTATATGTATTTCCCCGTATCCGATGTCGAATACGGATTCTTCTGAAAAATTATCCATGTCGTTGCATCTGTCTTCCGGCCTTACTTTTGTCAGTTCTCCATGCAGATGGATTATTCCGGTACTTCCTGCCCGTTCATGGAGGTTGTCCACATTCTGGGTTATGACTGTTACGTCATAGTCTTTTTCCAGTTCTGCAATGGCAAGATGAGCGGCGTTCGGTTTTGCTGAAGCAAGTTCCTTGCGCCTGGTGTTGTAGAAATCCAGAACCAGGCCGGGATTCCTGCGCCAGCCGTCTATCGATGCTACATCTTCCACATTATAGTTTTCCCATAATCCGTTGCTGTCCCTGAAAGTGCTTATGCCGCTTTCAGCGCTTGCACCGGCTCCGGTCAGTACTGCCAGTTTCTTCTTTTTCATGCTATTCCTTTTCAAAATAATATTTTCTGATCCAATATTCGAAAAGCGGGTCCAGAAAAGACGGTTTCCCGTTGTCGTCGAATGTGATTATTTCCTTTTTCTGCAGGGCTTCCTTCACTCTCCTGACATTTGCGGAAGAATGCAGGTCGTATTTTTCTATGACTTCTACCGAACTGAAACGGACTTCCCCGTCAGTGATTGCACGCAGAAGGCTGATCTGGTGGACGGAAAGGTCGTCAGTAATTGCCTTGAACCTGGTCGTGTGTATTGACAGGATGATTCGCAGGGCATCCATCAGTATGCCCTCGTTCATGAATCCTTTAGACAGGGAATTGCAGATGGAAGCGAAATGCGTTATGTACCAGAGATTGCCCTTGAACAGTTCTACTGTCCCCGCCATGAGATCCTGCTCGATTACTTTCCCTCCTGTCAGAAATCCCCTTGTGATATGGTCAGAGATTTCCCGGCTGTCTATTCCGTTCAGAGGGAGATGCTCGACCTGTCTGTAAAAGTATTTTCTTTCTTCGAAGATGAATTTCATCGCATTGACTTTGGAACCGGACAATATGTACGAAACATGCGGATTCCCTGATTTGTCGTCGCCCGTGAAGTCCTCCATCATGATTTTGAATACGGTCTCGTACCCAGTCTCTCCCAGGGACAGCAGATTCTGGAATTCCGATATTATTATGAATATGCTCAGGCCTTGCCGTGCGGACATTTCCCTGGGAAGCGCAAGCATTTTCCTTATGTCGTTGGTATCAGGCCGGCAGTCTGCCGTCAGTATTTCGTCATGGGCGGAAAATCTTTCCTGGTCGAATGTGAAATGCGTATCCGACAGCATTGTCCGCACGATTTCCCCGTATTCTGCCGGTGTGGAAGCCGTGCTGCGAATGATGGCAGAACCGAATTTCAGCAGGAACTGCCTGATGTCGCGGACGTTGAAAAGATCTACCAGAGGGGCGGCGAACTGCATGCCGGCGAGTCTCATGTTGAACATCGTCTGCTGGATGACGGACATCTTGCCTGTCTTGGGAGGTTCGTATATGCAGATGTTTTCTTTCTGCTCCAGAAGGTTTCTGAGTGAGTTGCATTCGGTTTTCCTGCCAATGAAATATTTCCCTGTGACAAAGCTGTCGTAAATGAAAGGAGTGTCCATCATATCATTATTTGTAATACCTGCCTTCCGGCCGGAACAAATTTACCATTTTTTTTTTGTCATCTCGGCAAAAAGTGTTATTTTTGCAGACCAAAATAATTATATGATTGTTAAGCCGTTGACAAAGAGCTGCTTAGGCAGCCGCTTACAGTCGGAACTTTTAAGTTTTCATTAGATTATGTACGCAATAGTAGAGATTGCAGGCCAGCAGTTCAAGGTTGAGGCTGGTATGGAAATTTTCGTTAATCGTCTTGCTGATGAGAAAGGCGCATCCCTTGTTCTGGACAAGGTTCTGCTGATCGATTCGGACGGAGATGTAAAGGTAGGTGCTCCTTATATCGAAGGCGCGGTAGTGAAAGCTACCGTTCTCGATGACTCTTGCAAAGGCAAGAAAGTGCTTGTTTTCAAGAAGAAACGCCGTAAAGGCTATCAGAAGATGACAGGTCACCGTCAGTATCTTTCAAAAATTCAGATTAACGAAATTGCTTAATTAAAAGATTCGGAGGATTTTATTATGGCACATAAAAAAGGTGTTGGTAGTTCCAAGAACGGTCGTGAATCACACAGCAAAAGATTGGGCCTGAAGAAATTCGGCGATCAGGTAGTAAAGGCGGGAAATATTATCGTCCGTCAGCGCGGTACGGTCCATAATCCTGGCCAGAATGTCGGAATGGGCAGAGATCATACTCTGTATGCGCTCATTGACGGTAAGGTTAAATTCTGCAAGAAAGCCGATGCCAAGTCATATGTCTCGGTCGTTCCTTTTGAGAACTAGGCTCCGGGACGAAGAATTTGACAAGAGGATTGTTGCTCCGGGGGAGTACAGTCCTCTTTTTTTATGAAATCTTAAATCATAATACCATGTTGACGCTTAAGTTACTCCGTGAAGATCCGGAATATGTGATCAAAAAACTTGCGGTCAAGCATTTTGATGCCCGCGAAATCGTCTGCAAGATTGTGGAGCTGGATAAAACCAGAAGGGCTCTGCAGATGGAACTTGACGGCTGTCTGGCAGAGCAGAAGCAGAAGGCTGCCAGAATCGGTTCTCTGATGAAGGAAGGGAAAAAGGAAGATGCCGAGGCTGTAAAAAGCGAAGTGTCTGCGCTGAAGGATAAATCGAAGGAGCTGGAAACCAGATCCGCCGAGAATAACAGTGAACTTGAATCGCTGATGGTGCTTCTGCCCAACATCCCTTGCGATCTGGTGCCGGAAGGATTGAATTCGGAAGACAACGTAGTGGTGAAAACAGGAAACGAAATTCCTGCCCTGGGCTCTGATGCACTGCCTCATTGGGAATTGGCCAAAAAACTGGATATCATCGATTTCGACCTCGGAGTGAAACTTACGGGAGCCGGTTTCCCGGTCTATAAGGGAAAAGGTGCCAGACTGCAGAGGTCCCTTATAAACATGTTCCTGGATATCAATACGGCAGCGGGGTATCTTGAAGTCGAGCCTCCGGTAATGGTGAATGAAGCTTCGGGCTTCGGCACCGGCCAGCTTCCTGACAAGGAAGGCCAGATGTATCACGCGACATTGGACAATTATTATCTGGTACCTACTGCGGAAGTCCCTGTTACGAACATATATCGTGATGTAATTCTCGGAAACAATGATTTCCCTGTAAAAATGACGGCTTATACCCCATGTTTCAGAAGGGAAGCCGGTTCTTACGGAAAGGATGTGAGAGGCCTGAACAGACTTCACCAGTTCGACAAGGTAGAAATCGTCAGAATCGAGAAACCGGAGAATTCCTATGCGGCTCTCGACGAGATGATCTCGCATGTGGAAGGTATAGTGAAGAAACTCGGTCTCCCATACAGGATTCTCCGTCTGTGCGGCGGTGATCTGAGTTTCACGTCTGCCATCACCTATGATTTCGAAGTCTATTCGGCAGCACAGGGAAGATGGCTGGAGATAAGCTCTGTTTCCAACTTCGAATCATATCAGGCAAACAGGCTTAAACTCAGATACAAGGATGCGGATGGCAAAATCCAGCTCGCCCATACACTTAACGGCAGTTCTCTTGCCTTGCCGCGTGTGGTGGCTGCCTTGCTTGAAAATAACCAGAAGGGCGGCAGGATAATCATCCCTGAAGCACTCAGGCAGTATACGGGTTTTGACGTGATAGATTAATCTGTATTATGCGTGAATCCGGCGATTCTGGAAAAACGATAATGGGAATTGACCCCGGAACCAATTTGTTGGGCTTCGGGGTCATTCGTGTTGTCGGCAGGAGTGTCTCATACGTGGACATGGGGGTGGTCGACATGCGTAAGGAGAAAGATCATTTCGGCAAACTCAGAATGGTAAGCGAGCAGATGGACAGGCTGCTGGATTTATATTCTCCTGACGAGCTGTCTGTCGAATCTCCGTTCTATGGAAAAAATCCTCAGGTAATGCTGAAGCTCGGCAGGGCGCAGGGAGCTGCGATAACGGCTGCCTTGAGGCGTGGGATACCTGTGGCGGAGTATGCTCCGAGAAAAGCGAAAATATCCATTACCGGAGTGGGGGCGGCGTCCAAGGAACAGGTCTGCATCATGATACAGAAGATTCTGGGTGTAAGCCTCAATCCTGAACATCTTGATGCGACTGATGCCCTGGCATTGGCCTTGTGCCATTATTTCCATCAGTCCAACCCCCTTCTTTCCATGAAATCATCAGGCGGCTGGAAACAATTTCTGGAGTCGCACCCCGAAAGGATAAAATAAATGTGCACGGGCACAAAATTTGCATGTAAATATTTTGCCTGTTATTGTTGCCGGGCCGTAAGTGCGGTCGGGAGTTTTTCTTGCGTAGATATTGTGTTATTTTATGTCTAAAACCTATCCGACGCGACTTGTAGTCCGCATTGTGACAGTGGTGCTCCTGCTGTCAGTGTCTTTATCTGCTTTTGCCCAGCAACAGTTTTCCGTGAAACTGAAGCTTTCCGATGCTTCGAATTCTGAACCGGTAGGCTTCGCTACCGTTTCTCTTACGCTCAAGGGCGCGCGTACCCCGTCGAAATATGTGCTTACTTCTGCCGAAGGTATCGCCAATCTCACCAAAGTCCCAAAAGGAACTTATGTCCTGAAAGCCGAGATTATGGGGTACAGGACGTATGAAAAAGAGATCGAGGTGGCCAAATCCGTGGACCTGGGAGAAATCAAGATGTCGCAGGACGTGGAGGTTCTGGATGCGGCCAGCGTAACGGCCATAGGTAATCCTATAATCGTCAAGAAAGATACGATAGAATACAGCGCTTCTTCATTCAAGACTTCGGACAATGACATGCTGGAAGAACTGCTGAAGAAACTTCCCGGAGTCGAGATAGGTTCCGACGGTTCCATAACTGCAAACGGGGAGACCATTTCAAAGGTGATGATCGACGGGAAGGAGTTTTTCCTGGATGATCCTCAGCTGGCTACCAAGAATATTCCTGCTAAGATTATCGAGAAGGTGCGTGTGGTGGAGAAAAAATCCGAGCAGGCAGAGTTCACAGGCATTGATGACGGTGACGAAGAAACCGTCATCGATTTGTCCGTCAAGCCCGGTATGATGGACGGATGGTTCGGAAATGCCATGGCCGGAGGCGGTCATGATTTGCCGGACAAGGGATATTATACGGACGGCAGGACTGCAGCCAGTGACGGGTGGAGATATCAGGCGGCAGCCATGGCCGGCCGGTTTACCCAGAACAGCCAGCTCAGCATTATTCTGAATGCCAACAATACCAACAACCGTGGATTCCGCGATGTGGCGAGCAGCATGATGCAGACCATGAGAGGTTCGCGCGGCATGGGAAGGGGAGTAGGCGGCTGGGGCCGGAACGGAATAACGACTTCCTGGATGGCCGGAGCCAACGGTGCATTCGACCTGCTGGACGGTGATATGGAACTGAACGGAAACTATATGTACGGCGGATCGAAAAGTTTTGTGGAGGAGCAGAGTTCCAGAACGACGTATATGGATGACGGCAGCTTTCTGATTTATGATAATGACGGTCAGAATGTATCGAACAGCGACGGACACCGTTTCGGTTTACGGCTCGACCATAAGTTCAGCGAGAATACTTCCATACTTTTCGAACCTCAGTTCAATTTCGGAAACGGCAGTTATACCGAATATTCCGATTTCCTGACCTTGACAGAGATGGATTCCGTCCGCGATACCACTAATCTGGGATTCAATGAAAATACCGGCGTGAACCGAAACTGGACTGCGAACGGCTTCCTGCTTTTCCGCCAGAGGCTGGGCAAACCGGGAAGGACTCTCTCCCTCAGCTTCAATTATAATTTCAGCAATAACGGACTTCTCGGCTACAACCAGTCCCTGACGAGGACTTTCGAGAACGAAACGCCGCGCGACAGTGTCATAAACCAGAGGTTCGACCAGAATTCCAGAAGCGCTTCCATGACAGGGCGCCTGGTCTATACCGAACCTCTCGGCCACGATTTTTATCTGGAAGCCAATTATTCATACAGCTGGAACAGAAGCACGTCGGTCAAGGATACTTATAATAGCGGAGGCATTGCGTCCGACCTTGTGGATATCGATGCCGGACACATGGTTTACGATCCTGCGGGGGAAACTTACGACAATACTTACTCGAACAACATACTGAACAGATATGTGAATCAGAGTGCAGGTCTCAACTTCATGTATCAGAAAGAGAAACTCAGGGCACAGCTTGGTGCTGCCATAAGACCTACTGATACGCATAACGAGACTAACGGAGAATCGTATGACAGCAAAGTGCTGAACTGGTCTCCCCAGGCCATGCTGGGATATGACATAAACGACAATACGAATGTCAGAATGTTCTATTTCGGGCGCTCGTCCCAGCCGTCTACTTCCCAGCTCATGCCTGTGCCGGACAATTCCGACCCTCTTAACGTATCGCTCGGAAATCCGTATCTGATACCGTACTTCAATCATAATGTCAGGGCTATGTTCGGCTATACTGACAGGGAGACGTTCATGTCGGTTCACGGACGTTTAGGCGGAAGCCTGGTCCAGGACCCGATAGTGAATGCCCAGTGGTATGACAGCAACGGTGCGCAGTATTCAATTCCTGTGAACGGCCCGCTGTCAGGGTCCGCCGATGCCAGGGTGATGGTCAATTCTCCTTTCGGAAAAGAATCGAAGTTTTCCATATTTTCGATGACTTATGCCAGATACAATGAATCCAATTCATATATCGGCAAGACAGGCGGATTCGATACAGGGCTCTATTATGACAGTTCTACTGCCGAGTTCGACTACGACAGTTTCCAGAGAGATTTCAGTTCCATGAGGGATCGGATGTTCACTGAAAACAAGACCAGAAGTCTGAGTTTTACCCAGAGACTGCGTTTCACTTTCCGTACCGAGGTCGTGGAGGTGAATCTCGGAGGACGTACCAGAATGTCCAAGTCATGGTACACGATATCTTCATACAACCAGAAGCCTACGTGGAACAACCAGGTGGACGCTTCCGTAAACTGGACCATTCCTGGAGGATTTAACCTGATATCCAGCCTCGACTATAACTGGTACGACGGCTATACAACACCACAGGAAGATGAAATAATATTCAATGCCGAGATAAACAAACTTTTGTTCAAGGACAAGTTCACTCTGGCCCTCAAGGCCTACGATATCTTCAACCAGTCCAAGAACCTGTCGGTTACGGATGAATCAAACTATCATCTGGAGACCAGGAACAATACTCTCGGACGTTATATCATCGTGTCGCTTACGTACAGGTTCGGGAATTTCGGCGGACCTCAGGGCGGCAGGGGGCCTGGCGGACGCGGACCGATGGGACCTCCTCCGCACAGGCGGTAAAATGCCTATGATTCCTGCTTTGAAGCAGAAGTATAATTCCTCCACTTTTCTATGAGTGATTTCATGTCATCAGGCAGGGGAGAGTCGAATACAAGGTGTTCTTTCGTCCTCGGATGAATGAAACCGAGTGTCTTGGCATGCAGAGCCTGCCTCGGCATGATCTTGAAGCAGTTTTCTATGAACTGCCTGTATTTGGCATAGATGGTACCTTTTCTGATTTCTGAACCGTCGTATCTTTCATCATTGAAAAGCGGATGGCCTATCCAGTTGAAATGGACCCTTATCTGATGGGTCCGTCCTGTTTCCAGACGGCATTCCACGACCGTAACGAATCCGAAGCGTTCCAGAACCCTGTAGTGGGTGACTGCATGCTTCCCGAAGTCCCCGTCGGGAAATACCTTGAATCTCATCCTGTCGTTCGGGTCACGTCCGATGTTTCCGGTGATGGTACCTTCATCGTCTTTCAGGTTCCCCCACACTACGGCCACATACCTCCTGTCAATGGAATGAACGAAAAACTGTCTGGCGAGATCCAGCTGGGCCTCATCGTTTTTCGCCACTACCAGAAGACCTGAAGTGTCCTTGTCTATCCTGTGCACAAGGACTCCCATGCGTTCGTCTTCCGCATCCGGTCCCTGGCTTATGCCGAGATGATAGGCCAGTGCATTGACCAGAGTTCCGGAAAAATGACCGTGTCCCGGATGCACCACCATACCTGCGTCTTTATTCAGGACCAGCAGGTCGTCATCTTCGTAGACTATGTTGAGGGGGATATTTTCCGGGAGGATTTCCAGGCCTCTTCTCTGGTAAGGCATGACGAATGAGATGACATCTCCAGGCCTTACCACAGTGTTGGCTTTGGCGGTCTTGCCGTTCACCTTGACATATTCCTGCTTGATGGCCAGCTGGATTCTGTTCCTGGATGTGTTTTCAAGATGCGTGGCCATATATTTGTCCACACGCATGGGCATCTGTCCCTTGTCCAGTTCCAGCCTGAAGTGTTCGAACATTTCTCTCTGCTCGTCATCTATGTCGAGATCGTTTCCGTCGTCCATTGTGACAGGATCGTCCATAAGGTCCTCATCGGGACAGAATATCTTTCTGGTCATCAGAGTCCGGAATTTTCTTCAGTTTCTTCTTCATCTTCTTCAGGGACCGGGACCTTGCTTATGTCCGTAGTCAGATGCAGCGAGATATCCATCCCCATAAGCAGCGGGGTTTCACCGTAATCAGGTTCCTGCATATATACTACCGCATTCAGGGAATCCGTATAGTCCTTTACGGTATCGTCGAAGATTACATCCTTTACATTCAGCGAATTATCATGTATGGCTTCGACGGCATTCATATATCTCAAGCCTGTGACGGAAGGGGCATAGGTCACGCAGTCGTCATTGTTGAGACCGAGTACCAGATCTATCACGGCTCCGCTCTCCACCATGGTTCCAGGCAGAATGCCGCTTCCGTTGTAATGCTGTTCCAGCACATTGTTGGTAGCTATGTCCGTGACATATATCAGTCTGCCTATGCGAAGTCCTTTAGACAGGATTTCAGCCTTGGCCTGTCTCATGGAATAGCCTATCAGGTTCGGCATCATGACTTTTTTTGCATTTACCGCATTTATTGTCAGCAGAATGCGTCTTCCTTCCTTTACCTTGCTTCCTGCCTGTGGATTTTGTCTGTATATCAGCCCTTTCCCCATTCTCCTGACATATACCGAATCTATGACTTCGAGTTTCATCTTGTCGGCAGTCACTATTTTCTGCGCTTCGGCCACACTCATGTTCGTCAGGTCGGGAACAGTTATTTCGAGATTGTGCCTGGTTACCTTGTCCAGAAATATTCTTGTGCCGAATATCAGTGCGGCGACAAGGAGGATACCTGCAAGGATATTGACAGTTATTCGGTTGAAAATGAAATTCTTGATGCTCATATTGAGAGTTTTAATATTTCCATGCGTTTAAAACAGGCTGGCCCCGCGGAACAGTATCCTGAATATTCCTTCACCGAGGAGTACCAGACCTATGATGATTATTATGGCTCCGGTAATCCGGTTAATCCACAGTATAGTCCGCAGTCTGAACCTTTTCCTGAAATGGCTTAGCAGCCAGGTGACTATAAACCAGTAGAATGCCGAACCGAGACTTACGGACAGGATTATGGGGGCGACTCTCCAGTCGGAGCTGTCCAGCGGACCTATGCCGAAAAACGCGAAGAGCGCGAAAATCACGAATATCGCCCCGGGGTTCGAAAGTCCCATGGCAATGGCCTGCAGGAAATCGGTTACCGACACTGCTGTCCGCTTGCTTTCCCTGGCCTTGAGCTTTCTGAACGGGTCTGATGTACTCATGCTCCAGCCCAGTATTGTCACGACTATTCCTCCTGCGAGAAGTATCAGTTCCCTGTGTTCGTTTATCAGTCTTTCCGCCGCGGCAAGAGCGAATATGGCTACTATGGAAAAAACCGTATCCACCACGCAGGCTCCCAGGCCCGTTATGAATCCGGCCTTATGGCCATTGCTCAGTGATTTCTGGATGACCAGTATGGCTATCGGCCCTACGGGGGCAGATGCGCAGATGCCTATGGCAAAACCTTTTACAATATCCAGGACCATCGAGTTCTCCATACTGAAAGCACGCAAAGATATACAGATATGGGAAAATAAAAAAATAGTATTCGTATATTTGTGGGCAAATTTCCGGAGATGAAGAACACGAATCTGTTTTTTGCCTGTCTTTCAGTCATATTTGCGGCACTGATGTCGTTGCCGTTTCTTGTCCCTCACATGGGGTTCGCGGCACTTTTCGGTTTCCTGCCGCTGCTCATCATGGACCGTATCGCTACGTTGACCGGGTACAGGCATTTCTGGCTGTGGCACTATCTGTCGTTTGTGTTATGGAATGCTGCGACTACTTTCTGGGTCTGCAACGCCACTGTCGGGGGCGGGCTTTTCGCTGTCTTCGCGAACGCATTCCAGATGTCGGTCATTTTCGGCATCTACAGATTCAGCAAGAGACGATTCTCAGGCGTGTTGCCGTATATTTTCCTCATGGTCATGTGGATAGCCTGGGAGCGCGCATACTTTGACGCAGATATTTCGTGGCCGTGGCTTGTGCTGGGAAACGCCTTTGCGACAAGCATAAAATCAGTGCAGTGGTATGAATATACCGGAGTCCTGGGCGGTTCGCTCTGGATATGGCTGTCGAACCTTTCCGTCTTCGGCATTCTCGTGGCCCTTTCCGACGGCACATGGTCGTTCCGCTTCAACTGGAAAGCCCGGACTGCATCCGTGGCAGGCTGCGCTGTCATACTGATAGCGCCGTTCATGGTGTCGGATATGATTTACGACAGATATGAGGAGAAGTCCGATCCTCTCGAAGTAGTCATCGTCCAGCCGAACATAGATCCGTACAACAAGTTCCAAGCTATGACGCAGGCTCAGCAGAATGCCGTTTTCCTTTCCCAGGCCGGTGATTTCCTGGACTACAGACGGAATGACAGTTCGGATAAGGCGCCTCTTCTGGTCCTCGCTCCGGAGACTTTCACCAATGACGTGGTCACGAATGACCTTTATGCAAGCCGGACCTTGCGGCTTTTCGATGATTTCCTGAAAGACTTTCCAGGTGTGAATATCCTTTTCGGAGCATCATCCAGGACCTATATCAGCTCGGTCGGCCGCCCTTCCCATACGGCCAGAAAGGTCCGTGACGGCAGATGGGTGGAATCCCATAATTCGGCTCTGATGACGGACGGGACAGGGAATGCGGAGATTTTCCACAAGAACAAATTGGTAGTGGCGGTGGAAAAGACGCCTTATCCTGCGATATTCTGCAGAATCGACGATATGCTGGGCGGTGTCATGGGGCGCTGCATCGGCCAGGATTCCATTTCAGTCCTTCACGTCCGTGGCATCGGAGGCGCCGGAATCCCTGTCGGCTGTGCCGTATGCTATGAATCGGTCTATGGGGAGTATTATACCGGATATGTCCGCAAGGGCGCGGAAGTGATGACCATCATTACCAACGACGCATGGTGGGGCAATACCCCCGGATACCGGCAGCATCTCAGATATGCTTCCCTCAGGGCCATAGAGACTCGCCGCAGTATAGCCAGATGTGCCAATACAGGAATTTCGGCCATCATAAACCAGAAAGGGGAAATCGAAGACAGGACCGGATGGTGGGAGCCTGCAGTATTGCACGGTCATGTAAACAGGAATGACGAACTGACATTTTTCGTCAGGAACGGAGATATTGCGGGCAGGGTCTGCACCTTCGTATTCTGGCTTCTGACAGCCGCACTTGCCGTCAGGTTTATAATCAGGAAACCTTCTTCCCGGTAAGGGAGACATACTTCCGGCGCACAGTCCCTTTTCCGTCCACAACGGTTATATATGGCATCACGGATAGATCCATGCGTTCGAAAAGAGCGAATGCCGTATCGGGATCGCTGTCTATCAGCAGGTCCATGTCTATTATGAAGAATTTCATTTTTCTGTCCGTTCCGGACAATGAATCAGCAGCTTCCAGTTCAGCCTTGCAGAAACTGCAGCCTTCGGTGTGGAATATTACCGTAGCATTCCTCAGCCTGTCCAGACGGATTGTCCTGGTCTTTTCCCTGCCACCTTTTTTCAGCAGGCCGCTGACTGTGATATCCGGCAGGCGGCTGCCGATATCCGCTTTCCCGAGCAGGTCGGACAGCATCTCCGCCCAGGGCAGTATCTTCAACGAATCGTCGCTATCGGTCCAAATATCGGGCTTGCCTGTTATATACTTGCCGATCAGATAATCCAGTCCGCATTTCAGTCCTTCTCCCCTCCGGTTTCCGAGCCAGTACATCAGATCTCCGGTCATCTGTTTGAAAAGCAGGGTGTCTTTCCCGGAAAGTGTCTTATCAGCTATCTCGTCGCAGATTTTCCTGACCTGGCCGCATTCCGGAGATCCTCCGTATTCCGAGAATATGCGGTCATAGAAGGCTTCCGACTCTTCGTTCCCGTATTCGTACGGCTTGCAATATATGTCCAGAAGCTGTTTCAGGGCGATGACATCCAGTTTCCTTCCGATGACAGTCCCCGTACGTGATATCAGGAAAATGCCTGGGGTCTGAAGCAGCCCGTATTTCAGCTGGAAATCGGAAGACAGGTCCGGATCCCAGAGGTGGCGGATATTGACCTGCGGATTTTCTATGTCGAGATATCCGGTCACGAAATTTTTCCAGTCCTCCTCAGACTGCTGCGTGTATATCGCATATAAATTCACCATGTATTTGCTGTCCGAGAGAATACTCCGGAGCATGACAGCGTCCATTTTGCATGTAGGGCATCCGCTGTCATAGAAAAAAAGAACCGAAGGCCTGTCGCTGCAAGTACCTTGGCGGAACAGGTCGGCATATTGGCCGTCGATATCCACCATCGTCAGTTCCGGCGCTCTGGACCCTATGAGCGACTGCCTGTTGAATGTGGCGAATATCCTTGCATTCATCATGTCTATATCGCTTTTCATCGCCACTTTCCCGGACCCGAACCATTTATCGTATATATGGATGGCCACTGTTTCGTCACCCATGAGCCTGGACCGGATAAAATGATTGTAGAGCTTCAGCGCGGTATATTGCCTGACGAGAGAGTCCTGGCAGCTTTCTATCAGGAAATCGGTTTCTCCGCACTTGACGTCTGCCGGCTCTTTTTCTATTATCTTCAGGTATTCTTCGAGCTTTTCCCCAAGTGCGTTCATCGCTGCAGTATCCGGCTGGGCCGAGACGGATACCTGTATTGACAGCCATGCTGTCAATGACAATATTATTGCCGCCGGTCTGGTCATCATTCGGCTCCGAGCAGTTTGGGGTCAACGCCCTCGGGCACGAACAGCGATGTGTCTCCTCCGTGCTTTATCAGGTCCCTGACGGCAGTGGATGAAATATGGGCGAATTCCTGGGCAGTCGGAATTATGATAGTGTCTATTTCAGGCGCAAGACGGCGGTTCGCATCAGCTATGGAGCGTTCCGTCTCGAAATCTATCATGTTCCTGACTCCGCGGACAATATGTCTTATGCCGAGTTCTCGGCAGATATCCACGGTGAGGGTGTCGTATCTCGTGATCCGGACTCCTTCCAGCCCTGCAGTGGCCTGCCTGATGATTTCGGTCTTCGTCTCCGTGGAAAAATGCCCTCTTTTGTCTATGTTTATCCCTATGGCTACGACTACCTCGTCGAACATGGTCAGTGCGCGTTTGAGAATATTGAGATGACCTGCCGTGAAAGGATCGAATGAGCCTGGGAAAAGTGCTGTTCGTTTCATTGTATATTCGTGTGCTGTTTAGGTCCGTTGTTACAGTTGCCAGTCGATAGGAGCAAGCCCCTCCTTCATCAGGATTTCATTCGTTTTCGAAAAATGCCTGCAGCCGAAGAACGCTCCACGTGCCAGGGGCGACGGATGGGCTGCTTCGAGCACATGGTGCCTGGTGGTGTCTATAAGGGACTTCTTGGCTCTGGCATAGCTCCCCCAAAGCAGGAATACAATGCCTTCCCTGTGGTCGGAAAGCCATTTGATGACAGCATCGGTGAATTCTGTCCATCCGATATTGCTGTGCGAGTTCGGCTGTCCTGCCTGCACTGTGAGGGATGCGTTCAGCAGAAGTACCCCCTGTCTGGCCCATTTTTCAAGATTCGGGCGTCCGCTCATGGCGATTCCCAAGTCATCGTGTATCTCCTTGAAAATATTTTTCAGGGAGGGAGGTGCCGGAATATTGTCAGGGACGGAAAATGACAGTCCCATGGCCTGTCCTGCACCGTGGTAGGGGTCCTGTCCGAGTATGACTACCTTTACTTTGCCGGCAGGTGTCAGCTCGAATGCCCTGAAAATGGCCGGGCCCGGCGGATATATGGTCTTTCCTGCCGCCTTTTCTTCATGAAGAAAGCGCACCAGGTGAGCAAAATACGGTTTGTCAAACTCACCCTGGAGCGCTTCTTTCCAGCTTTGTTCTATCTTGACTTCCATTATTGTCTGTCTAAAACCAGAGCAAAATTGGTCAAAAAAAAGAAAAAGAACAACTTTATGTCAGAAGATTGCCTTGATGACATCATCGATGGTCTTGACGTAGATGAAATCCAGGCCTTTTACGTAAATCTCCTTTATGTCCTCGATGTCCTTGCGGTTATCTTCGGAGATTATGATGGTGTGTATCCCGGCCCTCTTGGCAGCCAGTATCTTTTCCTTTATGCCGCCTACAGGAAGGACTCTGCCCCTGAGTGTCATCTCGCCGGTCATGGCAATGCCGCTTTTGGCCTGTTTGCCTCGAAGGGCGGAAACCATGGAACTTACCATCGTGATGCCTGCGGACGGCCCGTCTTTAGGCACTGCACCTTCAGGCACATGGATATGGATATCCTTCCCGGCAAACTCTTCGTATGTAATCCCGGCCATTTCAGGATGCGCCTTTATGTACTGGTATGCTATAGTGGCCGACTCTTTCATCACGTCGCCCAGATTTCCTGTCATGGACAGGTTGCCCTTGCCATTGCTGATGGAACTTTCGATGAAAAGTATCTCGCCACCCATTTCCGTCCACGCCAGTCCGGTCACCACTCCGGGAGCCTCATTGCCTTTCTGCATGTCGTGGAAACTTGTAGGAAGACCGAGATATTCCTTCAGGTGCTCTTTTTTCAGGACCTTGGGATAGTCTTCTCCGAGGGCGATCTTCTTTGCCGTCACCCTAGCTATCTTCGCTATCTGTTTTTCCAGTCCCCGCACTCCGGACTCGCGTGTGTAGTCGCTTATGATTTTTTCCAGACAGCTTTTGTCGATCCTAAGCTGCTTTCTGTCCAGACCGTGCTCCTTCAACTGTCTCGGTATCAGATAATCTTTGGCGATGGACATTTTCTCTTCCGCCAGATATCCCGTCACGTTTATCATCTCCATTCTGTCCCTGAGGGCAGGCTGGATGGTGGACGTATTGTTGGCAGTAGTCAGGAACAGCACGTTCGACAGGTCGTAGTCGATGTCCAGATAATTGTCATGGAATGTCGTATTCTGTTCCGGGTCGAGTGCTTCCAGCAATGCAGACGAAGGGTCGCCCTTTATATCCGTACTGAGCTTGTCTATCTCGTCCAGGACTATGACAGGATTCGAGGTCCCGGCCCTGTTTATGGCATTCAGAATCCTGCCGGGAAGGGCTCCGATATAAGTTTTCCTGTGTCCCCTTATTTCCGATTCATCGTGCACTCCTCCGAGTGCAATCCTGACATATTTCCTTCCAAGTGCCCTGGCAATGGATTTGCCCAGGCTGGTCTTGCCGACTCCCGGAGGCCCGTACAGGCACAGTATCGGCGACTTCATGTCTCCTTTCAGCTTCAGGACAGCCAGATATTCTATGATCCTTTCCTTGACATTCTCCAGTCCGAAATGGTCTTCGTCCAGGACTTTCTGGGCATGTTTCAGGTCCAGATTGTCCTGTGAGACTTCTCCCCACGGGAGATCCAGCATGAACTGAATATAATTGTACTGGATGCTGTAGTCCGGAGAGCTCGGATTGTACCTTTCCAGTTTGGCCATCTCTTTCTCGAAAATCTCCTGTACGGAAGCGGGCCAGATTTTTTCTTCGGCACGGGCCCTGAGCTTTTCGAATTCCTCCATCTCGTCCATGCCCAGTTCCTCCTGGATCGTCTTCAGCTGGCTGTTCAGGTAATATTCCCTCTGCTGCTGGTCGATTTCCATCTTCACTTTCTGGTTTATGTCCTGTTTGATTTTCAGGAGTTCTATCTGGGTATCCAGCACTGCCAGCAGTTTCATGGCCCTCTGCCTGAGGTCTCCGTACTGGAGCAGCTCTATCTTGTCCTCGAAGTTTTCCACCTCTACCGTCGTGGCTATGAAATTCACGAGGAATTCGAAACTGTCTATCGATTTCAGCGCTGAAGCCGCCTCTTTCGACACGAATGATGACATTTTTATGACAGTGACGGCTTTTTCCTTCAGGGATTCGGCTATCATTCTGACATTTTTGTCATTGCTGTCAGGTGCCGTATCATTGAGATAATGCACCAGACCGAGCATGTACGGCTCGTATTCGGTTACTGCATCGATGCTGAATCTTTTGAATCCCTGGAGAATGGCAGTGATAGTTCCGTCAGGCATTTCCAGAGTCTTCAGAATCTTGGCTACCGTACCGAACTGGTACAGGTCGTCCTTTTTGGGATCTTCCACCGAGACGTCATTCTGCGGAACCGCCCCGATGAATGCATTATTCTTTTCGGCATCTTCAATGAGTTTTATGGATTTTTCTCTCCCTATGGTTATCGGATATATTGTTCCAGGGAACAATACGGCATTTCTCAGCGCAAGTAACGGGAGGGAGTCAGGCAATTCCGCCTCATCCAATTTCATGAATCCCTCTCCCTGCAATACCGGTATGATGTTCACTTCAGTACCGGACGGGGATAAAATGTCTTTAAATTCTTTCATATAATTGTTTCCCTTTTTATTCAGTCTGCCCCTACTGACATTTTGTCAGTATAAGGCCGGTTTTAATAACGCCGGGCATTATGGTCAATCTCTGTGCCAGAGGATTCTTGCCGAATCTTCCGGATCGTCCGGGTGTCATTTCTAAAGATACGGACTAAGGTCAATAGCCTGTTTCCGTAAGGAAAAGCGCATGGCCGGGTACTGATTCGCCCGCATCCGAGCGTGCGCCGTTTTCCAGAAGAGCCCTGAACCAGGCCAGATCTCTTTTGCCGCGGCCGACGTCTATCAGGGAGCCGACGATGGCCCTTACCATATTTCTGAGGAACCTGTCTGCCTTTACGGTAAATACCAGATAATCGTCATCTCCGGCAGGATAGCCGAGCTCCTCGATATGGGATGGCTTGTATGTCTTCCATCCCGCATCGAATACTGTGCATACGGAAGTCTTGTTGTTGCCTCCTTTTTTTTCGAAACAGCTGAAATCCCGTCTCCCTTTCAGTAAAGCGGCGGCCTCGTTCATCGCTTCCATGTCGAGCCTGTATTTGCAGTGCCATGAAAACTGCCCCATGAACGGGTCCTTTTTACGGTGCAGGAAATACTTGTATTCTCTGTAAACTGCTGAAAATCGGGCGTGGAAATCATCTGTGACGGGTGCTATCTCATGCACCGTTATGTTGCGCCCCAAGATGGCATTTATTTTGTATGCCAATACCTCCGGCCTTTTGCCGGACCGTCCTTCGAAGTCGAAATGGGCGATGTAGTTCACGGCATTGACACCAGTGTCGGTCCGCCCGGCTCCAGTGACTTTTATATCCTCGCCCAGAGCTATGGACAATGCATCCTGGAGAGTCTCCTGTACCGATGTCCCTTCCGGCTGTATTTGCCAGCCGATGAAAGCGGAACCGTTGTAGGACAGTCTTATGGAATATCGCATTAATTTAAAGGAATAATGATTAAATTTGCAGAATCTGTGTGCAAAAATAAATATTAAAAATTTATGGACAATATAAACATCAAGGAATTGAACGACCGCATCCAGCAGGAGAGTTCATTCGTGGATATCCTTACGATGGAGATGAACAAGGTCATCGTCGGGCAGAAACATCTGGTGGAGAACCTTCTGATAGGTCTTCTGGCGAACGGCCATATTCTTCTGGAAGGTGTGCCGGGCCTCGCGAAGACTCTGGCTATAAACACACTGGCATCGGCCATAGATGCGAAGTTCAGCAGAATCCAGTTTACTCCGGACCTTCTGCCTGCAGATGTGATAGGTACTCTTATCTATTCCCAGAAGAGCGAGCAGTTCCAGATAAAGAAAGGTCCCATATTCGCCAATTTCGTCCTGGCCGACGAGATCAACAGATCTCCGGCCAAAGTGCAGTCGGCTCTTCTGGAAGCCATGCAGGAGCGCCAGGTGACTATCGGGGACGAAACATTCAGGCTTCCGGAGCCATTCCTGGTTATGGCGACCCAGAACCCTATCGAGCAGGAAGGCACTTATCCTCTGCCGGAAGCGCAGGTAGACCGATTTATGCTCAAGGTCGTCGTCAGCTATCCCAAGAAAGAGGAAGAGAAACTGATAGTCCGGATGAACAATTCAGGCGAATTCCCGAAAGCCAGCCCGGTGCTGAAGCCCGAAGATATCGTCAAGGCCAGAAAAGTCGTCAGGGATGTCTATATGGATGAGAAGATAGAAAGGTACATAGTAGATATCGTATACGCTACAAGGACTCCTGCGGACTACGGTCTGGAAAAACTTTCCGGACTCATTGCGTACGGAGGTTCTCCGAGGGCCAGTATTTCCCTGTCCATGGCAGCCAAGGCTTATGCATTCATAAAGCGCAGGGGATATGTCATCCCTGAGGATGTCAGGGCAGTGTGCAACGAAGTGCTCCGTCACAGGATCGGTCTGACATACGAGGCTGAAGCCGAAAATGTCACACCGGAAAATATCATTGCTGAAGTAATAAATGCGGTCGAGGTTCCATAATGGATAAAAAGGATGCAAATGACCTTCTCCGGAAGGTCAGGAAAATAGAGATCCGGACCAGGGCTCTCTCGCATCAGATATTTGCCGGAGAATACCATTCTGCATTCAAGGGCAGGGGTATGACATTCAGCGAGGTCAGGGAGTACCAGTTCGGCGATGACGTCCGCAATATGGACTGGAATGTAACCGCCAGGATGAGATCTCCGTATGTCAAGGTTTTCGAGGAGGAAAGGGAGCTGACAGTCGTTCTGCTGATAGATATAAGCAGGTCCGGACTGTTCGGTACGTCCGGGCAGAACAAAAGGGACATGATAGCGGAAATCGCAGCTGTGCTGTCGTTTTCAGCCATCATCAATAACGACAAGGTCGGGGCTTTGTTTTTCAGCGACAGGGTGGAGAAGTTCATCCCTCCGAAAAAAGGTCGCAGCCATTTGTTGCATATCATCCGTGAAATACTTGAGTTCCAGCCTGAAAACAACGGTACTGACATAAGTGAGGCTCTCAGGTTCCTGACCAATGCCATCAAGAAACGGTGTACTGCCTTTCTTCTTTCGGATCTGCTGGATGTGGACAGGTCCGGAAATCCGAATTATGAAGATGCCCTTAAAGTGGCTGTAAACAGACATGATCTTTCAGTGATTGAGGTTCATGACCCGCGTGAGCGTGCGCTGCCGGACGTCGGGCTTGTCCATGTAAAAGATTCGGAAACCATGGCGACAGGCTGGGTCAATACTTCAGACAGGAAAATGCGTTCGGCATACGCGAAATGGTTCGCCGATATGGCAGCCGCGTCGTCGAGACTTTTCCTCAAATATAAGGTCGATAATGTAAGTATCTCCACTGACAGCGATTATGTAAAAGGCCTGATGGCTTTTTTCCAAACGAGATAGTATGAAGTCCGAATTAAGATCATTACTGCAGATATTTTGCATTTCTGCCGGGGTATTTTTCCAGATTACTGCCGGCGCACAGGATTCTGCGTCCGTGACATATTCCGGAAAGGCGTTTCTGACCCGGTTGCAGCCGCGTGATTCCGTCCTGGTAGCAGACCAGCTGGAATACGGTTTTGAACTGGACGGGGTAAAGGAAGGGACGGATTTCATGTTCCCTGACTATTCCGAAGGATTCTGTCCGGGAGTGGAAATAGTTTCTCCGTGGACACTCGATACCGTAAAAGTGGAGAAGGGAAGGAAGAAAACCCCGAAAGTCATGGATATCAGGGGAAGCGTCACTATCGCTTCTTTTGACGAAGGAAAATATGACCTGCCGCCGATATTCCTGGTGCGTATTTCTCCTGAAGGCGTGGTGGATACACTTGCTTTTGCACCGGAAATCCTGGAAGTCAAGACAATGCCGGTGGATACCCCCACATTTGAACTTCACGACATCAAGGGCCAGATACAGTATCCTGTGGAATTCAGGGAAGTGCTTCCATATATGGCCGGAGCCATAGCACTGCTGCTGATTGTCATTCTGGCTGTCTTCCTTACCAGAAAATATTTCAGGAACAGGTCGGAAGCCGCGGCCCGCAGGGAACCGGCGCATATCACTGCCCTGCGCAAACTGGACAAGTTCAGAGGGGATTCGTATTGGGCTCCGGAAAAGCAGAAGGCTTTTTATTCAGGAGTGACAGATGCCCTGAGAGAATATATCGTTTCCAGATACGGCGTTTCCGCCATGGAGATGACGACCAAGGAGATTTTCGACGAACTGAAAGGCCGGGATATCCGTCCGGATCTGTATGAAGAAGCCAGGGAACTCTTCGAAAGGGCCGATTATGTCAAGTTCGCCAAATATGTGGCCACCCAGCAGGAAAATGCCGCCGCAGTTCCGTCGGCCGTGAAATTCGTGACCATGACGTATCAGGAGGAACTCGATGCCGAATCCGGAGACGTTTCCCAGGACAGGCCGGAATCAGCATCCCAACCTAAGGAGGATTAGAACATGTTTTTTGAGTATCCGCGATTACTTTGGCTTGAAATCATTCCGCTTCTTCTCATCCTGCATTATATATATCTGGAGTGGAGGCAGCGATCTCCTCATCTGAGGGTGTCGGTTATAACGCCGTGGATTGCCTCCGGCAAGTCTGTTTTCGGCATTCTCCGGCATATTCCGTTTCTGCTGAGGATTCTTGCCATCGTAATGATTATAATTGCGATAGCACGTCCGAGATCTTCTGGAGAAGTGGAAAGAATTGACTCGGAAGGCATCGACATCATGCTTGCGATGGATGTTTCCACGAGTATGCTTGCCCGTGATTTCACTCCGGACAGGCTGAGTGCCGCAAAGGATATAGCCATAGAGTTCATCGCCCAGCGCCCTTACGACAGAATAGGCATCGTGGTCTTTGCAGGAGAGAGTTTTACGCAATGTCCGATGACCACGGACAGGTCTACCCTTATCAACCTCATGAAAGAGGTCCAGACAGACCTTATAGAAGACGGTACTGCCATAGGCAACGGCCTGGCAACGGCCGTGGCACGTATGAAGGATTCCGATGCGAAAAGCAGGGTAGTCATACTTCTGACAGACGGAGTAAACAATTCCGGCGAGATAACGCCGCAGATGGCAGCCCAGATAGCCAGGACATACGGCGTCAGGGTGTATACCATAGGTGTCGGAGCCATGGGGATGGCGCCGTATCCGGTGATGACTCCATGGGGTGTGGATATCCAGAAAGTCCGTGTGGAAATCGATGAGGAACTGCTCGAAGAAATCGCGGAGACGACGGGCGGACAGTATTTCAGGGCTACGGACAATACCAAGCTGATGGAAATCTACAGCGAGATAAATCAGATGGAGAAGGTAAAGACGACCGTGGACAGTTTTCCGGTTCACAGGGAACTCTTCGGGAATTATGCGTTGGTGGCCCTGGCGGCACTGCTTCTCGAATTCCTGTTCAGGGTCTTTGTTTTAAGAAGATTGCCGTAATGATGGAGGTGTTATGATTAACTTTGCACAAGCACAATATCTGGTTTTGCTCCTGCTGGTTCCGCTGTTTTTCATTGCCTATGCCGTGATGAGGCATTTCAGGAAAAGGCGTCTTGAGAAATTCGGCGACAGGGGACTGGTCAGTGAACTCATGCCGTCAGTGTCTTCCTCGAAAGGATGGGTGAGGGTGACGTTGTTCGCTCTGGCTTTCTTTTTCTTCATAATAGGGCTTTCCAGACCTCAGATCGGAGCCAAGCTCAAAGAGAGGAAGACGAAAGGTGTGGAAATAATGATTGCCCTGGATGTGTCGAACTCCATGATGGCCGAAGACTATTCTCCGAACAGGCTGGAGAGGGCGAAGCTGGCTATTTCGAGCCTGACGGACAAACTCAGGGATGACAGGATAGGTCTGGTGGTTTTTGCCGGGACATCCTTCGTCCAGCTGCCCGTGACCACCGACTATGCTTCTGCCAAGATGTTTCTGAACAGTATCAATACCGAGTCTGTGCCGATACAGGGAACTGCACTCGGAGAAGCATTGACTACCTGCATACGGAGTTTCAGTACGCAGAGCGAAAGGAGCCGTGCCATCATAGTGATAACTGACGGGGAGAACCATGAGGACGATCCGGTGGCAGTAGCCAGGCAGGCTGCCGAGATGGGCATAAAGGTGTTTACTATCGGAGTAGGCTCTTCCGAAGGCAAGCCTATACCGTATCAGGGCGAACTGCTCAAGGACAAGGACGGGAATATAGTCGTATCCAGACTGGACGAGAAGATTCTCCGTGAAATCGCCTCTGCAGGCAACGGCGCGTATGTCAGGGCCGGCATGAGCGAATTCGGATTGAATCCGATCGTGGATGATATAAAGAGAATGGACGAGGAAATGTTCAATTCCGTCATTTTCGAGGAATTCGACGAACAGTATATGTACTTTTTCGCCATAGCATTGGCATTTCTGGTCATAGAAATGCTGGTAGGGGAAAGGAAGGCACGCAGGAGTCTGTTGAGGTAAAAAAACAAGTGGATATGAAGCTGAATGTATATATGTTTCTGATTCCGGTCATCTTTCTGGCCGGTACGCTCGTTCTCGATGCCCAGGAATCAGACAGGAGGGATGTCCGCAGGGGCAACAGACAGTTCAGGGACAGGAATTTCAAGGAAGCGGTAGTGGACTACCAGAAGGCTCTCTTGAGGGATTCGACATCCTTTGCCGCATCGTATAATCTGGCCAATGCTCTGTACCGGATGGATAACTTCCAGGAAGCCAAGGCTGTGCTGGATACGGTATCCGAGACTGCCCCAGTGTCTGCACATGCTGCCGACTATTATTATAACGCAGGCAACGTGGCCATGGCTCTTGAAGACTACAGGTCTGCCGTGGAATCTTATAAGGAGGCCTTGTTGAGGAATCCTGGGGATCTGGATGCGAAGGAGAATTATATTTATGCGAAGAAGAAGCTGGAAGACCAGCAGGATAACCGCCAGAACGATCAGCAGGATAACAAGCAGGACAGTGACGATAACCGGGAGGACCGTCAGGATAAACAGCAAGATCAGGACAATCAGAATAATCAGGACAGTCCGGATTCCGGAGACAGGGACAATGACCGTAATGATCAGGAAGGGGAGTCTCCGCAAAACCAGCCGAAAATAAGCAAACAGGCTGCCCAGCAGATGCTGAATGCCATCATGGCAAAGGAAAAGGAGACTCAGGACAAGGTAAAGAAAGAGAAAGCGGCTGTGATGAAGTCCAAACAGAAAGAGAAAAATTGGTAAAAGGCTAGGATATAAATATATGAAGAAATTATTGCTTGCTGTATTTGCCATTCTGCAGGCTGCGGCCATGTCCGCACAGCTCAGGGTGGAAGTGCCGGATGTGGTATCCAGGAACGAGCAGTTCAATGTGACCTTCATCTACGAGGGTGAGAATTCCCCTTCCGGATTCGAATGGTCGCCGGGAGATGATTTCCAGCTGGTCTGGGGACCTCAGCAGGGACGTTCCACCAGTATTCAGATTATCAACGGGAAAAGGACGAAATCTTCGCAGTTTACCTATACGTATATCCTTACTCCGAAAAAGACCGGAAATTTCACTGTGCCCTCCGGGACAATAACAGTGAAAGGAAAGACATATTCTACTGATCCTGTCAGCATATCTGTCGTTTCCGAAGGGGCCTCGGCGCAGACCCAGCCTGGCAATGCTTCCGGAGCCGGGGCGGCTTCCACTGATATCTCGGATGAAAATCTGTTCCTGACATTGACTTTCAGCAAGAGGAATGTCGTGGTGGGAGAACCCATAATAGCGACCCTGAAGCTCTATCAGAGAGTGAATATCGCGGGTTTCGAGGATGCCAGATTTCCGTCATTCAACGGTTTCTGGAATCAGGAAATAGAGGCTCCGACCAATATCGAGTTCCATAGAGAAAGCCTTAATGACAAGATATACAATACGGCTTTGCTCAGGAAATACATCCTTATACCTCAGCAGGCGGGAACTCTGACCATAGAACCTGCCGAACTGGTATGTCTTGTGAATATGCGTACCGTGTCGAGCGGAAGTGTCAGCATATTCGATGAGTTTTTCGACGAGTACAGAACGGTAAGGAAACGGATAAGTACTCCATCGTACAAGATAAATGTATCGGCTCTTCCTTCAGGCGCCTCGGCTTCGTTCAAAGGAGGGGTAGGCAAATTCAGCATATCCGCGCATCTGAGCAAAGATTCCCTCAGGACACATGATGCCGCATCGCTTGTCGTCAGAATTACAGGCAAGGGCAATGTGTCTCTGCTTGAGGAACCTGATGTGGTCTTCCCTCCTGATTTCGAGGTATACGATACCAAGGTTTCCGAATCCACGGACAAGGCCTCAGGTGGAATTACTGGCAGCAAGACCTATGAATTTCCTTTCATACCGCGCAGTGCGGGCGATTTTGCCATAGCTCCGATAAAATACAGCTATTATGATATAAATGCCGGAAAATATGTGACGGTCGAGACTCCGTTGATCCCGTTTTCAGTCGCCAAAGGCAATGAATCGGAAGTTTCTGGCACGACTGTCATTCCGGGTGTGGCGCAGCGGGGCGTGAAAGACCTGAATCAGGATATAAGGTTCATAAATACCAAGGATATGAAGTTTTATCCTAAAGGGGGCTTCTTTACTGGATCGCTGTTGTTCTGGCTGCTTGTAGCCTTTATCGCCGTTCTCGCCGTATCTGTGTACTTCCTTATGAGGAATCTTGCCGAACGCAGGGCGGATATTGCCGGGACAAAGAACCGCGGTGCGACAAAGATGGCGCAGAAACGTCTCAGAAAAGCTTCCGAGTATCTTTCCCAGAATCTGTATTCAGCCTTTTATGAAGAACTGCACAAGGCTCTTGTCGGCTATGTCTCAGACAAGCTCAACATGTCAGTTTCCGACATGTCCAAAGAAAGTATTTCCGCAGCATTGTCCGACAGGGGCGTGCCGGCGGACACAGTGGACAAGTTCATATCGATGGTGGATGCATGCGAGTTTGCAAGATATTCCCCTGATGCCGGAAACGCTGCCATGTCTGCCCATTATGACGAGGCCGTAGACGTGATATCTTCCATAGATTCATATATGAAAAACAGAAAAAAATCAGGCTTTGCCGGAGTCGTTGCCGCTCTTGTTTTCCTGGCTGTCCCTGTCTCCGGTTTTGCTGCAGATACCTATGTGGATTCTCTGTTCAATGCGGCGAATGCAGCTTATGCTGACGGACGCTGGCAGGATTCGGCACAGACGTATGCTTCCATCGAGAATCTCGGACTGGAATCGGCTGTCTTGTACTGCAATCTCGGCAACGCATACTATAAGACAGGAGATATAGCGAAGGCTGTCCTTTATTATGAAAGGGCACTCAAACTGGATCCTTCGTATGCCGATGCCAGATATAATATGGCAATAGTATCGGAACTTACACAGGACAGGATAGAGCCTGTTCCGGAGTTTATTCTGAAAACATGGACCAGAGGCCTGTGCTATGCTCTCGATTCCGATACATGGGCAGTGGCTGTGCTTGTATTCCTGGCACTGACAGCCGCGGCGCTGCTGATGCTTTTCCTGTCGTCATCCCTGGCTCTAAGACGGACCGGCTTTTTTTCCGCCATAGTCTTTTTCCTTCTTGCCGTTATGTCTGTTTCGTTTGCTTTCTGGCAGAAGACTGACTATTTCAGGAAAGACGGGGCCGTCATCATGACCCCGGTAGTGTCTGTGAAAAGTTCTCCTTCCTCTGAAACTTCTACGGATCTTTTTATCCTGCACGAGGGTACCAAAGTAATGATTCTGGATGAAGTCGGAGAGTGGCGCAACATCGAGCTTGCAGACGGCCGTCAGGGCTGGATGATGTCCGCAGATATGGAAATTATATGATTGAAGTAATTCCCGGTAATATGAAAATAACATTTCTGGATGCAGCCACTCTTGGCGACATATCATTTGCTCCGATAGAAAGATTGGGTGACCTGGTCTGCTGGCAGACTTCTTCACCTGAGCAGGTCATCGAAAGGGTGACAGACTGCGATGTCCTTATAATCAATAAGATAAAAGTTACTTCGGAACTTATCGATGCCGCATCGAATCTTAAACTGATCTGTGAAGCGGCTACCGGGGTCAACAATATCGACCTGGAGTATGCGGCAAAGAAAGGAATTCCCGTCAGGAATGTCGCGGGATATTCGACGGAATCCGTAGTCCAGTCGACATTCATGCATATCCTTAATCTGGTAGGACATCTTCCATATTATGATGCCAAAGTCAAGTCAGGAAGGTATTCCTGGAGCGGACTTTTCACTGATGTGTCACTGCCGTTTTTCGAGCTGGACGGGAAGACTATGGGCATAGTCGGAATGGGAACGATAGGAAAGCGTGTTGCCCAGGTGGCTTGTGCGTTCGGCATGAAGGTCATATATTATTCGACTTCGGGAACGTCTCATTGTACCGATTATCCGAGTGTGTCTCTTGAGGAACTGATGTCCGTGTCCGATGTGGTATCGGTCCATGCTCCTCTTAACGACAGGACTGCCGGGCTGATAGGCGGAAAGGAACTTTCATTGATGAAGCGTGAGGCTGTCATCGTAAATATGGGACGTGGAGGAATTGTGGATGAAACCGCTCTGGCCAAGGCTATCGATGACGGTATCATAGCCGGGGCAGGGCTGGATGTGTATTCATCGGAACCGTTGTCTGCCATGAATCCTCTCTCCACGGTCAGGCATGCGGAGAGGCTGTCGATGACACCGCATACCGCATGGGCGTCCGTTGAAGCCAGGGCCCGCCTGGTCGGAATGATTGCAGACAATATTGCAAAAGGCTGGTAATGATTCTAAAGGAATTGAACGGCTGCAGGCCGGTCATCGGCAGGAACTCCTTTATTGCCGATAATGCCGTACTGGTCGGCGATGTCTCATTGGGAGATGACTGCAGTATATGGTACGGAGCTGTCCTGAGAGGGGATGTAGGCAGCATTACTCTCGGCAACAGGGTAAATGTCCAGGACGGAGCCGTGATGCATGCTACGAACCGCAGGTCGGTGGTGAAGATTGGCGATGACGTATCCATAGGACACAATGCGGTAGTGCATGGGGCGGTAATAGGAAACGACGTGCTTGTCGGGATGGGGGCGGTGGTCATGGACAATGCAGTGGTCCCTGATGGCACTGTCATAGCGGCAGGAGCGGTAGTTCTGTCCGGTTCTGTTCTGGAGCCCGGAATATACGCAGGAGTTCCTGCACGCAAGGTTAAGGACGGTTCAGCGGCTGTCACTGCGATGGCGCACGGCAATGCCTCCGGCTATCTCGAATACAAGACCTGGTACAGGGAAGATTAGTTTTCGAGCAGTTCGATATCCTCTACGGATTTGTTCTTGCTGACAGGGACTCCCAGTCTGACTACATCCTGGGCGGATTTTACTATACTCTGGCCTGAGTTCTTGAGTTTTGAATTGCATTTCTCATAAGATTCCCGCGCGTCTTCCAGTTTCTTGCCCAGCACTTCGAAATTTTTTACCAGATCTGCCACCCTTTCGACCATCCTGGATGCTCCGGCGATGATCTTTTCCTGATTCCTTACCTGTTCTGTATTTCTCCATGCTATGGTGATCATGCGCAGGAACGGCATGAGAGTCTCTTCCGTAGTGATCAGGACGTTTTTGCTGAAGGCGTCTCTCCAGACATTCCTGTCTTCGCTGTAGGCGAGCTGCAGGGCCGCGTATGTAGGAATGAACATGACAGTATAGTCCAGCATTCTGTGTCCGGGAGCAAGATATGACGAATAATTTTTCCCTGACAGGTTTCTGACCTGTTCGTTTATTGCGGCAAGATTTCTGGCCGAAGCATCTTTCCTGGCAGCTTCGTCTCCGGCCTGCATGTAGTCGGAAAATGCCGTCAGGGAGACTTTCGAGTCTATCACGACATCGTTGTTGTCCGGAAAATGGATAATGTAGTCAGGCCGCATTTTCGCACCTGAATCTTCATTTCTCAACACATTGCCTTTGCTGTCGCGGAGAGTCACTTCCTTGTCGTAATTTATCCCCTCGATGAATCCCTCGCTCTGAAACAGTTTTTCAAGTATGGTTTCTCCCCAGATTCCCTGCATCTTGTTCTGTCCGCGCAGGGCATCCGCCAGATTGTCGGCCTTGTTTCCTATGGATCTGGTGTTTTCCTCGAGATTCCTTATGGCGTTGGCCAGACTTTCCTTCATCGCGGAAGAAGTTTCCGACTGTGTCTTCTTGTTGGATTCGAAGGCTTCCTTCATGTTCCTGATATCTTTTTCCAGGCCTCCGGTTATCGTGGAAAAAGTTTCGTGGGCCTTTTTATTGAGTTCCTCTTCACGTTTCCTCAATATTTCGTCTGTCTCAGCTTTCATTTCAGCTTTCAGGGCCGCGATCTGCTTTTCCAGAGCTTCGGCGTGCGTGCGCTTTACCTCTTCCAGAGCCTTTTCTCCGGAAAGTCTGATTTCGGTTTCCACACGCTTGTGAGCCTCTTCCTGAGTCTCGATTCTGGTCTGCAGTATCCGGATTTCCGCATCCTTGGCCTGAAGTTCCCTTTCCAGAGACTTGTTCCCGGAAGAATAAAGGGCATATACTATAAATGCTGAAACAGCTGCTGCGGCTATTATCGCCGCAATGAGAGTGATGACGGTCATAGGCACGACGTGGCTGGGCTGTTATTCCCATTCTATGGTTGCAGGCGGTTTCGAGCTGATGTCATAGACTACGCGGTTCACTCCTCGTACCTTGTTTATGATATCATTGCTGACCTTTGCCATGAAATCATACGGAAGATGTACCCAGTCGGCTGTCATCCCGTCTGTGGATATGACTGCGCGAAGGGCTATTGTATATTCGTAAGTCCTCTCATCTCCCATGACTCCCACGCTTTTAACCGGGAGAAGCATGGCTCCGGCCTGCCATATCGAGTCATAGAGGTTCGTGGCTGTCATTGTAGGATCCGATGCCGACGGGACTCCTTCTATTTTATATTCGCGAAGTCCGCGGATGAATATGTCATCCGCTTCCCGCAATATGGCCAGTTTGGCTTCCGTCACTTCGCCGAGAATCCTTATTCCGAGGGAAGGGCCCGGGAAAGGATGTCTTCCTATCAGCTCTTCCTTGATTTTCAGGGCGCGTCCGACTCTTCTGACTTCGTCCTTGAAGAGGGATCTCAGAGGTTCCACTATCTTCAGGTTCATTTTCTCAGGAAGTCCGCCTACATTGTGGTGCGACTTGATGGTGGATGACGGTCCGTTTACTGATGCAGACTCTATCACATCAGGATAAATGGTCCCCTGAGCCAGCCATCTGGCATTTTCTATACTGTGGGCATACTTGTCGAAAGTCTCGATGAACAGGCGGCCTATTATCTTGCGTTTCTGTTCAGGGTCCGTAACGCCTTTCAACCGGCTTATGAAATCCGCTGAGGCATCAGCACCTATAACATTCAGCCCCATGTCCTTATAAGATGCCAGGACATCTTCGAACTCGTTTTTCCTGAGAAGCCCGTTGTTTACGAAAATGCATGTCAGGTTATGACCTACAGCCTTGTTCAGGAGCACAGCCGCGACAGTGGAGTCCACTCCTCCGCTCAAACCCAGAATCACCTTGTCTTCTCCGAGCTTCGCTTTCAGCTCCGCAATGGTGGTATCAATGAATGAAGCCGGCGTCCAGTCTCCTTTGCACCCGCAGATGCCCAATGCGAAATTCGCCAGTATCCTGCTCCCTTCGACAGTATGGTATACTTCCGGGTGGAACTGTACTGCGTATGTCTGTTCACCTTTAATACTATATGCTGCATTTTCGACATCTGCCGTAGACGCGATTACTTCCGCACCTTCAGGAAGGCGGGCTATAGTGTCTCCGTGAGACATCCAGACCTGTGAATGCTGCGATATTCCTTTCAGAAGCGGAGAACCGGGATCGGTTACATCAAGCATTGCCCGCCCGTATTCTCTTGCAATGGAGGCGTTGACTTCACCGCCGTATTTGTGTGCAAGATATTGTGCGCCATAGCAGATTCCCAGCAGCGGCAAGACCCCTTTTATCCCGCCGAGATCAGCCTGCGGAGCCTTTTCGTCGCGGACGGAGAACGGGCTGCCGGACAGGATGACACCTTTGACCGTTTCGTCCAGAGCGGGAATCTTGTTGTAAGGGTATATCTCGCAATATACGTTCAGTTCCCTGAGCCTGCGGCCGATAAGCTGCGTTACCTGCGACCCGAAGTCGAGAATGATGATTTTTTCAGTCATTTCCAGAAAAGTTTGGCGCAAAAATAATATAAAAACTTTGTTTTAAAGAGTAAAAATAAAATAAAAACTTTATTTTGATTGGAGAATTTTCTACTTTTGCAGTCCTTTTTTGAATTATATATATGGAGATTAGAAACATTGCGATTATCGCGCACGTCGATCACGGAAAGACGACCCTCGTGGACAGGATGATCTACCAGGCCAAACAGGCCAGGGAGGACAAGATGGGAGAACTGATACTGGACAACAACGACCTGGAAAGGGAGCGTGGTATCACTATTCTTGCCAAAAATGTGTCCGTTCCGTATAAGGGCGTGAAAATAAATATTATAGATACTCCGGGGCATAGCGATTTCGGCGGCGAGGTCGAGCGTGTCCTCAATATGGCCGACGGCGTGATTCTTCTGGTGGATGCATTCGAGGGATGTATGCCGCAGACCCGTTTCGTGCTGCAGAAAGCCATTGAGATGGGTAAAAAACCGATAGTGGTGGTCAACAAGGTAGACAAGCAGAATTGCAGGCCGGATGAAGTGCAGGAAGAGGTATTCGACCTTATGTTTTCATTGAATGCCACCGATGATCAGCTGGATTTCAAGACTCTGTACGGGAGTGCGAAGCAGGGCTGGATGTCTTATGACTGGAAAAAGCCGACGGGTGACATAACCCCTCTTCTCGATACAATCATTGAAGTGATACCGGCTCCGGCAAATAACCAGGGGACCCCGCAGATGCTGATTTCGTCTCTTGAGTATTCTCCTTACGTGGGAAGGATCGCCATAGGCAGGGTGACCAGGGGCGAACTGAAATCAGGGATGAATATCAGTCTGTGCAAACGCTATGATATTATACAGAAGCAGAAAATCCGCGATCTGATGGTTTTCGACGGTCTGGGCAAGACCAAGGTCGATACGGTGCAGTGCGGCGATATTTGTGCAGTCGTAGGCCTCGAAGGGTTCGAGATAGGGGATACTGTGGCGGATTTCGAGAATCCGGAACCGCTCCCGCCTATCGAGGTGGATGAACCTACGATGAGTATGTTGTTCTGCATCAACAACTCGCCGTTTTTCGGACGTGAAGGTAAGTTCGTGACATCAAGGCATCTTAAGGAAAGGCTTGAGAAAGAACTTGAAAAGAATCTTGCCCTTAGAGTGAAGCCGGGTCCTAATGCCGATTCGTTCGTGGTTTATGGAAGGGGAGTCCTTCATCTTTCGGTCCTTATAGAAACCATGAGACGGGAAGGTTTCGAACTGCAGGTCGGACAGCCGAAAGTGCTGGACAAGACTATCAACGGACAGCGTTGCGAGCCGATAGAGAATCTTACCATCGAGGTCCCTGAAGAATTTGTAGGCAAGGCTATCGAGATAGCTACCAGAAGGAAGGGAGCTCTGATCCACATGGAGGCCAGGGGAGACAGGACGCATCTTGATTTCGATATTCCGGCCAGAGGTCTCATGGGGCTGAGAAGCAATCTCCTTACCGCTACACAGGGCGAGGCTGTCGTAGCTCACCGTTTCAAGGGTTACGAGCCGTATAAGGGCGATATCGAAAAGCGTACAAACGGTTCGCTGGTATCTCTCGAAACAGGTGTGGCCGTGGCATATTCCATGGACAAGCTTCAGGACAGAGGCCGCTTCTTCGTGAATCCTGGCGACGAAATATATGCAGGGCAGGTCGTCGGCGAACATACCAGAGAGCGCGACCTTAACATCAATATATGCAAGACCAAGAAACTCACGAATATGAGAGCTTCCGGAAGTGATGACAAGGTCATGCTGCCTCCGCCTATCGAGTTTTCTCTGGAAGAGGCGCTTGAATATATTCAGGAAGACGAGCTTGTGGAAGTGACACCTAAGTCTATGAGAATCAGGAAAATCATTCTTGATGAAATAGAGAGGAAAAGAAAAAGCGGAAATTTAGATTGATTTTATAAAAATTCTTTCTATCTTTGCACGCTCAAATCTATTTACAGGTTATGGATAAAAGCGATTTTTTGATACCTTTAAATGGATTGCCTCAGGGGAGGAGTCTGTCCCGGACTTTTGTGGACAGAAAGTTTTTTGAAAGTTTTGAAAATGCCGAGATCCTGGATGCATCTCTGGACATTTCCATTGAAACGGAAAAGTCGGGGGAGTATATAGGAATAGATTGCCGGATGTCCGGAAATGTCACGGTGGCCTGCGACAGATGTCTCGAACCTCTGGTCATTCCGGTGGATACCGTAGCCAGGTTAAGTGTCAAGTTCGGGAGCGGAACTGCAGATGAAGCCGATATGACTGATTCCGGCAGGGAAATAGTCAGAGTGCCGTCCGATGAAGCGGAACTTGATATGGCTCAGGTCATATACGATTATGTATGCCTGTCATTGCCGATGAGGCGCACTCATCCTGACGGAGAGTGCAATGAGTCTGTGATGAAGTATCTGGAACACGAAAACGTTTCCGCAGGGAACCGAAAGGACAGCGGTAATCCTTTTGCGGTCCTGGAAGGGTTGTTCGGCAGTTGAATGGTGAAGAAAACGTAAAAATTATAATAAAATGGCACATCCGAAACACAAAGTCTCCAAGCAGAGAAGAGACAAAAGAAGAACACATGATAAGGCTGTAGTCCCTACATTGGCTACCTGCTCTAATTGTGGTGCGACTGTTATGTATCATAGAGTATGCCCTGAGTGTGGCTACTATAGAGGTCGCCAGATTATCCAGAAGAATGCCGAGTAGGCTGATTCTTCTGTCATTGGCCCTGTAGTTCAACGGATAGAATGGAAGTTTCCTAAACGTATGGCAGGGGGCAAGGCACAAAAAAGATGAGGTGAGCCGGATTCACCAAGTAAACAAATC
>CALUSC010000017.1 GCA_944323345.1 uncultured Bacteroidales bacterium | reverse complement strand
AGATAATATGCTGCAACGATACCTGACGGGCCGCCTCCCACGATGGCCACATCCAGGTCGAGATTCCTTTCCAGCTTCTCGAAATAGGTACTGATGATACCTCTTGATACATTCTTCTCTATCATGTCTTTGTCTTTTAAAGCCTTGCTGACGTGCCAGCAGGCAATATTATTATTTCCAACGGCCGGTTCCGGCCAATATCCTTTTCATTTCCCCGACAGGGTCGTCAGCCCTTAGGACGCTTCCGCTCAATGCGATACCGCTGACTCCCGTCTGCATTATCTGAGGAATGTCATCGAATACGATGCCTCCTATCGCCACCACAGGCAGATTTATCCCTCGCTCCCTCATCCTGGCAGTCAGACTGCGGTAACCTTCAAGTCCCAGGACAGGGGCGAGATTCTTCTTGGTAGTCGTGAACCTGAAAGGACCGCATCCTATGTAGTCCACGCCCTGCCCGGCCAGACGGCATATATCATCGAAAGTATTGGCGGTGCCTCCGATGATGAAATCCTCGCCGAGCATCTTCCTGGCTTCGTCTGCCGGCATATCGTTCTTCCCTAAATGCACCCCGTCCGCTCCTGTGCGCAATGCCAGTTCTGCATGGTCGTCTATGATGAATACCGCCCCGTGCTTTCTGCATTCGGGGAGAATCCGCAGCGCCATCCGTCCGATTTCCTCTTCTCCGGCATCTTTCATCCTGAGCTGTATCCACTTGCATCCGCCTTCCAGTGCCATCATTGCGGAATCATAATACGAATATTTTTCCGTGAAATGCGTGATGAACTGAAGCCGTGACGCAGCCAATATGTCTGCCGATAATTTCATCTGCTCTTTTTTACAAGGGAGCAAATATACGCAGAAGCCGAGAGCAATGCAAATGAACTTGTTCAAATTGCATTGCCGAGGCGCTACAGTATATGTGACGCGATAGCGGCAAATATCGCAGAAGCCGAGAGCAATGCAAATGAACTTGTTCAAATTGCATTGCCGAGGCGCTACAGTATATGTGACGCGATAGCGGCAAATATCGCAGAAGCCGACAGCAGGCAAAATATTCAGACAAACCTCCCTGTGACACTTTCCGGACACTCTCTGATCCTCTCAGGAGTCCCGCAGAAAACTATCCGTCCTCCTTCATCTCCGCCTCCCGGACCCATGTCGATGATGTAATCGGCATTTCTGATGACATCCAGATCATGCTCGATGACTACTACCGTGGCACCATGGTCCACCAGTATCTGGAACACAGTCAGAAGAGTCTGTACGTCAGACGGATGCAGCCCTATGGTAGGTTCGTCGAACACGAATACCGAGTCTTCCTGTCCGCGGCCCATCTCGCTGGCGAGCTTGAGCCTCTGGGCTTCTCCTCCCGAAAGTCCAGGAGTAGCTTCCCCCAGTGTCAGATAACCGAGCCCAAGATCCTCAAGCACCTGCAGCCTCTGCCGCACTGTCCTCAGATCCGCGCAGGCAGCCAGGGCATCGCTTATGTCCATGTCCATCAGTTCCGGAAGCGTATGATGTTCTCCGGCAGCATTTTCACGGCTTATCAGGCCTGCTGTCCTGGAATATCTGGACCCTCTGCATTCGGGACACGGGATATCCACATCCGGCAGAAACTGTACATCCAGACTTATCTGGCCTGTCCCGTCACAGGTAGGACACCTCAGCTGTCCGGTATTGTAAGAAAAATCGCCGTCCTTGAACCCCATCTTACGGGCATCTTCGGTCTTCGCGAACACTTTTCTCAGCTCGTCATGCACATTGGCGTATGTCGCCACAGTGGAGCGGACATTGATGCCGATAGGGGAGGCATCTATCAGTTTCACCTGCCTTATGCCTTCAGCCTCGACTTTTTTTACATAATCCGGCATTTTCCCTCCTGAAACAGCGGCTTTCAGCCCCGGAATCAGGCTTTCCAGCACGAGAGTCGTCTTTCCGGATCCCGAAACCCCGGTGACTACCGTGAGCCGGCCTTTCGGAATATCCACCTCCAGCGGCTTCACCGTATGGATATTGTCCGTGGACAAATGAATTTTCCCCTTTTTGAAAATCTCATTGGCGCCAGCCTCCTGACGGATACGGACATTGGCCTTTCCTGACAGGAAAGGGCCTATTTTGGAATCGGGATTCCGTTTTATCTCGTCCAGTGTGCCTTCGGCAATGATTTTTCCCCCTTTTGAGCCGGCACCGGGCCCCAATTCTATAATATTGTCGGATTCCGACAATATCTGTGTGTCGTGATCGACGAGTACGACAGAATTGCCGTCGGCGACGAGATCTTTCATTACTCCGGAGAGTCCGACAATATTGGCCGGATGCAGGCCGATGGACGGCTCGTCAAGTACATACAATACCCCCGTAGTCCTGTTTCTGACCGCACGCGCCAGCTGCATCCTCTGCCTTTCTCCCGTAGACAGTGTCGAAGCCGCGCGGTCGAGGCTCAGATAGCCCACTCCCAGATCCAGAAGCCGGACCGATGAATCCAGAAATGATTCGCAGATGTTTTCCGCCATGGTCCGCATTTCTTCAGGAAGCGTGTCGGGAATGCCTTTCACCCATTCCACAAGTTCGGAAAGTGTCATCCTGCAGGCGTCCGCCAATGATATGCCTCTGACTAAAGGTGCTCTTGCCGCACCCGAAAGCCTGGAGCCGCCGCAGTCCGGACAAATCTCTGTCTTCAGGAATTTTTCCACGCGTTTCATCCCTTTTTCGTCCTTGACTTTGGACAGGGCGTTCTCTACGGTATAGGTGGCGTTGAAATATGTAAAGTCCAGTTCCCCCGCCTGGTTCGTGTTCTTCGATTTGTAGAAAATATGCTTTTTTTCGGCAGGACCGTGGAATACTATGTCACGTTCTTTCGGAGTGAGCTGGCGGAACGGTATGTCCGTGCGCACTCCCATTTCCCTGCAGACATCCACCATCAGGGACCACATCAGGGTATTCCACGGGGCTACGGCGCCTTCTTCTATGGTGAGGCTCTCGTCCGGGACCAGTGTGGATTCGTCCACTGTCCTGACAGTGCCTGTCCCGTCGCATTTCGGGCAGGCTCCTTGGCTGTTGAACGACAGTTCCTCTGCAGACGGCGCATAAAAATGCGCTCCGCATTCAGGACATACCAGTTCCAGCCCTGCGGCCACGTTCAGCGAAGGCTCCAGATAATGCCCGTTCGGACAGCGGTGGCTTGCCAGTCGTGAATATATGAGCCTCAGGCTGTTCAGCAGTTCCGTCCCCGTGCCGAAAGTGCTTCTTATGCCAGGTATGCCAGGCCTCTGGTGCATGGCCAGTGCGGCCGGGACATACAGGACTTCATCCACATCGGCCCTGGCGGCCTGGGTCATTCTGCGCCGTGTATAGGTGGACAGAGATTCCAGATATCGTCTGGAACCTTCGGCATAAAGTACGCCGAGAGCCAGTGAGGATTTCCCGGATCCTGACACGCCGGCGATGCCGACTATTCCGTTCAGCGGTACTTCCACGTCTATGTTCTTCAGGTTGTGCACTCTGGCTCCGTGCACTATGATTTTGTCAGGCTTTTTCATTTGATATTTTTGAGTTCTGTTTCCATTCATCCCATTTTTCCGCCAGTGCTTCTACCGGTATGTCCAGCATCTGCATCTGTCTGAAAAGCTCAGGCAGAGTATCATCCATGAACCTCAGCCTGCGTGCCTGGAGGATTCTCTCCTTCGCATCCTCCGTCACGAAAAATCCCAGACCCCGGCGCGTCTGTATGATGCCCTGGAGCGAAAGATTATCGTATGCCCTGACGGCAGTGTTCGCGTTCACTCCGAGATATACGGCCAGTTCGCGGACACTCGGTATCCGTTCTCCCGGAGAATATTTTCCGGATATTATTTCATCGCATATCCCCTCGGCCATCTGCAGATAGATGGCCTTGTCCTGTCTGAAATCAGTCATTCCCTTTCCGGTCAAATTCGAAATTTTTCAGCATCGCATAACCCCATCTGACATTCAGCGCAATCAGCGCTGCAATAATGCATATTGTAGCCGTCCTTGCAGCCCCGGCAGGAACAGCTCCGGCCGCTTTCAGTATGCCTGGCAGGAAGAGAACTGCCATGTACAAGATGACTGCGGCACATATTTTCCACGCCTTGCGCCCCATGTTCCGCCGGGCAAACGGTACGAACCATGTGATTCCGGTCGTCAGCAGGCATGCAGTCAATACATTATTCCATCCCCATCCTCCGTTCCTGAAGAATAGAAGCTGTATGCTGTCTGACTGCTCAGGATAGAGGAAATGTCCTGCTGCGGTGAATATCGCAGAACCGAGAACCGCCGCCGAAAATATGATGACTGCGCTTGTTATGGCGGCCCCTGCATACAATGCAACATATTTTTCTGCCGGAGACGCGGGAACGAGCATCCTGTTTATGGCATTGTCCTCCGAAGTCAGGTCACGGTAGAGGTCCAGAATCACGAATGATATCAGAACCTGTATCAAATCCTCTGTGACAGTCATCATGCCGGCAAGATTCCCTTCGTCAGCCAGAAAAGAAAGTCCCGTAATGAAGACTATAAGGAAAACCAGGGCCGGCACAGTTTTACGCGGGCTGCTGAAATATGTGCTGCATAGCTGGAGACGGCAGAATCCGGCCATTCTCCTGAAACTGAAATTGTTCATAATAATTTCCCTTTTATTGTTGCATTGAAGAGCATTTCCAGGTCGATTCCCGTAGCCTCGTCCTCTCCTCTTTTTTTGATTGTGCGGTATCCGCCGGCGCAAGGCTCCGAGTACAGCGCCCCTTCGTCAGATTCCGAGAGTCCGAAACACCAGCTATCGGAAATCTCTTCCGTGGACTTCGCGAACAGGCCTCCTTTCCCGTCCAGAATCAATATGTCCGACAAAATATTTTCCATCTCCGCCGGTGTATGTGTGGAAATCAAGGCCATTCTGTCTTCTCCGAGGTGTTTCAGCAGAAGTTTCCTGAAAAGGCTTCGGGAAGGGATGTCCATTCCATTCAATGGTTCGTCCATGAGCAGGTATTCGGCCCCGCAGGCCAATGCGATGCTGAACAGGAATTTCCTCTTTTCGCCTGTCGACAGGACTCCGAGATCTCCGGTTTTCGGATTTATCCCCGATTCTTCCAGACAATCCCTAAGAATTTCATCGCTGAAACCTGGGTAGAATGCCCTGTGCAGGGCAATGAACTTTTCCAGGCTCTGCCGTCCGAACTTGAATTCCGCCTGCATGTAGAATATCTTTCCTGAAGTCGCGGCATCTCTTGCCGCTGTGTCCAGGCCGTCAGCCGTGATTCTGCCCTGTCCGGGGAAAAGCATTCCGGACATCAGTTTCAGCAGGGTGGTCTTTCCGGAGCCGTTGACTCCGAGAAGCCCGTAGATGCGCCCTTCATGCAGCTCGGCCGAGATGTCGCGGAGAAGGGGAGTGTCCTTCCCGTAGCCGAATGTCAGTTTTTCTATTGCAATCATACCTTTGCTGTACTATTGTTTTACTGTTCTATTTAAGTAGTACACTGCAAAGGTATAAAAAATATTTTCAGATGCAAATTTAATTCATCGTCCCGCCGATGATGTCCTGGAGTTCGTTGGTGATTTCCTGCTGACGCTGTTTGTTGTAGAGAATCCTTATTTCGTCGAGCAGCTGGTTGCCGTTGTCGGTGGCCAGCTGCATTGCCATCATTCTGGCAGCATGTTCTGCCGCATTCGCATCCAGAACTACAGAGTATATTTTCAGGAGCAGGACTTTCGGAAGCAGGGTTTCAAGCAGTGAATTCATGTCCGGCTCTATGATGAAGTCGGATATTCCGTGGTGCTCTTCGCTTTCATGCAGGGAAGAATGCAGGGATATCGGCAGATATGTCTCGTCGGCAGGAATCTGTGTCGAAGTGGATTTGCAGTGTGAATATATCAGTTCGACCTTGTCCACTGCCTTGGATGTGAACATCTCCATGAGTTTTCCGGCCAGTCCGCACGCTTCCTGGTATGACGGCTTGTCTGCAAGATGTGTATAATCTCCGTATGTTTCCAGTCCCATTTTTCTGGCAGCATCTTCCATTTTACGCCCTACCGCGAATACCGTGATGTCCTTGTCTTTCAGTCCTGCACTTCTGTATCTTTCCACCGCTTCGGAGAAATGCCTGACAGCATTGGAATTGAACGAACCGCATAGCGATGTGTTGGAGGCGAAAGCCACGACAGCGACTTTTTTCAAAGGCCTTTCGGCAGCATAGATTTCTCCTGCCGCAGCTTCTGCCGACAGGAGGTCAGCCAGGATATGGTGCAGCTGCCGTTCGTAAGGAAGCAGATTCCCTATGGCATTCTGGGTTTTCCGCAGCTTGGAAGATGCCACCAGTTTCATGGCCGATGTTATCTTCATGATGCCGTTTACGGAATTGATCCTGTCTTTTATTTCTTTCAACGATGCCATTCTTTACTCCCTTTTCCGTGTCTATTTGCGTCTGAACTGCATGACTGTAGCAGCAGCTTCCTTTTCTATGATAAGTTCTATGTTCCTGTCGATTTGTCCGGATGCGAGCGGCTTGAGTACATCCGCTTCGTGCGATGCATGCATCCTGTCCAGGAACGAGGACTGGAATTCGTGGACTTTTTCGAGCGGTATGTCTTTCATCAGTCCGTGCGTGCCGCAGTACAGTATGGCTATCTGGTCACCAGCCGGCATAGGTGAGTATTGCGGCTGGATGAGCAGCTGGTTGTTTTTACGGCCCCTGTCAATGGCCATGGCCGTCACCGGATCCATGTCGCTGCTGAATTTCGAGAAAGATTCCAGCTCCCTGTACTGGGCCTGGTCGATTTTCAGTGTACCTGCCACTTTTTTCATGCTCTTGACCTGTGCGCTGCCTCCTACGCGGGAGACTGATATTCCTACATTGATGGCAGGTCTGAAACCCTGGTTGAACAGGTCCGTTTCCAGGAATATCTGCCCGTCTGTGATGGAAATCACGTTTGTAGGTATGTATGCGGACACGTCTCCGTTCTGCGTTTCGATTATAGGCAGGGCAGTGAGGGAACCTCCGCATTTCACTTTGCCTTTCAGGCTTTCCGGCAGGTCGTTCATGTTTTCTGCCACTTCCTGCTGATCGATGATTTTTGCAGCCCGTTCCAGAAGTCTGGAATGCAGGTAGAATATGTCTCCAGGATATGCTTCACGCCCGGAAGGTCTTCTGAGTATCAATGACACCTCCCTGTATGCCACGGCCTGTTTCGACAGGTCATCGTACACCACGAGCGCATGCCGTCCCGTGTCTCTGAAATATTCGCCTATGGCCGCTCCGGCGAATGCGGCGAAATATTGCGTTGCGGCCGGATCTGCAGCTGTGGCGGCCACGACGATAGTGTAGTCCATGGCTCCCTTCTCGCGGAGGGTGTTGACGATATTCGCGATAGTTGACCCTTTCTGGCCGATAGCCACGTAGATGCAGTATACAGGCTTGCCTGCCAGATAGTTTTCCCTCTGGTTGATGATGGTGTCGATGGCGATGGCGGTTTTTCCTGTCTGGCGGTCGCCGATGATCAGTTCCCTCTGGCCACGGCCTATTGGAATCATGGCGTCTATCGCTTTCAGTCCTGTCTGCAGCGGTTCAGTCACAGGCTGGCGGAAAATCACTCCCGGAGCCTTCCTTTCCAGCGGCATTTCGATGAGCTCACCACCGATTTTCCCGCGTCCGTCGAGCGGAACTCCGAGCGGATCCACTACACGTCCCAACATGCCGTCTCCTACGTTTATCGATGCGATATGTCTGGTGCGTCTGACGGTCATGCCTTCCTTGATCTGGTCTGTCGGTCCGAGCAGGACGGCGCCGACATTGTCTTCTTCAAGGTTCATGACGACAGCCTTGATTCCGTTCTCGAATTCCAGAAGTTCATTGGCTTCCGCTTTTTCTACTCCGTAGATCCGGACGACACCGTCGCTTACCTGGAGCACTTCACCCACTTCTTCGAACTTGAGATCTGTATCTATTTCCTTAAGCTGCCTCAGCAGCACCTCGGAAACTTCACTTGGTTTTATATTCTGGGACATAAATTTTCCTTTTATACTTCGTTTAAAATACCTTCCGCCTCAGGTATGGACCGGACCGTGCAGGTATCTTCGCTTGCTGACAGCGATGTCAGACTATACGGCGGTTTTTCTCGATGAACTGTCTCCTTACGGATTTCAGCTGTGCTGCCGTACTTGCATCCAGCCTAAGCCCGTCTATCTCGAAAATGAACCCTCCTATTATTTCAGGGTCTATCCGGTGTTCGAACAGTACCGAATCTCCCTTGCGCTGTCTGACGATATCAGCTATCCGTTTTTCGAGTTCCGGAGCTTCTGTGGCGGTAATCAGCCTGCTGGCCTTGATCTTGTGTTCCTCCCTGTATTGTCTGATATATGAAAGAAGCATGATTCTCAGCATCTTGGTCCTTTTTTTCTTCATGACCAGCATTAGGAAGCGCCGGAGTTCTTCAGTCATCTTTTCTTCGCCTAATGCGGATGCCAGCAGTCCGAATTTCCGTTCGTCGGAAATGTTCATGGGATTGTCTATCAGGTATCTGAGCTGGGGAAGCAGTGACATGCTCCTGTTCAGCACCGATACCTGTCTGTAGACTTTTTCTTCATTGCCCGTTTCTCGGGCAAACTTCAGGAGTGCCGCAGCATACCTTGAAGAAATGGCTCCAGTGTTCATTTCCATCCCTTTTATCAGTTCTTGATAGTGTCAGGATCTATTTTCAGCGATTCTTTCACCATCGTTTCGATGAGTTCTTTCTGCTCCTTGTCAGTCGCCAATGTCTTTCTGATCACTTTCTCTGCGACATTGACCGAGAGCAGGGCGACCTGGCTGCGGATCTGGCTGATAGCGCTTTCCTTGTCAGCTTCTATCTGGACTTTGGCTTCCGCGATGATCTTTGCGGCTTCGTCCCTGGCCTGTTCCTGAGCCTGGCGTATTATGTTGTTTCTGGCTTCTGCGGCCTCTTTCAGGATCTTGTTCTGTTCTTCCCGTGCTTCTCCGATGATCCTGGCCTGTTCCTTGAGCAGGGCAGACATCTTCTCGTCAGCTTTTTTTGCGAGCTGCAGAGATTCGTCTATGTACTTTTTCCTCTTGTCCACCATCGATGTGATGACAGGGAAGCCCCATTTCGCGAGGATGGCGAGCACCGTCACGAAAATGACAAGCATCCAGAACAGGAGGCCCGTATCGGGCATTAGCAATGACATTCCCTACCTCCGGTCTTATACTACTGCGATGAAGCAGACGATTACGGCGAACATGGCTACGCCTTCTATCAGTGCGGCGATAATCAGCATGTTAGTACGGATATTGCCTGCCATTTCAGGCTGGCGCGCCATGGATTCCATGGCTGATGCACCTATCTTGCCGATACCGAGTCCGGCACCGATGGCTACAAGTCCGGCACCTACTGCGGCACCTATTTTTCCGAGAGCTGCTCCGGCAGCAGCTTGAAGCAATAATGTTGATAGTAACATGATATCTTGATTTAAATTGTTTATTTCTGATTCTCTGTATTTTTTCCGTTTTCTTCAGTCATGGGATTTCCCTCCGTTATGGCAGGTGATTCATTTACCGTGTCTTCTCCCTCATGGGCCAGCCCTATGAATACTGCCGACAGCATCGTGAATACATAGGCCTGTATGAATGCCACCAGTATTTCCAGAAGATCCATGAATATGCCGAAGAAAACCGTTATGAATGACATGGTCCCGTTTATGGCAGGTCCCAGTTTTACCGTCAGGAAAACGATGGATACGAAACTGAGGATAATGGCGTGTCCGGCCATGATGTTGGCGAAAAGCCTTATCATCAGTGCGAACGGCTTGGTGAAGATTCCCAGCAGTTCTGTCATCGGTATGAGCGGTACCGGCACTTTCAGCCACCATGGAACGTCCGGCCAGAAGATGTCTTTCCAGTAATGCCTGTTCGCGAACAGGTTTACAGCCAGGAATGTGATCAGGGCCAGTACGAGAGTGACAGCGATATTGCCCGTGGTGTTGGCGCCTCCGGGGAATACCGGTATGATACCCATAAGGTTGTTTACCAGTATGAAGAAAAACGCCGTAAGCAGGTATGGAGCGTATTTGCGGCTCTGATGCTCCGGTATGACAGCCTTTATGACATCATCATTGATGAATGTTATGACCGGTTCCAGAACTGCGGCCAGCCCTGTCGGAGCTTCCTTCAGGACGTCATGTTTCCTGTACCAGCGCGAGCATCCGAGTATAAGCAGCACCACTATCAGGCTGTTTATCATCAGTCCTGCCACGTTTTTGGTGATGGAGATATCCAGCGGACGTATTTCATTGCCGGAGGCATCTTTCTCGACTATTTTACCGTCATATTTGCCGCCTTCGGCGCAATACAGTCCTTTATAAGGGCCTTCTTCCAGTTTGGATGACATGAAACAATGCCATCCGGTGCTGCTGTGCACGATGACCGGAAGGGGAATGACTATGTCTGTCTGTCCTATTTTCGTGATGTGCCACTGGTATGAGTCTCCTATGTGCCCGAACAACATGGATTTGATGTCGACATCCGGAGCCGTTTCCACTGCGTTCTCCTGTCCGGCTTCCGATGATGTCGCAGTGTCGGCGACAGGCTCCTGTCCGTCATTGGCGGTCAGAACCGCCACCGGAAAGGTGATGGCTGCGATGATGGTTATTATATGTCTGATGAATCCGCTCATCCGTTCCTCCTAAATTTCTACACAAGCTGATACCGTGTCGTTCTGTACTTCCGCAAAGCCGGATCTGATATGCACGGACTTGCTGGCGCCGCCTTCTGTAAATATGATGTCTCCTTCTGTCAGGGAGGTGATCAGAGGTGCGTGGCCGGAAAGCACAGTGAATTCTCCGGCCGAGCCGGGAAGCTTTACCTGTCCGACCATGTGCCCCGCAAGATTTTTCTCCGGAGTAAGGATGTTCAGAAGTATTCCGTCCTTGTGTTTCATTTTCGTAAAATCCAGATTTGTTTCTTTCTCCTGCCGTGTCAGTCGCGTTTTGCAGTCTTGACGGCGTTGAGTATCTTTTCGCCTTTCTCGATGGCTTCTTCGATAGTGCCTACATTCAGGAAAGCCTGTTCAGGCAGATAGTCGACTTCGCCGTCCAGTATCATGTTGAAGCCCTTTATGGTGTCTTCGATGCTCACCATCACTCCCGGCACTCCCGTGAACTGTTCCGCCACGGCAAAAGGCTGAGAAAGGAATCTCTGCACACGGCGCGCCCTGTTCACCGTCAGCTTGTCTTCGTCCGACAGTTCGTCCATGCCGAGGATGGAGATGATGTCCTGCAGCTCCTTGTTTCTCTGCAGTATCTGCTTGACTCTCTGCGCAGTCTCATAATGCTCCTTGCCCACGATGTTAGGGTCGAGAATCCTGGATGTGGATTCGAGAGGGTCTACGGCAGGGTAGATTCCCATTTCGGTGATCTTTCTGCTGAGCACAGTGGTGGCATCCAGGTGGGTGAATGTAGTGGCAGGCGCAGGGTCAGTCAGGTCATCCGCAGGTACATATACGGCCTGTACCGATGTGATGGAGCCGTTCTTCGTGGATGTGATTCTTTCCTGCATCTGTCCCATTTCCGTAGCCAGGGTCGGCTGGTAGCCTACTGCCGAAGGCATACGTCCGAGCAGGGCGGACACTTCAGAACCGGCCTGGGTGAAACGGAAGATATTGTCAATGAAGAACAGTATGTCTTTCGGACCATCCGCTCCTGCACTGTCCCTGAACGATTCTGCAAGCGTCAGTCCTGAAAGAGCTACGGAAGAACGTGCTCCAGGAGGTTCGTTCATCTGTCCGAACACCATGGCTACCTGGGATTTCGGAAGCTCGTTCTTGTCTACTTTCGACAGGTCCCAGTGTCCTTCTTCCATGCTTTTGAGGAATTCATCCCCGTATTTGATCACTCCGGATTCAATCATCTCTCTGAGCAGGTCGTTTCCTTCCCTGGTACGTTCACCCACACCTGCGAAGACTGAAAATCCGTTGTGCTTTTTCGCGATGTTGTTTATAAGTTCCTTGATCAGGACAGTCTTTCCTACACCGGCTCCTCCGAACAGTCCGATTTTTCCGCCTTTCAGATACGGCTCAAGCAGGTCTATGACCTTGATTCCTGTGAACAGGACTTCCTGCGAAGTGGTGAGGTCCTCGAATTTAGGCGGCTCCCTGTGTATCGGCAGGGAACCTTCTCTGTCCAGTTCTTCCATGCCGTCGATGCAGTTTCCTGTAACATTCATCACACGTCCCCTGATCTGCGCCCCCGCCGGCATGGTAATAGGTGCTGACGTGTTGATGACCTCCATTCCCCGCTGCAGACCGTCGGTGCTGTCCATCGCCACTGTCCTCACTGTGTCTTCGCCGATATGCTGCTGAACCTCCAGGATGAGGTCTTTGCCGTTTTTCCTTTTTATGACCAGCGCGTCGTGGATTCTCGGCAGTTCTCTGACTACGTCTTCTCCCGACAGGTCGAAGTGGACATCGACCACCGGTCCTATCACTTGTGAAACATTTCCTTTAAGTCCTGGCATATTGTATATTGAATCTTTTATTTTCTTATTGTCGTAAATAATTTTTTCTCCGGCCTTTACAGGCCAATGCCCGACTGAAGCCGCGTCAGACTTGAAAATTATGTGCCAATATAAATGGCATTGGACTGAAATCTCACAAATTTACAAAATTTTCTCCCAAATTGACAATAATTTTTTTGCCCGGTTGCGGCGGACATAAAAACGTGCTGACTGAAACTGAGGGGAGTTTTTGCCTGATTGTTCAGGTTAATTGGGGGAAGTTTATCATACTGACATATACGAAAAAAGTTCTGAAGTTGTTGAACTTCAGAACTTTGCTTTAATTTGCCAAATCTTTTGGCGGTGCGGACGGGACTCGAACCCGCGACCCCCGGCGTGACAGGCCGGTATTCTAACCAGCTGAACTACCGCACCATTCTATTAAAGAACTTTTATGCTTTCAAGGGCGTTTCCCCTGATTGCGGATGCAAAGATAGATAAAATTTCTGACCCTCCAAATTTTTTTTGAAAAATCAGACGGAAATTGAAGATATAAAAAAACTGTTCCGGCAGATTTCAAATCTGTCGGAACAGTAATTCAGACTAATACGTAGAGTTATTCGATGTTTATGACTCTCTTGTTGTCTTCCGGTTTGGTCTTTTCGACTTTAGGAATTATGACATTCAGTACGCCGTTTTCGACTTTTGCGCTGATTTTGTCTCTTTCGACATCATCAGGCAGAACCATTGTCTGCTGGAATTTGCTGTATGAGAACTCGCGGCGAAGGTAATGTCCGTTCCTTTTTTCATCTTTCTCGTCGACTTTCTTTTCCATTTCGATGGCAAGATTGCCGTTTTCGTCGATGTGCACTTTGAAATCCTCTTTCTTCATACCCGGAGCTGCAACTTCGATTTCATAGCTGTGCTCGTTTTCTAATACGTTGATGGCAGGTGCTGTTGCATTTGTTCTGACCATCCAGTCGTTATCGAAGAAATCATTGAAAATGTCAGGCAACCAAGTCTGGTTTTTTCTTACAGGTACCATAATTAATATCTCCTATAATTTTAAATTGTTCTAAATATAAATCTTTGGGTTTTAATCCTTTGTACTTTTACAGTACGTCTATGCTATTATCAATCGCCGTGCCGCCGGCTTTTTGTCCGGCAAATGGACGCAAAATGGAAAATCTGTCATGGAAAATTGCCAAAATGTCTATCCGGACGTGTCAGAATGTCCGAAAAACGTTATCTTTGGAAGTCGATTTCATTAGAGATTATGGGTGAAGAAGGCAACATATTGGTCAAGGGTGCGAAAGTAAATAACCTCAAGAACGTTACAGTCGGGATTCCCCGCGGAAAATTCATTGTCATTACCGGTATTTCAGGTTCAGGAAAATCTTCTCTGGCGTTTGATACGTTGTTTGCGGAAGGACAGAGAAGATTTGCGGAGAGTCTTTCTTCGTATGCGCGTCAGTTCCTTGGAAGGATGGTCAAACCTGACGTGGAGTCTATCGAGGGGATTCCGCCTGCCATAGCTATCGAGCAGAAGGTAAATACCCGGAATCCGCGCTCGACAGTGGCGACCAGTACTGAAATATATGATTATCTCAGAATTATTTTTGCAAGGATAGGCCGTACATATTCACCGGTTTCTGGAGTGGAAGTCAAGTGCCATACGGCCAATGACGTATTGGAATATATTTACTCGTCGGGTGCCGGGGCCCTGTATATATTGTCCGACCTGAAGTGGAACGAAAGGCAGGACAAGGTAGAGCTGATGCTCGCCCTTAAAGAAGAAGGATATTCCAGATTCTATACGCAGGATTCCGTCGTGAGGATTGAGGAAATAATGCAGAAGGCGGAAAGCGGCGAGTATCCTGATGAGCTGTATCTTCTTGTCGACAGGCTTAAACTCTCCGGAGAAGGTCGCGGAGGGGATAATGAATCGGCGGACCTCGATGCCAGGCTGCATTCCTCTGTCAGGACGGCCTTTGAAAAAGGGGACGGCGTACTGTATGTAAAGACAGACAATGCCGGGCTGAGACAGTTCGTGAGCCGGTTCGAAGCTGACGGAATGACATTCCAGGAGCCTGACGAATATATGTTCAGTTTCAACAGCCCTCTGGGGGCATGTCCGGTGTGCGGCGGGCTCGGCCAGATCATCGGAATCAGCGAGGATCTTGTGGTTCCGGACAAGAGCAAGAGCATATACGACGGCGCCATAGCATGCTGGAGAGGGGAGAAGATGAGCTGGTTCAAAGACCAGATGGTGAAGAATGCGTACAGGCATGAATTGTCTGTCTTCAAGCCGTATTGCGATCTTTCGGACCGTGAGAAGGACCTGGTATGGAACGGGTATGCTGCCGATACGGAGGAGGAATCGATAATCGGCCTTAACGAGTTCTTCCGGTGGGTGGAGTCGAACAAATACAAGATACAGTATAAATACATGTTGAGCCGTTACTCAGGCCGGACTGTGTGCAGGGCATGCGGTGGCAGCCGTCTGAGAAAGGATGCCCTGTATGTCAAAGTCGGAGGACGGAACATACATGAACTGCTGTGCATGAATGTCGACCAGCTGTATGACTTCTTCACGAATCTTCAGCTGACTGATTACGAGAAAAGCATCGCATCGAAGGCGATAGACGAAATCCTGTCCCGCCTGCAGTATATCCGGGATGTAGGGCTGTCATATCTTACATTGAACAGGACTTCGAATACTTTGTCCGGAGGAGAGAGCCAGAGAATCAATCTCGTAACGGCACTGGGGAGTTCGCTTGTCGGTTCGCTTTATATTCTGGACGAGCCGAGCATAGGCCTGCATCCGCGTGATACAGGCAGGCTTATCACTGTTCTGGAAAAGCTCAGGGATATAGGAAATACCGTGGTGGTAGTCGAGCATGACGAAGAGATAATGAGGGCTGCCGACATGCTGATAGATATCGGTCCTGAAGCTGGTGTGAATGGGGGTGAAATTGTGTTCAATGGAAAGCTCGGCCAGGGGATTGCCCAAAAGGATATTGACGCTTCCCTGACTCTCCAGTATCTTACAGGGCTGAGGCCACGCTATGTCAGAGAAAAGCGCAAACCTGTGTATTCCATTGCTATAGAGGGAGCTATGGAACATAATCTGAAAAATATCGATGTAAAATTCCCTCTAGGAGTGCTGACAGTAGTGACAGGTGTGAGCGGGAGCGGAAAATCTTCTCTGGTGGGTGATATATTGTATCCTGCCCTGTTCCGCCATATAAACCATACCGGTTCCGCACCGGGGACATTCCGTCAGTTGTCCGGTAATCTGGACAGGATTACGCAGGTGGAATATGTCGATCAGAACCCAATAGGAAAAAGCTCCAGATCAAATGCCGTCACATATCTGAAAGTTTATGATGATATCAGGAAACTGCTTGCTGACCAGCAATATGCAAAACTGAACGGCTATACGCCTTCGCATTTTTCCTTCAATATCGACGGAGGACGCTGTCCGGAATGCCAGGGAGAAGGGTTCGTGAAAATAGAAATGCAGTTCATGGCAGATGTGACAATGGTCTGCGAAGCCTGCGGCGGGAAAAGGTTCAAACCGGATATTCTGGAGGTCAGGTATAAAGGCAAGAACATAGATGACATATTGAACATGAGTGTCGATGAGGCTGTTTCTTTCTTTTCATCACAGCCGGAACCGGCTTCCAGGAAAATCGCGGAACGGCTTCAGCCGCTTGTCGATGTCGGTCTTTCTTATATCAAATTAGGTCAGAGCAGCAGTACACTCAGCGGCGGGGAGAGCCAGAGGATAAAGTTGGCATATTTCCTTTCCATGACTGACAGTCAGCCGAAAGGACGTGAGCAGCGTATATTGTTTATATTCGACGAACCTACGACCGGACTGCATTTTCACGATGTCGCCAAACTGCTTGCGTCATTCGATGCGCTGCTGGCAAAAGGGCATTCGATTATCGTGGTGGAGCATAATCCCGATGTAATTAAAGCGGCCGACTGGGTAATAGATCTCGGTCCTGATGCCGGAGACAGGGGAGGGGAGGTCGTATTTGAAGGGACTCCGGAAGATCTTATAGCCAAAGCCGATACATATACGGCAAAATTCCTTCGGTGACAGCCGGATGAAAATCAGAGATTCAGTCGATTACGACAAGAATCATTTCAGCCTGGTTCAAGGGGTAGCCGGTTTCCATGTACAGCAGCCCGCTGCCTCTTTCCTTAGTATATAGTGTAACTGTTTTCCCGTCTTCACTGATGCCGTATTCGTATATTCCTCTCTCCTTGTCATATTCCAGTTCTTCAAGACCTATGTCAAAGGGAGTATCCGGAGGAAAATAATCGCATTCGACCTGGATTATGTCGCCTTTCCTGCATCTTATGAAATTTCCCGGAAATATTTTCATGTAATACGGTGCTTCAGTGACGGTAACGCTGCATTCGGCCGAACATCCGCTTCCATCGGCAGCGTAACAGACTACCGAGCATTTTCCCTCTCCGGTGGCAGTCACTTCACCATCTCCGGAGACCGTAGCCACGGTCTTGTCGGTACTGTCCCAGTACAGTCTGGTATTGTCGGCATTTCCCGGAGTTATATAAGGACGGATGACTGTCTTTTCTCCGATATATGAAAAAGACAATGACGAATAAGACAACTCCATGGTTTTGGCAAATGTCCCTATGCCCGATTTGTCTATTCTCCATTCAGTTCCGTTCAGCCCGGAATTTTTCGGCGTGATCCTTATGTTGTACTCAGTGTTTCTGCGAACATCGAAATTCCCAGGGTCATTTCCTGGATAGAATCTGTAAACCAGATATTTGCCGGCTTCAGAATAGTGTGTGTCAGACAAATACTCGGACTTTATTTCTATATATGAACACAGTTCCCTCTGTCCGCCATTTTCAGGAAGTACCTTTTGGGTTTCATCCTTGTTGCCCGGTAGAAGATCTCCCTGCATGTTCTCCAGCATGTACAGGCAGACCTCACCGCTGACGCTGTCTCCGTATGTCGTATTCAGAATATCTGTTTCGTAATCTTTTCTGAGAAATCCTGATGGAAAAAAGTCGAAAGGGTCGCTGATGTGGTTTCTGCGGAAAGGGTATACAGAACGCGGACACCCTTCGACTTGTATGCTTCTTATCTTGAATTCCACGTCCGGGTCAAGTTTGCTTCTGTCGACCTTTATCTTTATTTTCGCCATTAGTCTTTCGAGCGGTATTACCAGTCCGCTGCCGGTCACGACAGTATTTTCAAGCGTGCCGCTCATCGGCATTCCTATAGAATAATCATCCGGATAAGCGAGATAGTACCTGATGTTCCTTATATCGTCTATATTGTCAATATTCAGACTATAACCGAAATTGGCGCATGCATATACCGAATATGTCCCGTTTTTGACAAGATCTATCTCCCAGACGTTTCCGGCCACGGACTTGATGCCAGTTATGTATGTTTTCCCTTCCAGTATTCCGTATTCATTGAATATAAAGATATTTATATCGGAAATACGCATCTCGTCAGGGTCGATGGCTCTGGTTTCCGATACCGGCAGCCCCAGACTGATTCCGATTCGCGACATCTCTACATCGTACCGGTGCAATGTTTCCATTTCCGAGCATGAGGCGCATAGCGACATTACTGTCAAGCAGCATATCAGGAATACTGCTGACATATGGCTGGATATCATGATTTTCCTGGACATGGTTATCTAAATTAAAATTCGATTTCAGTTTCTGGAAGGCTGTCCCATGGTTCTGTCGAAAGAGCGATCTGTACCCTTTCTCCGGAAACGGCTGTGTCAGGATCCGTTACGCCAGTCTGCCGGATAGTGACATCCAACACATATCTGCAGTTCCGCCCTATGCCGGAGCAGCCGCCGATTTCCCCGAACTCACCTTTATTTATATTGATCGGATAGTAATATCTTTTGCCTTCGATATCTCCGGCAATGACAAGTCTCGTAAACGGCGTTCCTGCGGTGTCTTCTTCGCTGCTGTTCGGATAACAGTAGAGTCTGATTTCAGGATATACGGTTTCTTTTCCTATATCCCGATTCAGATCCGCGTATACCATTTCCGGATTTTTCATGCTGTTCCAGGCATCGTAAGGCAGACCGTCCGAGTTCAAGGGGGCGTTGGGAATGAATCGGTCGGTCGATATCACTTTTGCAAGAGAATTTACATTCGACAGGTAGACAAAGACGTTTTCGAGTTTTGCGCCGGCGTATGGTCTTCCTGCGAAGTCGCATCTGATGGAACGCAGGAAAATTTCAGAAAGCAGCGGCTGTACAGGGATATCGAAAGAGCAGTCATCTGCGGCATTTATCCGTACTGTCCCGCTCATGAGCGGTGCAGCCGCATTTTCGAGCCTCAGGTCCGAGTACATCGCGGATATGCTTTCGTATGAGGAAATACTGCTCCAGTCGTAGCTTTCCTGCTGAGGATTATATATAAGCACTACTATTTTATCCCCTTTTCTTGATGCGGCATCCACGGTATTTCCCGCACCTATTTCAAGCCGCTGATATGAATCTATCCGTCTGAGATCATCGTCATTGAATATGAACACGTCAGCCACCCCTCCGCTCAGCCCGCTTTCACCTGTCCCGTCTTCTTCTCCGGCTTTTATATGCAATGTGGTCAGATATACCTTACCGCTTGTACGGCCGGTATCTTTTTCCTGTATATAAGAACATCCTGTAAAAACAATAAAGGCCGGGAGTGTTAAAAGCAAGGCGTTTGCCGAACGGCATAGAGTAGAACGAAGTGATGAAGCCCGGCCCTTATTGATGATGATGTTTCGTTTCATGATTCTGTCGTAGTTTTTTGTCCACCGCAAATCTATTCATGCTTCCCGGATTGGAATGTCGGAAAGAGAAAAAGCATTCCGTTTTTTTCTCTTTTTAACATAAATTTCTTTTTTTATTATTGTTTTCAAGCCATATACCGGTTTTTATTAAAAATATTGTTTACATTTGGTCATATCAGATTATGACCGTATGACCATTTTAAGACGATTCAGGAGAATTTTTTCGCCGAGGACACATTTCCAGCCTATATTTTCACAGCAGGCGGCATATATCAGACAGGCTTCGAAAGCCCTTCTTCAGATGATGAAATCAGAGGATGTCGCTGAAAGGAAAAGGCTTGAGAAAGAAGTGAAAATGTGTGAAATCCAGGGAGATGCCATGCTGACTGAATTTTATGAACAGTTGAATGACAAATATGTGTCCATTCTCCACAGTTCGGATTTGCAGACAGTGGCGATGAATATCGATGATATTCTGGACAACATCAACGATTCCGCGAAGTCCATTCTGAGATACATGCCTCAGAAAATCGACGGACAGATGATCGAACTGGCCGAATATATCTGTTCTGAAGCAGATGCCATTACTCTCATTGTGACAGGTATGGATGAAATGAAGAAGCGGTTTTCGGACATGACGATCCAATGTGACAGGATTACTGAACTGGAGCATGCGGCAGACGAGACATACGAAGAATACATCGGATATATTTTCCAGAATGAGACTGACGCCATAGAGCTGATGAAGCATAAGAACATCGCTGAAATGCTGGAGGCTACAACAGATACGGCGAAAGTCTTTTCCGACCATATCAGGAAATTGCTTCTGAGATATGTCGTGGAAAAATGACGGGGTGCGCAGTTCCCGGATATTTCCGGGATTCTGTCCCTGACCTAAAACAGGCAGGACTGAATTTTCAGTCCTGCCTGTTTTTTATGTTGCGGGTATCTGCTTATGCCCCGAAGTTATCGTAGAGTATGTTCTCAGGTGGAACTCCGAGACTGTCAAGCAGCTTGACGACTGACTCTGACATCATAGGAGGTCCGCACATCAGATACAGAGCATCTTCCGGTGCCTCGTGGTTTTTCAGATATGTTTCATAGAGTACTGTGTGTACGAATCCTGCAGTATATGCCACTCCTGCAGCATCGGCTGCCGGATCCGGACGGTCGAGTGCCAGATGGAACTTGAAGTTAGGGAATTCTTTCTCCAGAGCATGATAATCATCCAGATAGAAGGCTTCTTTCAGACTACGCGCTCCGTAGAAGAAATTCACTTTCCTTGTCGTCTTTTCCGTCTTGAACAGATGCATGATATGGCTTCTCATAGGTGCCATACCTGCACCTCCGCCTATGAATATCAGTTCCTGATCGGCTGGGAGATTGTCCGGAAGGAAGAATTCTCCGTAAGGACCAGAAATCGTCACCTTGTCTCCAGGTTTAAGGGAGAAGATATAGGATGAACATACTCCAGGATTTACCGGCAGGAATTTTCTGGTAGCCCTGTCTACAGGCGGGGTCGCGATTCTGACGTTGAGTTTGATGATATCGCCTTCGGCAGGGTAGCATGCCATCGAGTATGCCCTGATCGTAGGTACGGTATTTACCATCTTGAGGTCGAATGCGCCCATTTTCTCCCAGTCTTCACGGTACTGTTCGTCTACATCGATATTCTTGTAGTCTACAGTTACGGCAGGAACGTCCACCTGGATATATCCGCCTGAACGGAAATGCAGGTGTTCGCCTTCAGGCAGCTTCACCACGAATTCTTTTATGAAGGTAGCTACGTTGTGATTTGATACCACTTCGCATTCCCATTTCTTGACACTGAGGGCAGACTCGGAAATCTGGATTTTCATGTCCTCTTTTACTTTCACCTGACAGCCGAGCCTCCAGTGGTTGTTTATCTGTTTCCTGTTGAAGAACCCTACTTCGGTAGGAAGGATGGTTCCGCCGCCTTCGAGTACCTGGCATTTGCACTGTCCGCAGCTGCCTTTACCTCCGCAGGCAGATGAAAGGAAGATTTTCTGTTCAGCCAGAGTGTTCAGAAGCGATGAACCTGGAGTCACTTCGATGACCTTCTTTCCGTCATTGATGTCTATCTTGACTTTTCCTGCAGGCGTGAGTTTGATTTTCACGAACAGGAGTACAGCCACAAGCAAAACGGTAATTACTACTATTGTAATTACACCTGAAATTATTGTAGTTAACATTGTTCTCCTCCTGCTTTAAAGTTGTATACCCATGAAGGTCATGAACGATATCGCCATCAGACCGACAGTTATGAATGTTATACCAAGACCTTTCAACGCTGCCGGGACATTGGAGTATTCCATTTTTTCCCTTATCGCTGCAAGTGTCACGATAGCCAGGAACCAGCCGATACCTGAACCCAGGGCATATACTGTGGCCTCACCTACATTGATGAAATCTCTTTCCTGCATGAACAGCGAGCCTCCGAGGATGGCGCAGTTCACTGCTATGAGCGGAAGGAAGATACCAAGCTGCGAATACAGTGTAGGAGCGAATTTCTCCACTACCATTTCCACTATCTGTGTTATGGCTGCAACTACTGCAATGAAGATTATGAAACTCAGGAAGCTAAGGTCCACATCCGGCAGCCCTGCCCATGAGAGGGCTCCCGGCTTGAGAACATGTTCGTTCAGCAAGTAGTTGATGGGAAGAGTCACGAGAAGAACGAAGATCACTGCAATACCCAAACCGGTAGCCGTCTTCACACTTTTAGATACCGCCAGATAGGAGCACATGCCCAGAAAGTAGGCGAATATCATGTTATCAATAAAGATTGACTTTACGAATAAGCTTATATATTCCATTTCGATTTGAGTTTATGTTATTTTTCCTGCAGATCTTTCTGGATACTTCTCTGGATCCACACGATAAGGCCCAGAAGTATAAGTGCCATAGGAGGCAGGATTATAAGACCGTTGTCCATATACCCGGCATCGTAGAAGCACTGAGGGATTACCCTGAATCCGAACAGTGTGCCTGAACCGAGTATTTCGCGCACGAAAGCAAGTGCTATCAGGATGAGACCGTAGCCGGCGCCGTTTGCAAGACCGTCCAGAAGTGACGGTATCGGTTTGTTTCCGAGCGCGTATGCTTCTATGCGTCCCATGACGATACAGTTGGTTATTATCAGACCGACATATACCGAGAGCTGTTTGCTTATGCTGTAGGAATATGCTTTAAGTATCTGGTCGACGAGAATCACCATGAGTGCCACGACTACCAGCTGTACGATGATACGTATACGGTTAGGAATGGAGTTGCGGATTATTGAAACCACGAAACTCGACAGACCTGTCACGATGATCACTGAAAGAGCCATTACCAGGGCTCCTTTCAGCTGAACAGTCACTGCAAGAGAAGAACAGATACCGAGGACAAGAACCGTCACCGGATTACCCTTGAATATCGGTTTCAGCAGAACTTCCTTAAAGTTTATATCTTTCATAGCTGATTATTCCTCCATGTTGTTAATTGGTTCTGTGCCTGCTGCGGCTGGAATCGTATCTGTTACGGCAGCAGTGTCGGCAACAGCGGATGCGGCTGTGGCTGCAGCTTTTTCAAGATATGGCCTGCAGTATCTTGCCCACATGTCGATACCCTTGCCCAATGCCTTGGACGTGATGGTCGCGCCGCTGATGGCATCTACGCAGTTCGGATTATCCTCGTGCTTGCCTTTTTCAATGGCGAAGACAGGTTCTCCGCTGCCGAGCGATTTGCCTTTGAACCGGTCTATGTAGAATGCCGGCTCTGCGATTTTCGAACCGAGACCGGGAGTTTCACCCTTGTGGTCGAAAATCGCTCCGTCAATGGTCTTTCCATCTTCAGCGAGGGCGATGTACCCCCAGATAGGGCCCCAGAGTCCGGCTCCGTAGCACGGTATGACAGTCACTGAGTGGCCGTTGATATCGAAAATGAAGACAGGAAGTCTGAGAGTTTCCATAAGGGAAGCTTTGGAAGCCTCGTCTTTCGCCCCGTCGATTTTCTTTAGGATATCGTTCTGCTTCTTCAGGTCGGCAGTGGAAGGTACCTGGATGTCATTTACATTTTCCTTGCCCATGTTCATCTGTCCGGCCATGTTTCCATTGCCGTCCACATAGAACGCTTCGGAAATTTTTTCCGAATACATTTCGAGTACGTTTGTGTTCTCGTCGATAGTGATGCTCTCGTCGATCTGTGTAGCCGCGTTGAGCACTTTAGTGATTGTCTCTATCTTGACGTTCTCGTTCTGCTTGTCCTGCAGGCTCATTGCCACAAATGCAAGAATGGCGGCCACCAGGACTACGAGAACAATCGAGTATATGACAGTATATGTATTGCCATTTGTGTTCATACCTTATATAAGAATTAAGCGGTTTTGATTTTTTTCGCTCTTCTGCTGATGGCTGCGTCAGTGACATAATGGTCTATCAGCGGAGCAAATGTATTCATAAGCAGAATAGCGAGCATCATTCCTTCCGGATAACCAGGATTGAAGAGCCTTACGGTCACGGCCAGTGCACCTACCATAAAGCCGTAGATCCATTTTCCTGTTTCGGTCTGGGCCGATGTGACAGGATCCGTAGCCATGAATACCGTACCGAAAAGGAATCCTCCCATCAGAAGCTGATAGTAGCCAGGCAGATCGGTTACGCCTGCGGCAAATCCGAGATAGCCGATGACAAGACCTCCGACGAGTGACGAGAACATGATTTTCCAGCTTGCGACTCCGGTCCATATCAGAATAACGGCTCCGATGAGGATGGCAATGGCAGATGTCTCACCCACACAGCCTGGAATTACTCCTGAGACAAGATCCCAGAGTGATGTCCCTGCTGTCTGAAGGCCTTCCACTGACGGATGTGCGAGAGGGGTCGCTCCTGAGAACGAATCTACGAGGCCGTTGCCTGATGCATAGGCCTTGCCTTCCGCAAGGTATCTCGTAACTCCGGATGTCCAGATAGTGTCACCGGACATCATGCTCGGATATGAGAAGAACAGGAAGGCGCGGCAAAGCAGTGCCGGATTCCATATATTCATACCTGTGCCTCCGAAAACTTCCTTACCGAGGATCACGGCAAAGGCTACAGCCAGCGCGAGCATCCAAAGAGGAACGTCTGCCGGTACGATAAGAGGAATGATCATACCTGTAACCAGATAGCCTTCATTGACTTCGTGGCCGCGTATCTGCGCAGAGACGAATTCTATCGCAAGACCTACAATATATGATACAAGGTATAGAGGAATGACTTTGACCAGTCCGTAACCTATTATGTTCCAGAATCCCCAGTCTGTGAGGCCAAATGCCAGGCTATGCTGGTATCCGGTATTCCAGATTCCGAACAGCATGGCAGGTACCAGTGCCAGAACCATGATGATCATGATCCTTTTCAGATCGACGCAGTCCCTGATATGCGAACCTTTCCGTGTCACGGTGTCCGGAACATAAAGGAAAGACTCGAAAGCATCGAAAGTAGAATGCAGGAAGCCGAATTTCCCGCCCTTTTCAAATGCCGGCTTTATTTTATCGATAAATTTTCTCATAACATGCAGATGTTAAGCCATTTCTTTCATCATCAGATTGATTCCGTCTGAAAGTATGGACTGAATTTCAATCTTTGAAGGACAAACATATTCGCATAATGCAAGGTCCTCTTCGAGAACTTCATATATGCCGAATTTTTCCATTTTGTCTATATCTCCGGTCATGCAGGCCTTGATAAGATATACAGGATATATATCCATAGGCAGCACCTTGGAATATACGTCGGACATTACGAATGCACGTGGTCCTCCGTGCAGATTCGTGTCCATTTCGTACTTTTTCTTCGGAGTAAGCCATGAAAAATAGGTGTGGGATGTGCTGAACTGGCTGGTTCTGAATGGCTTTGCCCATCCGAACAGCTCGTGTTCGTTTCCTTCCTTGATCAGGGTCACCTGATTGTCGAAAAATCCGAGAAACCCGTCCTTGCCGATGTTTGAACCGGTCAGGACATCTCCGCTGATGAAACGGATGTCGTTTCCTGAGTTGTCGTAATATTCGGCGATGTCTTTCATGGACATTCCGGCTATACCTTTCACGTATGAAGGCTCTATGGCTTTAGGACCGGTAACGGCCACGAGGCGGCTCACGTCATATTTGCCGGTATTGAACAGCTTGCCGATGGCAGCTGTCATCAGAAGCGATACTGTCCATACTACATCTCCTTTGGCGATAGGTGAAATATGGCTGATCTGGACTCCGACGTTGCCTGCCGGGTGCTTGCCTCCGAATATGTGAGGGGTGATGTTTTCCAGTTTGTGGAATGGAGTACCTGAATAGTTGTCGCTGTTGAATGACATGTGTACTCCGCCTTTTGTAAGTTTCTGGAGGACGTTGACACCCGTCTGGATGTTTTCGAACTCGTCTCTAAGCGCATATTCGGGACATGCGGCGAGAGGTGCTGTGGAAAATGCGGAAATGAAGATAGCCTTAGGCGTATCTGTCGGTCTGGCCACGATTCCGTAAGGTCTCTGGACGAGGGCAGGCCATAGTCCGCTTTTCATGAGCTTTGCCTTGATTCCGGCTTCATCCAGCGATGCAACTTTCTCCGTACCGAAATCTTCGTACTTCTGATCTTTATCCGCCTTGATACGGATTTCCAGCAACTTTCTTTTCTCTCCGCGGACTATCTCGGTGACAGTGCCGCTGACAGGAGAAGTGAAAAGAATGTCAGGTGATACCTTGTCGGCAAATACAGGTGAACCCGCAAGAACTGTATCTCCTTCTTTCACAAGAAGTCTTGGAATAAGACCTCTGAAATCGACCGGTTTTGCAGCCACGACGTCGGGAATGATCACCTTCTTTGCTTTCTGGACCGCTGACCCGGTTATCGGGATGTTCAGTCCTCTTTTCAATTCGATGATGTTAGACATTATATAAACCGTTTTTGCGTATTTTCATGAAACCGCCGCGAATATACTTAATTTTTTCGTAATTTCGCGCCATTATGGAAAACAAAATCAGTACTATTTTCGAAGGGTTAAATGATGAGCAGGAGAAGGCTGTACGGTGTATAAAAGGGCCTGTGCTCATAGTGGCCGGCGCAGGGTCCGGAAAAACGAGAGTCTTGACGAGCAGAATTGCGTATATCCTTGATACAGGATGTCCTCCGGAGCAGATTCTCGCTCTTACATTCACCAAGAAGGCAGCTACGGAAATGAAAGAAAGAATAGGACTGATGGTGGGGGAGAAGCCGGCCAGGAAACTGTATATGGGTACATTCCATTCCGTATTCATCAGGTTTCTCAGGGAATTCGCGGAAAACCTCGGCTACGGCAAGGATTTCACTATCTACGATACAGGTGATTCGATAAGCGCGATCAAGACCTGTCTCAAGGAACTTCAGCTGGATGAAAAGGTTTACAAGCCGAAAGATGTCCTGGCCCGGATTTCCATGGCCAAGAACAATCTCGTCACGGCGGATGCTTATGCCAGAAATACGCAGGCCATCCAGAATGATACGGCGGCAAAAAAACCGAAAATTGCGGTAATATATAAGATGTATGCCCAGAAATGCCGTCAGTCGAATGTCATGGATTTCGATGATATACTTTTGAATATGAATATATTGCTCCGGGATGTCCCGGAAGCGCTGGAGTCTGTGTCTTCCAGGTTCAGGTATATATTGGTCGACGAGTACCAGGATACTAATTTTTCACAGTATCTGATACTCAAGAAATTGAGCATGCCCCACCATAATATTTGCGTAGTCGGTGACGATTCGCAGTCCATATATGCATTCCGCGGAGCTAAAATCGAGAATATCCTGAATTTCCGCAATGACTATCCTGAGTGCCATCTGTTCAGACTTGAAAGGAATTATCGTTCGACACAGACTATCGTAGACGCAGCCAATTCGCTGATTGCCAGGAATTCCGCCAGAATCCCCAAGAAATGCTGGTCGGGCGGGGAAGAGGGCGAGAAAATCAAACTCATCAGTGCGTACACAGAGCAGGAGGAGGCCATTCTCGTCGTTTCTGAAATTCTTTCCAGAATACATTCGGTATCAGCATCATATAAGGATTTTGCGATATTGTACAGGACAAACTCGCAGTCACGCGCCCTTGAGGAAGCCCTTAGAAGAAGAAATCTGCCGTACAGGATATATTCCGGCAATTCGTTTTTTGACAGGATGGAAGTCAAGGATCTGATGGCTTACTTCAAGCTTTCGGCCAATACTGATGATGACGAATCATTCAAAAGAATTGTCAACAAGCCTGCCAGGGGCATCGGCAATACGACCCTTGCCGCATTGTCCGCTGCAGCAGCGGACAAGCGGACAACGCTTTTCCGGGCAGTCTTCTCAGAGGACCTGGACAGCTACGGGCTGAAGTCTGCGTCAGTCGAGAAACTGAGGGCATTCTGCTCCCTGATATCCGGCTTCGCCAAACGTATTGCGACCGATGATGCCGGGGATCTGTCTGTTTCTATAGCCGTGGAATCCGGGATTCTGGGTTTCTACAAAAGCGACAACAGCGTGGAGGGCCTCTCCAAGACTGCCAATGTGGAGGAATTGCTGAACAGTGTCAAGACATTTGTCGAAGAAAGGAAGAATGAATATTTCGAAGAGATGCTGGCTGGAGCGGCAGATGATGTGGAAATAACTTCATCGGATCTGCCTGTCGTAACGATGGGCGATTTCCTGGAGAACGTTTCCCTGCTCAGTGCCGTAGATGTGGAAGACGGAGAAGATTCGGACAATAAGGTGACTCTTATGACCGTACATTCATCCAAGGGACTTGAGTTCCCTTACGTTTTTGTGGTAGGACTTGAGGAGAACCTGTTCCCGTCAGGCGGTTTCCTGGCTTCGGAAAGCGACATAGAGGAGGAACGGAGGCTGTTTTATGTGGCCATGACAAGGGCGATGAAGGCTGTCTGCCTGACTTTCGCATCCACCAGAATGCGTAACGGCAAGCATGAGTCCAATTATCCGAGCCGTTTTATCCGGGAGATTGACAAACGTTACATCCTCAATCCGCTGGAGTCCCCGTCGGATTCTGTCTTTACTGACGAACGTGCGGCCGAGGATTTCAGACGCAGGCAGTTTCAGGGCAAAGTAGGGCAGAAAACCCCTGTCCGGCCGCAGCCTGAAGGGAAATCATCTGGTGTGACTCCTTTCAGAAAACCGCAGCAGGTGGTAAGATCTCATGCGGACGACTATGCTTTCCAGCCTTCTCCCGTGATGCAGCTTGCTGCAGGTCAGAGAGTCGAGCACAACAGGTTCGGGTTCGGATATATCAGGGAAATATCGGGAGATGCTGCCGGAAGGAAAGCCAGAATAGCGTTTGATGACTATGGAGAGAAGATTCTTATGCTAAATTATGCAAAAATTCGTATCGTAGATATTGACGGAAAATGAAAAAAATATAACTTTGCAGCGAAGTTTTTCATAGTTTAAGTTTAGGTTAAGTAGCGGGGTGGTCACATTAGTTTGTGATTGCCTCGTGAATTTTTATACCGGTCACATATTGTAACGAAAAAAGCCATACATTCAATGTATGGCTTTTTTCAGTGACCCCAACAGGATTCAAACCTGTAACCTTTTGATCCGTAGTCAAATGCTCTATTCAGTTAAGCTATGGGGCCGGATTCAGGACATTGCCTGATATTTATTTAAGCGTTCTCTTCTTTTACGAGACCGACTTTCTTCTCTTTGATTCTGGCTTTCTTACCTGAGAGTTCTCTGAGATAGAAAATCCTGGCTCTGCGGACTTTTCCGACTTTGTTCAGTTCTATGCTGTCAATGAACGGAGATGCGAACGGGAAAATTCTTTCAACACCCACTCCACTGGAGATTTTCCTGACTGTAAAAGTCTTGGTAGCAGGTGAAGCACCCTTGATCTGCAAAACCACTCCTCTGAATTTCTGGAGTCTTTCCTTATCACCTTCTTTGATTCTGTAAGTGACTGTTATGGTATCACCAGCTTTGAATTTGGGATAGGTAGCCACTTTCTCGTTGGCAAAAGCCTGCTCTACAACTTTAATCAAATCCATTTTCTATAAATTTTATGGCAACATTACGCATCTTCTGTATTTCGGCGCAAGAGGTTGCTTTTATTTTGGGACTGCAAAGGTACTAATAATTTTCAACTAACCAAATTTTTCTGGAGAAATTCAAAAATATTTCTCTCATCCTAAAACATGTCCCTCAGTTTGTCGAAAAAGCTTTTATCTTCTTTCGTCGGGTTCGGCCTGAAACTTTCGCTTTTTGCAAGCCTTTCCATTATATCCTTTTCTTCCTTGCTCAGTTTCTTCGGTATCCAGACTATGAACTTGACGTACATGTCACCTGTTCCGTAGCCGTTTACCGTCGGCAGTCCTTTGCCTTTGAGCCTGATGACTGATCCTGACTGGGTGCCGGGTTCCACCTTGACGTTATATTTCCCGTCGAGGCATGGTATTTCCACCGTAGCTCCCATCACTGCTTCCGGTACGGAAATTACCTTGGTATATATGAGGTTATTTCCTTCGCGCTTGATGTCCGGATGTTCGATTTCATTTATGACAATGAGCAGGTCTCCATTTATACCGTTGTTCTTTGCACAATGTCCCTGGCCTCTCATGGTGAGCTGCATGCCGTCTTCCACACCGGCAGGAATCCGTACCCGCACAGTCTCTTTTTTCCTTATCAGCCCGGTCCCGGAACATGTATGGCATGGATTGGTCACTATTTTGCCTTCACCGTTGCACTGCTGGCATGTGGAATAAGTGACAGTCTGTCCGAAGAAACTGTTAACCACTCTCTTGATCTGACCTGTTCCCTTGCATGACGGACATACCTTGATGTCGGAGCTGTTCCTGGCTCCTTTCCCGTTACAGTCCGGACAAGGAACATTGCGTTCTATCTGAATATCCTTTTCAGTGCCTTTGGCAATTTCTTCAAGTGTCAGCCTGACTCTCACCCTGATGTCGCGGCCTTTGTAGACCCGCTGTCCCCCCTGTCTCTGGGAGTCATCTCCGCCGAATCCTCCGAACCCGCCGAATCCTCCGAACCCGCCTCCGAACAGATCTCTCAGAATATCGTTGAGATTCCCGAAACCGCCGCTGAAGTCCGGTCCTGCCTGGCCGTCCAGACCGGCATGTCCGAACTGGTCGTATTTTGCCCTCTTGTCCTTGTTGCTCAGGACATCGTATGCCTCGGCAGCTTCCTTGAACTTTTCTTCAGCCGCTTTATCCCCTGGGTTTTTGTCAGGGTGATACTGAATCGCCTTCTTCCTGTATGCTTTCTTGATTTCCTCATCAGTGGCATCCCTGCTCACTCCGAGAACTTCATAGTAATCTCTTTTTTCAGCCATAACCTTACCTCCTCATCAGATTCCTACCACTACTTTCGCAAACCTGACGACTTTCCCGTTCAGTGTGTAACCGGTCTGTATGACATCGTAAACTTTTCCTTTTTTGTCTTCTTCCTGTACAGGGAACTGCGCTACAGCTTCATGCAGGTCTGTATTGAACTCCGTACCCAAGGCATCGATCCTGCTGAGTCCTTTTCCCTGCAGGTATCCCAGGAGCTTGCTGTAAATAAGTTCCGTGCCTTCTTTTGCGGCAGGATTGTCCTCAGATTTCCCCAGAGCTTCCATGGCTCTTTCGCAGTCATCGAGAACGGGCAGAAGACCTTTTATGGTATCTTCAGCCGCTACGCTTACCAGATCGAGCTTTTCCTGTGACGTGCGTCTGCGGAAATTGTCGAATTCTGCCATGAGTCTGATATAGTCGTCCTTTTCCTTTGCTATTTTGTCAGTCAGGTCCTGGATCTGTTTTTCCAGAACTTCGATTCTGTCATTTTCCTTGTCTTCTTTTTTCTTTTCCTTGCCTGATGCAGCTTTCTCTCCGGCAGTCCCTTCTTTTTCCTGCTTGTCTGCTTCTGGAGTGTCAGGAATCTCTTTTTCGAGCTCTTTTTCCTGTTCTGCGATATTTTCCTGTGACATATCTTTATTATCTTTTTTCATGATAGGATACAATTAGTCTCCGGAAACTGTACAAATTATCTGCCATCGGTTTTCTTCTGTCATTTTGTCAGTTTTGTCTTGAAAACGGAATGTACCCGTCTTAAAAAAAAGAGGAGGGCTTACACAGCCATCCTCTTTCTCCGGATCAAGTTCATATCCGATGATTTGATGTATTAAGGATTTGGTATTGAAAATCAAGCTTCGATTTTCTTATATTTAGGTACAAGAGTTTTCATAATAGTCCAAGCGATCAGGTAAGCAACGGCGCAGCCACAGAATACTATCATGTATCCGGCGGATTTTCCCTCGAAACCGAGGAACTGGAATGCAGCTCCCGCGTTTTCAGAATAGGTGAAGAGTGCACCTGCGCCTTTCTGGATGAAGAAAGAACCGATACCTCCGGCCATACCGCCGATTCCTGTGATGGTGGAAATGGCGGATTTAGGGAACATGTCGCCTATAGTGGAGAACAGGTTTGCGGACCATGCCTGATGGCCTGCCCCTGCGAGCCCGATGATTATTGCCGGCCACCAGACTGATATGGCACCGGCTCCCTGGGCAAAGAGTGCAGGCAATGGAAGGAATGCGAAAATAAGCATGGCAAGCATACGCCCGTTGTATGGGTTCATCCCTTTTTTCTCGACGAATAGTTTAGGCAGGTAGCCGCCGAATATCGACAGGACAGTCACTATGGCGTAAAGAGTGGTGATCAATGCGACACCCATGCCGGAACTTGATGCATAACCGTACTGGTCGGAGAAGTATGCAGGAGCCCAGAACAGGTAGAACCACCATACACCGTCCGTGAAGAACTTGCCGACGATGAATGACCATGTCTGTCTGTATGTGAAGCATTTCCAGAGTGAAATGGTCTTTCCTTCACCTTCATTTTCGGCAGCTTTGTTTTCTTCTTCGGTGTAGTCCTGGTTTATGTATTCCAGTTCGGCCTGATTCACTTGTTTCGATTTCTCAGGCTTGTTGTACATGAATACCCAGAATCCCATCCAGACATAACCCAGCGCACCGATGATGACGAATGCCATTTCCCAGCCGCCGCCGACTCCCTGATCCTTGAAGAACTGTGCCAGAAGAGGAATAGTGGCAGGGGCGATGAGAGCTCCTATGGATGCTCCGGAGTTGAATATGGAAGTGGCGAAAGCCCTGTCCTTCTTGGGAAAGTACTCTGCCGTCACCTTGATGGCTGCCGGGAAGTTTCCTGCTTCACCGAGAGCCAGGACGCATCTTGCCGCAAGGAAAAGCCATACACTGGTAGATGCTATGGCAAGGGCGGCGGTAGAGCCGGCTTCCACCGCAGTCATGGCTGCGACGCTGTCGTAGCCTTCGATATGTACCGTAAGCCATCCGCAGATAGCATGAAGGCAGGCTCCGGTAGACCAGATGCCGATGGACCAGAGATATCCTTTCTTAGTTCCCATCCAGTCCACGAATTTTCCTGCGAAGAGCATGCATATCGCGTAGACGATGGAGAAGACGGCTGTAATGGTACCGTAATCATTGTCTGTCCAGTGGAATTCAGGCGCGATGAAGTCTTTCCATGTCAGGGACAATACCTGCCTGTCCAGATAGTTTACGGTAGTAGCCACGAAAAGCAGCACGACCATCCACCATCTCCAGTTGGTCATAAGTTTTTTAGTCGTTGATTGTTCCATTCCTTATAGTTTAAGTTATCTTACTTCCTTTATGATGTCGAGGGCGCCTTTGCAGAGTTCTGTGATTTTGCCCCACTCTTTCGCAGCGATTACATCTTTAGGGAAAAGGTTGCTTCCCATGCCTACGCAGGTGACGCCTGCCTTGAACCACCCTTCAAGATTCTCTTTGGTAGGTTTTACGCCACCGGTAACCATGATCTGGCTCCACGGCATAGGTGCGCGGAGTCCTTTCACGAAAGCGGGCCCGAGCACATCGCCGGGGAAAACCTTGCAGAGGTCGCATCCGAGTTCCTGGGCCTTGCCTATTTCGGAGACGGTACCGCATCCGGGGCAGTAAGGTATGAGCCTGCGGTTGCAGACCGGAGCGATTTCAGGATTGAACAGCGGGCCTACCACGAAATTGGCGCCGAGCTGTATGTAAAGGGCTGCCGTCGCAGGATCCACTACGGAACCTACGCCGAGAATCATTCCCGGAAGCTCTTTGTTGGCGTATTTTACGAGTTCTCCGAACACTTCCTGTGCGAAGTCCCCGCGGTTGGTGAATTCGAAAGCCCTGACGCCTCCTTCATAACATGCTTTCAGGACATTTTTCGATATTTCGAGGTCTGCATTGTAGAACACAGGTACCATTCCTGTTTCCCTGACGGCTGACAGGACTTCGAGTTTGCTGTATTTGGCCATAATGTTATTCCTTATAATATTAAGTTATCTTGAAACCCTTCCGGACCCGTCGCCTTTCATGAGATTCTCTACTTCTGCAACGGTCACCTGATTGTAGTCGCCGAAGATAGTGTGTTTGAGGCATGATGCGGCTACCGCGAAATTGAGAGCTTTCTGATCATCGCCCGTGTATGTGAGAAGTCCGTATATAAGGCCTCCCATGAATGAGTCTCCGCCGCCTACGCGGTCTACAATGTGGGTGATGTCATATCGAGGAGACTGATAGAGTTTGCTTCCGTCGTAGAGCACTCCTCCCCATGTGTTGTGGTTGGCATTTATAGACCCTCTGAGTGTAATGATGACTTTCTTTGCATGAGGGAATCTGGCCATCAGCTGCTTGCAGACGCTTTCGAATTCTGCTGCGTTCACCTCGCCTTTGGTAGCTGTTACGTCGAAACCTTCCGGCTTGATACCGAAGACTTTCTCTGCATCTTCCTCATTCCCGAGAATGACATCGCATCCTTCCACCAGAGCTGGCATCACTTCGGAAGCGGTCTTGCCGTATTTCCACAGGTTTTTCCTGTAGTTCAGGTCGCATGATACCGTAACACCGAGCTTGTTCGCTGCCTTGATGGCTTCGAGGCAGACATCTGCAGCACCCTGACTGATGGCAGGCGTGATGCCAGTCCAGTGGAACCAGTCGGCACCTTCGAAAACCTTCTCCCAGTCGATCATTCCTTTTTCTATTTCGGAAATGGCGGAATGTGCCCTGTCGTAAACCACCTTGCTGGCGCGTGCTACGGCACCTGTCTCCAGAAAATAAATTCCGAGCCTGTCTCCTCCGAAAACGCAATATTTAGTGCCTACGCCATAGCTGTGCAGATCTTTTATGCAGCTCGCTGCAATATCGTTTTTAGGAAAACGTGTGACAAATTCCGTCTCGATTCCATAATTGGCCAGTGAGACTGCTACATTGGCTTCTCCGCCACCGAAAGTGGCTGCAAATTCTTTGGATTGAGAAAATCTCAGATAGCCGGGAGTGGAAAGTCTGAGCATAATCTCACCGAATGTGATAACTTTTGGCATTGTATTGAATTTAGATAGTTAAATAGTCGTTTAGTGTTAATCACGGCAAAGATATAAATTTATTTTTGATTTCCGTGTGCGGTAACGGAAAAAATTATACGGAAAAAATTGTATCTTTGACCTGCGATAAAACCGTCTATCATGCATGAAGGAAATAAAGTAACGATTAATGATGTCGCTAAGGCAGCCGGAGTGTCCAAAGGCACTGTCGACAGGGTTCTTCACGACAGGGGAGAAGTTTCAGCCAGGAGCAAGGAAAAAATTCTGAAAGTAATCGACGAATTGGGTTACAAGCCGAATTTTTACGCTTCCATTCTGGCTTCGAAAAAGAATTTCCATATTTCATGTATTATTCCGGAATTCTGTAACGGTGAATTCTGGGAACTGACCCAGAGAGGGATCGATCAGGGGACGGAATATGCCGGGCGGTTCGGAATCAGCTTGAGCGCGATGATGTACGACCAGTACGATCTTGATTCATTCCAGCATACGTGTTCGGAGGTCCTGGCATCCGACCCTTCCGGCGTAGTCATAGCCCCTATGTTCAGGAATGAGACGCTGAAATTCGCCAAGGAACTTTCAGACAGGCATATACCATACGTCTACATAGATTCGAAACTGGAAGACGACGGTTATCTGGCATATTATGGCATGCCCATGTACCAGAGCGGTTATCTGTGTGCGGATATATTGACTGACGGCCGGGACGTCGGCAAGATACATATAATAAGGATAGCCAGAGACAAAAGAGGGCTGTCGGACCCCACCATTACCCGCAGGACAGGTTTTATAGACTATATATCCGAGCATTATCCTGAATGCAGGATTGAAAATACATTCATCGACCCGAAAAACAAGGAGGCGAGATATGCCGTCCTGGACGAGATGTTTGCCTCTGACACGGACCCTGGAAAATATATCGTAATGTGTAACTCAAGGGTGCATTTTGTCGCCGATTATCTGAGGGACAGGAATATCCGGACCTGCAGGGTAATAGGTTTCGATGTCCTGGACCGGAATCTTGCCGCTCTGAGGGACGGATTCGTGCAGGCGTTGATTGCCCAGCATTCGGACAGGCAGGCTGCTGCTGCCATCACCGCACTGACAGATTATCTCATTCTTCATGAAGCACCTGCGAAAAAGGATAATTATACTCAGATGGATATTCTCAACAGATATAATTGCGACTATTATATCTGATGTGCCGGTGCCGGGCAATGAAATAATAAAGGAGGGGTGACTCTGTATCACGAGTCACCCCTCCTTTATTATAATATGGAAAGCATCAGTTGGTCGCGCTTTCCAGTTTCTTCATTATGGAGAATATGAACAATGCCGAAATCAGGCACAGGACTATGAGAAGCGTCCATACTCCCCAGAGAGGAATCTTGTCCCAGAGCAGGGCAGGTATGGAAACCAGATAGTTGCCTATCGCTGTAGCGGCGAACCAGCACCCCATCATCATTCCCTTGTATTTCGGAGGAGCGACTTTCGATACGAACGAAATTCCCATAGGGGAGAGCAGAAGTTCTGCGAATGTCAGTACCAGATATGTGGAAATAAGCCAGTTCGGAGATACGAGTACGTCGCTTACAGTCCCGCCGAGTTCCTTAGGGGATGCCAGGCCCAGGGATCCTACAGTAAGTATGAGGAAGCCGACTGCGGCCACGAGCATTCCAAGTCCGATTTTCCTCGGAGCAGAAGGCTCTTTACCCTTTTTCGCAAGAGACCCGAAAATGGCCAGGGAAACCGGCGTGAGGGCTACGACGAAGAATGGATTGAACTGCTGGAAATCAGAAGGCTGGATATGGAAAGACGGTTCCATCGATGAGTATATGGCGTATGCTCCGCCCCAAAGGAAGAGGGTCGCGGCGCCGGATATCATTTTCCCTTTGCGGGTTTCGGACTGGAATGCTCCGAAAAGGGTGTATATCGAAACTGCTATAAGGAACAGACTCCAGATATTGAAGCCGATTCTGGTGAAGCCTTCCGCCACCGGACTGGTATAGTCTCTTGCGAAAATAGTCATGGTAGCACCGTTCTGGTGGAATGCCATCCAGAAGAAAATGACGACGGCAAATACCAGAAGCAGGGCCACGATGCGGCTTTTCGTCTGCTGCGGAGTGAGCTCTTTTTCCTGTATGTGGGCCGCAACTGCCTGTTTCGCATTCACATCGGCATGCTTGAACCAAGGCCTGCAGCAGAAATAAATGAGGACAGATATGATCAGTGATATGCAAGCTACGCCGAAACCATAGCTGTATGCGGTGGAGAGTTTGTCGATATAGAGCTGGCTGAAAGCCGCGAGGTCGGTCGTTCCTGTCATGGACGCTGCCAGATCGGCAAGTTTTGCTGAATTTTCAGCGGAAATCGTGTTGTCCAGGAACTGATGGGCCAGTGACGGGATATTGGCGTCATAATACAGTCCGTCTTTTCCCAAAAAGAAATTCGTGACATACTTGGCCATGCTCGGCGCAAACATAGCACCGATATTTATCGCCATGTAGAAAAGACTGAAGGCAGCGTCTCTCTTGTTGGAGTATTTCGGATCATCGTACAGGTTCCCTACCATGACCTGGAGGTTTCCTTTGAACAGTCCCGTACCGATGGCTATCAGGGCCAGCGCCCCGAACATCATGATTTTTCCCATTGTATCCGGACCTGTAGGGATGGCCAGGCAGAGGTATCCCAGGAACATGACCGCTATACCGGTAGTGACGCATTTGCCGAATCCGATCTTGTCTGCAAGATAGCCTCCGAAAAGCGGCATGAAATAGACGCCGGCCAGGAAAATCGCATAAATCTGGCCCGCTACCGCCGCATTGAAACCGAATTTCGCCTGCAGGAACAGCATGAAAATAGCCAGCATAGTGTAGTAGCCGAAGCGCTCGCCGGTATTGGCAAGGGCCAGGGCAAACAAACCTTTAGGTTGACCTTTGAACATATAATATGAGTTTTAAATAATTTGCAAGGCAGTGTCCGTAAACGGCACAGGCTGACAAAGGTAATAAAATTATCCGATTTAAAAATATGCATCGCTGCAGAGTTCTATCTGAAAAATCAGTATATTTGTCTGGATTGTGTATGGTTTTCCATACAGACAGATGAAACGTGAAATTTAATGATAGCGCTATGAAAACGTTCGTTATTACATTGCTGTCTCTGACAGTATTGGCGTCAGTCCGGTCGGCGGCGCAGGGAGATATCGTATATAAAGGCGGCGATCCTGTCGGAACTGTAGCATATTCTCTTCCGTCCACTACCTTGTCTTTCGAAGTGGAAGCCGTGCTGGAGAATTTCTACGCAGGACCTTATGCTAAATATGCAGCGAAATATCTGGGTATAGAAGTCCGGACGCAGGATGAATCGTCGTGCAGGCTGACAAGCGTGAAGATGACCCCGTATGCAGAGGCCGACCTGTCCAGAAGATACCTTCTGAATCTGGAAGGCATGGAAGCGGCCACCGCATTCCTGAAACTGACGGCATCCGGTCTGGTATCGTCTGCCGAGTCTCTCCCTTCCCGTACCATGGACTGGCGTTTCCCTGTTCTCCGCCAGAAAGATTATTCGGGAAAGGCTCTGACTACAAACCTTACGACGGAAGCCACTACATTATATAAAAGTGTGAAGACCGGCTCGACATACGGAAAGGTCGCCATGCAGCAGGATATGCTCGTGGAGAAGACTGAAGAGCAACGCGCAGCGGAAGTGGCATGTACCATATTGACTCTCAGGGAGCAGCGGATGAGCATCATTACAGGCGACACTGACGCTACCTACAGCGGGGAGGCCATGGGTGCTGCAGTCGCCGAAATGACCAGACTCGAACAGGAATACCTTACGCTTTTTACAGGATATTCTGAATTCGATACCCAGAAGATGACATTCGACATCATTCCGGACAAGGACAGGGGGAGCCAGCTATATGTGGCATTCAGGATTTCCGATACTGCCGGCCTTCTCCCGGCAGACAATGTTTCCGGCAGACCTGTAGTCTTTGAAGTGATTCCGGGCGGAATTGCTGCCCCGCAGCAGGAGAAAAAAATGAAAAAATCCAAAATTCCGGTAGTTGTCTACAGGATCCCGGCAACATGTTCGTATAAGATGACGGACGGAAAGACCATGATACTGCAGGGGAGGGTGCCTGTCTTCCAGTTCGGAGAGGAAACGACACTTCCTGTAAACTTGAATCTTAAGGAAAACGGCAAATATCTGAAATATTACCAGGAACTGAACAGGTTCTGATGTGGATTTAAATAATTATTATTTGTAATGACAATAAAAGATCTTACTCCATCGATAGTATGGAACAACTTCTACGGGATGACCAGGATTCCGCGCCCGTCGAAAAAGGAAGAGAAAGCGGCGGAATATCTTTATAATTTCGGAAAAGCCCTTGGGCTCGAAACGATACGGGACGAGATAGGCAATATAATAATCAGGAAGCCGGCCACTCCCGGAATGGAAAACAGAAAAGGCGTGATCCTGCAGGGGCACATGGACATGGTTCCGCAGAAGAATGCCGATGTGGAACATGATTTTGAAAAGGACCCTGTCGAGACCTGGATTGACGGAGAATGGGTGAAGGCAAAAGGTACGACTCTTGGGGCGGATAACGGTATGGGAGTGGCCATGGCGCTTTCGGTGCTCCAGTCGGAAGACCTGAAGCACGGGCCGGTGGAAGTGCTGGTAACGATAGACGAAGAGACAGGCATGACAGGCGCCAGGGCCTTGAAGCCGGGTATCCTGAAAGGTGAAATACTTATCAATCTGGATTCCGAAACTGAGGGAGAACTTTATATCGGATGCGCCGGAGGACTGGATGCCACTGCACGTATTCCATATAATATCGAAAAGGTTCCTTCCGGATACTCTGCCATGTCTCTTCAGGTGACAGGATGTCAGGGCGGACATTCAGGCATGGATATCATTCTGTACAGGGCAAATGCGAACAAAGTCCTCGCACGTGTGCTTCTGCCTCTTCTTAGGGAGCATGGAGTCCTGCTTGCAGACTTCGAAGGCGGAAATATGAGAAACGCCATCCCAAGAGAGGCTTCCGCGACGGTGCTTGTTCCTGACGGCAGGAAGGAAGAGACTGCGGCCCATGTAGCCGCTGTCCTGGAGGCCGTGAAGTCGGAGTATGCAGTCACGGACCCTCAGATCGGAATTGCGCTGGTACCTGCACCTGTGCCGGAGTCGGTCATGAAAGCGGAAGATGCTGTCCGGTGTATCCGGGCATTGCTGGTATCTCCTGAGGGTGTGGACAGGATGAGCGACCAGATGCCGGGGTTGGTGGAAACATCCAACAATACTGCTATAGCCAGGACTGACGGAGGCAATTTCGTCATCAAGACACTTATGCGCAGTTCTGTGGATTCTGCGAAAGATCTGCTCGCAGAAAAGATGAGGGCCGTCATCGAACTGGCCGGAGGTACGGTAGAGTTTGACGGAGGCTATTCGGGATGGGCGCCGAACAGTGCGTCACCTATCCTGCATACCATGAAGGAGGTATATGAAAAGCTGTATGGAAAGTCTCCTGCAGTGCTGGCTATCCATGCAGGTCTGGAATGCGGAATCCTGAGCGGAGCTTACCCGCATCTGGATATGGTGTCATGCGGCCCTACCATCATGAGTCCGCACTCGCCTGACGAAAGACTGCACATCCCGTCCGTAGAGAATTGTTGGAATTTCCTGAAAGCGGTCCTTGAAGCTATACCGGAAAAATAATTTGATATAAAGAAAATTATTCATATCTTTGCAGCCCATTCGTGGAAATTTGATTTCGATGAATGGGCATTTCATTTATTAACAATTAATTATAAACAAAATGATCAAACAGTACGAGACCGTTTTCATTGCAACTCCCGTTTTGTCTGAGGCACAGATGAAGGAAGCGGTTGCCAAGTACACAGGCTTCATCAAGGATAATGGTGGAGAGATTGTGTATGAAGAGGATTGGGGACTCAGACAGCTTGCTTACCCTATCCAGAAGAGAACTTCAGGTTTTTATTATCTTATCGAATTCAAGGCTGACACACAGCTTATAGCTGACCTTGAGACCCAGTATCGCCGTGACGAGCGTATCATCAGGTTCCTGACTTTTGCGATGGACAAGCATGCAGTCGCTTACGCAGAGAAGAGAAGGGCTAACAAACAGGCTAAATAAGGAGGATGAATTATGGCACAGAACAATGAAATCCGTTATCTTAACCCTCCTACAGTCGAGGTGAAGAGAAAGAAATACTGCCGTTTCAAAAAGGCCGGTATCAAATATGTAGACTACAA
>CALUSC010000016.1 GCA_944323345.1 uncultured Bacteroidales bacterium | reverse complement strand
GATTTGCGCCTTGATGTTGTCAAGCGCAAGGTTCGTCTCCCTCGCTTCACGGCTCTTGCCCTTGACACGGTTGCCTTGTGCGTCCCAAAGCTCCTTTGCTATGCTCCGCTTGCAACTGAACTGCGCCACCGTCCCGTTGATTGTAACCCGTCCCATGATGGGGACAATTCCATTCTTCTCCTTGCTGCCGTTCGCATAGAACAGCACGCGAAATGTGCTTCTTGTCATACTCGTTCTTTTTTGAGTGCAAAACTATAAATCAACGAGTTAAACCTTGACAAGCAAACCTACGCAGAACGGCGCAAACGAAGCGGTTACTGTTAAATCTGCATTTCTGACAGGTAACGAATAGGAAACCGTTCTATTTCTCTAATCCGCTTTGGAACGCTTTTCAGCCCTCAGCCCTATTTCCGTAATTTTCTCCTAACTGCTTAAATCTCAATTCCTATTGCGTTAATCTGCTGATTTTGTTCGATTATTCCAGCGATATTTCGTATTTTTGGATACCAAAATTTTATCGAAATGGCAGTTGACTTGGACAGACATTATGGGCGGACTGTGGAGAAACTATATAGCCAACGTTCCTGGCTTATTCTTATGGCCAATTCTTATGTACAGAACCCGGAGGCCTCCCAAGACATAGTTAATGACAGTTTCATCGCATTGCTGGAAAACATTGACAGACTGCAGGATTCTGTCCTGAAATCCTTTCTGGCCACGACAGTGAAGAACAAATGTCTTAATTATCTGCGCAGGATGAACTGCGAGAAGATCATCCACCGGAACATGAAGATAAAGGCGCTGGATGCATATAACATGAGCCTTCTTGAGTCGGACTGCATGGATTCGAGAATGATGAACAACGAAGTGATGTCCATTTGCCGCGAAAGTCTTTCAAAACTGCCTGTAATGACTTCCGAGATTTTCATGGACCGGCTGCGCGGGCTCAGTTATAAGGAGATTGCTGAAAAGTACGGGATTTCACACCGTTCCGTGACGTATGAGATTTCCAAAACCCTCGCCGTACTGAAAGAATCTTTGAAAGACTATCTGCCTCTCGTCATTTATCTGCTGATGTTGAAAAACAACTGATCTTATGATAGAAAATCTGCTGGAGCCGCTGGTTTCGGAGCGGTTCAGGAATGATGAAAAATACAGGCTTGGCCATGTCAGGATATTGAATCCATTGCCCGGCAGGGCAGTGATGGGCCTTCATATTCCGGATATGAAGAAAGTCGCCAGGACATTGGCAGTCCGTGAGGATGCCGTCAGGATAATAACGGATTTCGAAAAAGAGTCCGGAAAGGGGAGAGAGGCTCTCGCGCATGAGGAACAGATGGTGTGGGGGATGATGATAAATTTTGTCAAGGGTGTTCCGGCGGAGGAGAAACTGGAAATGCTGGAGAAGTTTGTGCCGCAGATAGACGGCTGGGGCGTGTGCGATTCGGTTTCCCCCGGTGTCCGCTGGTTCAGGAAGATGGACCGGGCCTGGGATATCCTGTGCAGGTATTTCGCTTCGGACAGCGAATTCGAGGTGAGATTCGCGACTGTGATGTCGATGTGTCATTTTATGGACGAAAGGTTCTTGCCGCGTATTTTCTATCAGTTCGACGCTCTGGATTTCAGCAGGATACATTCAGATTATCTGGGACCGTCGGAGGTAAGGGCTGCCGGTGGAACTGAGCGTGTCCTGGCTTCAGGCAGGGGAGTGACCATCGGCGAGTCTCCGTATTATGCCCGTATGGGTGTGGCGTGGTGTCTGGCTACGGCATTGGCAAAGTTCCCGGATGAAACGCGTGGTTATCTGCGTCATGCCAGACTGCCGGAAGATGTATTGAAACTTTATGTGCGGAAAGCGCGGGAATCATTCCGTACCAGGGATATTTCTCCGTTTTAGGAAACTTTCCTGAATTTTGCATGGACCCGGACTTGTGAAGTCCGCCGTCAGGATATGAAAAAGAGAGTGACCCATGGCTGTACATCGTGCCGGATCACTCTCTTTTACCTGAATGTAGAGAGATGTATGCTTATTCTTCCGTTTCAGGCGACATCATGATCTCTACAAAATTGTTCTGGGAAACGATATCCCTGACTGCAGCCTTAATGTTTTCGGCGTTGATATCCGATATGGCGGCCTCGTATTCCTTGTCATAATCGACCCCGTACTCATAGAAATATTTCAGATTGCTCAGCCAGTAGGCGTTGCTTATCCTGTATTCTGGCAGTTTCTTCTTGAAATTCTCTATAGTCATGGTGAGCTGTTCGTCAGTAGGACCTTCTTCCATGAGTTTGTACAGTCCGTCCACAGCCGATTCCCTAAGTTTGTCCGCAGATTCAGGATTCGTGTCGAAATATACTTCGATGAATGCCTTTTCCTTCGGCTTGTCCGTTATACTGAATGAAATGCTGGCTCCGTACGTCCCGCCCTCTTCCTCTCTGAGGGTCTGGACATAAATCATATCCATGATGTACTGTGCGGCATCCATCATTACCTGACGGTGTATCGAATATGGAATGTACGAAGAATAAACCTGGAGGACAGTGCTCTTGGGTGTCTCCATCTTCACATTGAAATGGTCCTCTACTTTTCCTGTCACCATGCTTTCATTCCGGTCGATCCACTGGTGCGGCTTTTTCCCTTTCGGCAGCGAACCGGCATATTTCTCGACCATCGGCTTCAGTGTGGCGAGGTCGACATTCCCGACAATGACCAGAGTCGCGCCGGCTATATTGTCGAACATGCTTCTATACACTCTCTCGATGGTTTCGAGGCTTGCCTTTTCCATTACTTCATCGCTGATGTTGAACCTTCTTGGGTTGTCCCCATACAGCACCTCTATAATTTCGTTCTGGAACTTGAAGCTTGGCTGGCTTTCATAATTCGGAAGGACGGCCTTCAGCTGCGAGATGCCTGTGTTGAACTCGTTTTCATCGAAACGTGGTTCCATGAATGTCAGATACATCAACTGGAATGCAGTTTCCAAGTCCTTCGGTGTGGACATGGCCGTGATGCCATGGCTAAGGCCGCTGATATATGGTGACACTCTGACAGATTTGCCGGCGAGGATCTTCGGCAGGTCAGTGCCTGAGAATCCTGCGATTCCGGTATTGTTCAGGAACACACCGAAGATATTGTCTTCGAATGAAGGAAGGTCTTCGGTCTCGATAAGAGAGCGGCCTCCGTCCATGTAAAGATTCATGGATACCTTGTCCTTTTCATAGTCTGTCGGGAGTACCACTACCTTGAGCCCGTTTTTCAGGGTCCATTCGGTGGCTCCGTAGACTGTTTCCTTTTCTTTCTTTACAGGAGAACCGGCGAGTTTGTCCGCATCGAGGAGAGGCTGGTCGAAATTCTGGGTCTCGTTAGGCTTGATTTCAGAAGATCTGACTTCTTCGATAGCAGCTATGAAGTCCGTGTCGGCAGGATGTACCAGACCCTCTTTCTCCGGAGCCTTGTAGAGGATAACCATGTTTTCTTCAGTTATCAGCTGGGAGACGATCTGGTTGAGTGCGGCAGGAGTTATGGCAGCAAGAGTCGCTTTGGCGATTTCATATTCAGTTTCAGGCTCCATATACGGATAGTTGTCGAAGAAGTTGCTTATGTAGCTCTGGACGAAATCCGCATTGTTTCTCGAATCCGCACCCTCTACCTGCATTTCATAATAACTGAGAAGGTTTTCTTTCGCCCTGTTCACTTCATCGTCGCTGAATCCGTACCGCTTCATTTTTTCGACTTCCGTCATGTAAGCCTTGAATGAACTTATACCTTCTCCGTTCCTGCATGAGATCCTGCCCATGACTACCTCGCAGGTCTCGCATATTCCTCCTATTCCGAGGCTGGCATTGAGGAATGGCGCATCCGGCCGGGCTGTGATATCGTTGAATCTTTCACTCATTATGGTACCGATAAGGAACTTGACGGTTTCCATCGTGAAGCCGATATCTGTACTGTTCAGTTCTTCAGGAAGCGGTTCCCCTTTCCACATCACCTCTATTTTGGTATTGGTAGCTTCCGGATCAGTTATGATACCTACAACAGGTTCGACATTGCCCGGAATCCTGTGCACTTCCTTCGGTACCGGATTTTCTGCAGCCGGGATATCGCTGAAAAGTTTTTTGATTTTGGCTTCTATCTGGTCTACATCTACGTCTCCGACTACGATTACTGCCTGCAGATCAGGACGATACCATGTGTGATAGAAGTTCCAGAGGCTTTCCGGCTTGAAATTTTCGAGATTCTCCTGGCTTCCGATCAATGTGCATGTCGCATATTTCGAGTCTCCATAATAATACGGAAGGGATTTTTCGTGCATTCTCCAGTCGGCTGTTCTCCTGGTCCTTCTCTCTTCTATGATCACGCCTCTTTCAGCATCGATTTCTGCAGGGTCGCATGTAACGTAATGAGAGTAGTCGTGCATTATCAGCAGACAAGTATCCACAATGCCTTCTCTGACGACAGGGATGTTGTTCAGCATGTATGTCGTCTGTTCGACCCCAGTGGAAGCGTTTACATTACGTCCGAATTCGGCGCCGATTTTCTGAAGATAGTCCAGCATGGTTTTTCCGGGGAGATTCTTGGTCCCGTTGAAGCACATGTGCTCCAGAAAATGTGCAAGACCGTCCTGGTCAGGCGTTTCCTGAATGGCTCCGACATTTGTCGCCAGATAGAATTCAGCCCGCTGTGCCGGTTTGTCGTTATGCCTGATATAGTACGTCAGGCCGTTTTCAAGCTGGCCCTTGCGTACTGCAGGGTCATTTGGCAGCTGTGTCGGCGCAGGCATCTGCGCAAACGCTGCCGCCGCCGAGAACAACAGGGCGGCGAATAAGAAAATTTTCTTCATGATGATATAATAACAAAATTCAAATTTCCCGTTCGGGGTGCAAAGATAACCTTTTTCTTCTTAATTCCTTTTCCGGAATACCGATTCCGGGCCGCCGTTACCGGCAATTTATATGCCAAAGGCCGGAATGACGTTCATTATTATCTTTGTTCCTCGAGCCATCTTCCGAGAGACTCTCCGAATTCATCACGGGCATATCCGAACTTGTCGTCTTTCACGAATTTGACAGATGAAAATCCCCAGCCGTGTCCGCCTCTCGGCCAGATATGCATTTCTGCGTTCACTCCATTGTCAATCAGTTTGTTATAGAAAACGATGCTGTTAATGACCGGCACTGCATTGTCGTCCGAACAGTGAGCCAGGAACACAGGCGGAGTATCTGGGGTAATATCGTTGCTCAACGTGTATTTCCATATCAGATCCTTATGGAGCTGCTGATTGTGAATCCATTCGTCTGCCGTTTTCCCGGCTGTTGATTCCCAGTCTTTCTCATTTCCTATAAGTGCCAGTCTCGTGCCCCTGTGAGACGGAGTCTGGTCCATAGCTATCACTGGATAGATCAGGACGGAGAAGTCTGGTCTGGTTTCGCTGTCAGTGTACAGAGTCGTGGCAGATGCGGCGAGATGTCCGCCTGCAGAGAAGCCCATTACGCCGATACTGGTTACATTCCATTCATCGGCATGTTCACGGCAATATCTGAAAATGTTGTGTATGTCTTCGAGCGGTACTTCCCAATGTTTGTTCGGCAGCCTGTATTTGGCCACTGCTACGGTAATCCCGCGTGAAAGCATCCAGTCAGCTACGTAAACCCCTTCATTATACGAAGATACGATGGAATATCCGCCTCCGGGGCATACTATGATCATTTGTCCGTTCGGTTTTTTCGGAAAATACAGATCGAAGCGGGCATTGTCGGAAATATTGCCGATATTCCCGTTTTCATGGACAGTCTCCTCGCCGCTAAGTCCGTTTTTTTCATTCATTACGAGACCGAGTGCCTCTTTTTCTTTCCCCTGTACCGGGTCGGATATTTCTGCAGGCGTTTCCTGATACAGGAAAACAGTCTTGTCCGGTCTCAGTCTGGTGTTCGGCTGGGCATCGGCTGCGATGCTGTAGCCGAACAATGCAGTTGCAGCGGCTGCTGCAGCAATAATTAATTTCATAATTTTCAATTTTGTATCAAACTTAATTTCTTGCATTAAAAATGAGGCTGATACATTTCTGTACCAGCCTCTTCAAATCTGCATCACCGGCCGGTTATTCCTTTCCGGCGAGACGTTTGTAAGTGTTGAGCCTGATCTTTGCGAACTCTTCTGTCTTGGTCAGGAGTTCGCCAGCAGCGTCAGGGAACATCTTGTAGAGGGAAGCGAATCTGACTTCACCTTTCAGGAAATCCTGGAATTTGCTCCAGTCAGGTTCCTTGCTGTCAAGAGTGAACGGATTCTTTCCTTCCTCTTCGAGAGCAGGGTTGTACCTGTAAAGATGCCAGTATCCGCAGTCTACTGCGAGTTTCTCTTCTTTCTGGCTCAAGCCCATGCCGGCCTTGAGGCCGTGGTTAATACATGGAGCGTAGGCGATGATGAGCGATGGTCCGTCGTATGCTTCAGCTTCTTTCAGAGCATTGAAGAACTGGGCCGGATTTGCACCCATAGCCACCTGTGCCACATATACATAACCGTAGCTGATAGCCATCATTCCAAGGTCTTTCTTGCGGATTCTCTTGCCTGATGCGGCGAATTTCGCTATCGCGCCGGCAGGTGTCGACTTGGATGACTGTCCGCCAGTGTTGGAGTATACTTCCGTATCGAGGACGAGGACATTTACATTTTCACCGCTTGCGAGAACATGGTCGAGTCCGCCGTATCCGATATCGTATGCCCAGCCGTCACCTCCGAAGATCCACTGAGAACGTGACGGAATGAAGTGCCTGTACTCCAGAAGAGCCTTGCAAGTGTCGCAGTTGCATTCTTCCATAAGAGGAACGAGATTGTCGGCCACTTCGCGTGTTATCTTCGCATCGTTCTTGTTTTCAAGCCACTGAGTGAAGAGAGCCTTCATTTCGTCAGTGCAGCAAGAACATGCAAGTCCCTGTTCCATCAGTCTGGCAACAGTCATTCTGGCCCTGTCTGAACCGAGTTTCATGCCGAGTCCGTACTCCGCGTTGTCCTCGAACAGAGAGTTTGCCCATGCCGGACCATGTCCCTGTGCGTTTGTGCAGTATGGAGAAGCAGGGAATGAGGCTCCGTAGATAGATGAACATCCGGTAGCATTGGAAATCATCATGTGGTCTCCGAAAAGCTGGGTGATGGTCTTGATGTAAGGAGTCTCCCCGCAGCCGGCACATGCACCTGAGAATTCGAACAGAGGCTGTGAGAACTGTGCGTTCTTTACATTCTGGAACTTGTTCTGTACTGTATCCTTATATCCTACATGCGAGTGCAGATAGTCGAAATTGGCCTGCTCGTGTTCCTGTGTTTCTGCTGAAACCATGACGAGGGCTTTCTCCTTGGCAGGACATACATCGGCACAGTTGCCGCATCCTGTACAGTCGGCAGGGGAAACCTGCATGGTGAACATGTATTCCTTGAATACTGCTTTGCCCTGCGCTTTCTTTATTCCGGCTGGAGCTGCTGCAGCTTCTTCGGCAGTCATCAGATACGGACGGATGGCTGCATGAGGGCAGACGAACGCACAAGTGTTGCACTGGATACAGTTTTCAGCCTTCCATTCAGGAACCTTTACTGCTATTCCTCTCTTTTCGAAAGCGGCAGTGCCGTCAGGAATAGTACCGTCTGCCATATCCTTGAACGTGCTTACCGGAAGAGTATCACCGGCCTGTGCATTCACGATATCAGCGATCTGCTTCACGAATTCCGGAGCGAGCCTGTCCTTGTTCGGATTTTCGAACTTGGCAGTGATATCTTTCCAGTCGGACGGGATTTCCACCTTGGTGTATTCTCCGCCCCTGTCTACCGCGGCATAGTTCATCTTCACCACATTCTCGCCCTTCTTGCCGTAGCTCTTGTCGATGGCTTTCTTCATGTAAGTCACTGCATCTTCGTAAGGAATGATGCCCGTGATCTTGAAGAATGCAGACTGGAGGATAGTGTTCGTCCTTCCGCCGAGGCCGATCTCTGCCGCGATCTTGGTAGCATTGATTATGTAAAGGGATATGTTCTTTTTCCCGATTATGGCTTTTACGTGGTCAGGAATCCTCTTGAGAGTCTCTTCCTCATCCCAAAGGCTGTTGAGAAGGAGTGTTCCGTTCTGCTTGATGCCTTTGAGTACGTCATACTTGTGAAGGTATGAAGGTACGTGGCATGCCACGAAGTCAGGTGTCGACACCAGATATGGCGCCTTGATAGGTGCATCACCGAATCTGAGGTGCGAGCAGGTATATCCGCCGGATTTCTTAGAGTCGTAGTCGAAGTAGCCCTGGCAATATTTGGATGTATGGTCACCGATGATCTTGATGGTATTCTTGTTTGCACCCACTGTACCGTCGGAACCGAGTCCGTAGAACTTGCACTCTGTGGTGCCTGGTTTGACGATACTGATTTCCTCCTTGACAGGAAGCGACTTGAATGTGACATCGTCTACTATGCCGATAGTGAATCCGTCCTTAGGCTCTGCGAGTTCGAGGTTTTCGAATACGGCTACGATCTGTGCCGGAGATGTATCCTTTGAAGAAAGACCGTAACGGCCTCCGACGATGAGAGGTGCGTTTGCCTTGCCCTGGAAGAGAGCCTTCACGTCCATGTAGAGAGGTTCTCCGAGAGACCCCGGCTCTTTGGTCCTGTCGAGGACTGCGATTCTCTTTACAGTCTCAGGAAGCACTTTCATAAAGTATTTGGCTGAGAACGGCCTGTAGAGACGTACTACGATGAGACCGTATTTCTTTCCTTCGGCAGCGAGATGATCGATGGTCTCCTTGATGGTTTCGGTAACGGATCCCATGGCGATGATGATGTTCTCGGCATCAGGAGCTCCGTAATAGTCGAACGGACGGTAGTCCCTGCCCGTAGCCTCGCTGATTTCACCCATATATCTGGCAACGATGTCCGGAACCGCGTCGTAATACTGGTTGCTTGCCTCCCTGATCTGGAAGAATACGTCGGCATTCTGTGCGGTACCTCTCGTAACCGGAGCGTCAGGATTCAATGCTTTCTCCCTGAAGCGGGCGAGAGACTTGGTGCTGATCATGTCTTTCAGGACAACTTCGTCTATCAGCTCGATTTTCTGTATTTCATGCGAAGTACGGAATCCGTCGAAGAAGTGCAGGAAAGGAACGCTTGACTTGATGGTGGAAAGATGTGCCACGGCTGCAAGGTCGAGAGCTTCCTGTACAGATGCTGATGCTATCATCGCGAATCCTGTCTGCCTGCATGCCATGACGTCCTGATGGTCTCCGAATATGGAGAGGGCATGTGATGCAAGAGTCCTGGCGGAAACATGGAATACGCATGGAAGCAGTTCTCCGGCGATCTTGTACATGTTAGGAATCATAAGGAGAAGACCTTGTGAAGCAGTAAATGTAGAAGTCAGGGCTCCGGCCTGCAATGAACCGTGCACTGCTCCGGCAGCACCACCTTCACTCTGCATTTCGGTAACTTTCACTACCTCTCCGAAAAGGTTTTTCTTCCCCTGGGAAGCCCATTCGTCAACATACTCTGCCATAGTCGATGATGGGGTGATCGGGTAGATGGCTGCATTCTCGCTGAAAAGATAAGCGATATGGGCAGCGGCATAGTTACCGTCACAAGTGATGAATTTTTTTTCGTTTGCCATAATCGTTTAATGTTTATGTTAGATTTTAACAATCAATTATAAATCAGTTTTATATGATTCCGTGCCCGTTAACGGCGCCGATATCATTACAAATTTATACAATTTTTTGATACAGCCGCTTTTATTTCCTAAAAATTACACTTTCACGGCATAAAAAAAGAGGGCGGGTCAAAAGTCACGAAGTGACCGCGACTGGAAGGAGCGAGATCCCCCTAATAGGGGTGCAGGGGGTTAGGATGGGTCCAGTCTTTCGCAGAAAGACGTTTGAGGGTGACTCAAAGCCTATTTTGAGTCACCCTCATGTAACATAATCGTCAGATTTATGTTATTTCAGTGCTGAGATACCTTCGATGGTAACGTCGGCCCCTGCAATTTTCTTTACAAGTCCCTGAAGAACAGTACCGGGACCTATTTCCATGAAATATCCTGCCCCGTCTGAAAGCATGTTTTTCACAGTCTGGGTCCACTTGACAGGGGAAGTCAGCTGTGCGAGCAGATTTTTCTTGATGACATTCGGATCGGTTGAAGGCATGGCCGTGACGTTCTGGTAAACAGGACATACAGGTACCTTGAATTCGGTTTTTTCGATTCCTTCCGCGAGTTCGGCACGTGCAGGCTCCATGAGAGGGGAGTGGAATGCTCCGCCTACCTGCAGAATGAGGGCACGCTTTGCTCCTGCCGCCTTCATTTTTTCGCAGGCTTCGTTGATCGCATCAATTTCGCCTGAAATGACGATCTGTCCGTCACAGTTATAGTTTGCAGGAACCACCACGCCTGAACAAGTAGCGCATATTTCCTCGACTTTTTCTGTCGGAAGAGCTATGATGGCTGCCATGGTGGACGGTTTGATTTCGCAGGCTTTCTGCATTGCCTGGGCCCTTATGGAAACAAGTCTGAGTGCGTCCTCGAAGTCCATTGCTCCGGCGGCGGCCAGAGCAGAGAATTCACCGAGAGAGTGGCCTGCCACCATATCCGGCTGGAAGCCGTCGTAGCATTTGGCGAGGACAGTCGAGTGAAGGAAAACGGCCGGCTGCGTCACTTTTGTAGCCTTGAGGTCTTCCGGAGTGCCGTCGAACATTATATCCGTTATTCTGAATCCCAGAATCTCGTTTGCCTTTTCAAGCATTTCTTTCGCACGTGCATCGGATTCATACAGGTCTTTCGCCATTCCCGGAAACTGGGAACCCTGACCGGGAAATACGTAAGCTTTCTTCATAATTCATTAATTCTTAGTGATCTGTACCCAGTTGGAGTACATTATATTTTTCTTTTCTACAAATATGTCGTAAAATTATACAGAATTTATTTTTCTGACAAATTATTCCGTCGTTTTCTTAGTAGGCAGAGTGCTTTTCTCATCCATTGCTTTGTATTGGACCATATTCAACCATGCAATTTATATTACAGCCTGAAAAACTTGTACAATTCACAATAGGTTATTATTTTTGTCTTGTCATTATAACAGCGATTATGAGAAGGGACAGCAAGAAGCGGAAGGAAATGAAAAAGACGTTGCTCTATTTCTTAGATCTCTTTAACGAGATTCAGTTCAGAGATAATGTGGAACAGACGCTTCGATATATCGAAGACGAAATCGATACACTTGTGGAAAAACTTAAAAGAATGTATTAAACGACTCGCAGAATAGCGGACTTAAAATAATATATCATGATTACTAAAGAATATATGGACAATCTTCGTGAAAGGTATCTCAAAGCTGAGACAGATGAGGAACTCGATAGAATACGAGAAGAAATCCATAAAATTTGCAGTACCGAAGATGTAAATGCTGTTGCGGGAATAGCATTGGAGCAAATACGGGAGACCAATGCCGAGTGTGATTCGATACTTGTCCGTCAACAGCTGGAATCAGTATTGCCTTTTATATCACTCGCCTCCATAGCAAAGACATATTTCAACAAATCTCGTCAATGGCTGTATCAGCGGATAAACGGACTAGTTGTAAACGGGAAGCCGGCGAAATTCACTCCGGAAGAATTGGATACACTGAATTTCGCCCTGCAAGATATGGGAAACAAACTGATTAAAACCCATATCTCATAGTTATTATATAGACACAGAGCACACTGATGGATGCCCCTTGAGAACTTTGGTACTGCATCTGGTGCTGCAATAAAAATAACGTCCTGAAAATCAGGACGTTATTTTGTTATTAGTACCCCCGTGGGGAATCGAACCCCAACCGTCAGAACCGGAATCTGAAATTCTATCCATTAAACTACGGAGGCGAAAAGGTCTGCAAATATAATAAAATTTCTTATTTGCACCATTTGTCCAGCCAACTGAAATATTCCCTGTGCCAGAACAGTGCATTCTGAGGCTTGAGTATCCAGTGGTTTTCATCAGGGAATATGATGAGTCTGGACGGAACTCCCATCATCTGCGCGGCGTTATATGCAGCCATGCCTTCATCGGCGGGTACCCTGAAATCCATTCCTCCGTGTGTGACCAGCAATGGCGTATGCCAAGCCGTCACGAATTTGTGGGGAGAATTGGCATAATGTCTTCTGGCGACAGGGCTGGTACTCCATGGCGAACCTCCCTGCCTGATACCTCCGAATGTCTCTCCGTCACCTGCAGGACCGCACGGGGCGTCGGATGAGCCGACGGAAGGGTCGAATACGGCTTCATGCAGACCTCCGTTATCCCAGTTAGGGAACCACATCTCTTCCGTGGTCATGTACATGTGCTCTTCGTTGAATATTCCCGCATGGGCGATGAACGCATCGAAGACGTCACCGTGTACACCGCAGAGGTAATATACGGAATACCCTCCGTAGCTCGCGCCGCAGGCAGCCATCTTGCCGATATATTTTTCGGATTTCAGTGCCTTTGCCGCAGAGATATAATCCTGTATGTTCAACCCGCAGTAGTCGCCTGAAATCTGCTCGGTCCATTCCTGCCCGAATGCTGTCGTACCCCTTCTGTTCGGAAGTACCACCACATATCCCTGTGACGCCATCAGCCTGTAGTTCCACCTGTACGACCATCCCTGGCTCAGAGTCCCCTGAGGCCCTCCCAGGCAGATCAGAATGGACGGATAAACCTTGTCTTCATCGAATTCAGGAGGATATATTACCCATGTAAGCATATCTTTCCCGTCAACTGTCCTGATATGTCGCGCTTCTGTCCTGGTTTTAGCCAGATTATCCAGAATATAAGCATTTTCGGATGTGATCGGCCGTATGGAAACGGTATCGGCCACGGCATCTACGGCTACGAGTTCCGAAGGAAAATCCATGCTGCACCAGCTCGTCAGGAGGCTTGTCCGGCCGTCCTTATGCACAATGCCGAACGGAGAAGAGAAATCGAACCAGAGATCCTCGCCCGTGATTCTTCTTATGGTGCCGTCACCGGCAATGTCTGCGGCAAAGATACCCTGCACGCCTTCGGCCAATGCGTTGAAATAAATGGTTCCGGAAGACGGATCCCACACCGGGGCAGATGCATTGTACTTGAAATCTTCCGTGACATCGGTTACATTGCCAAGTACCGGAAGTCTTCTTTCAGGTTCTCCCGCAGGAGATTTCCATCCTACTTCAGCGACCAGGAGCCTCTGTTTGTCAGCTTCGTATCCATCCCTTTCCATGCTCAGCCAGCAGATCATGCTGCCGTCGGGAGACCATACCGGGCAGGTGTCGTAACCGCCTCCTCGAACCACCTGCGTACATTCTCCGGTAGCAACATCGTAGAAATAGATTTCGGAATTTGTAGAAAAAGCGTATTTCTTGCCCGTCAGTTTCTTGCATGAGTATGCAATGGTCCTGCCGTCAGGGCTCCAGCTCAACTGTTCTATCCCGCTGAAAGGTTCTGCCGGCAGTTCATACAGTTCTTTCTCCGCAGAGAGTATGTCGGTCGAGTTTTCCGGCCTTATGCTTTTCGGCTTTGAGGAAAAAACATTGATTTCCGATATGAAAGTATGGGGGATATCGGTCACCCAATGGTCCCAGTGCCTGTACATGAGGTCATCAGCGACAATGGCACCGGCTTTTCCGAGGTCCGGATAGATATCCTTCGGGCTGTTTATGCTGCTTTTCACCCTGCTCGTGTACATGAGCATCGATTCGTCCGGGGAAAGCTTGAATTCCGAGATTCCTGCAGGAATGTCCGAAATCTGTTCTTCCCGACGGAGCACCCAGCCGTTTCTGGAAGTATGCCGTATATCCGCACTCCATAACTGTCCGTTCCGGAGATAGAGAAGTTTCCTGCCTCCGCCGCACCAGCGTGCATTGCCGATGCTTTCACCGCTGGCCGTCAGCTGCTGGCGGGAGCTGCCGTCTGTCCTGCATATATACAGATTCGCACATGATCTGTTTTCTTCGACGGATGTATATGATACATTATATAATATATACTCTCCGTCCGGAGAAATCTGCGGATCGGATACCTTGCCGAACGACAGCAGTATTTCAGGTGTCATTACGCCGTCTTTTATTTCAGGGGCAGGCCTGGCTATGTAGCCGCTTTCTGAATTTGTCTTCATGATGTCGTAGCTTCTTCTTACCAGAAAGGATACTGCGTAGACCAGACATGCGATGCCTGCTATCCACGACAGCGCCTGTAAGATATTTCTGATACTTTTTTTGCCGATAATGTTCTTTTTTGTCTGCATGGTCCGGACAAGCCTTTTTATTTGTGATACAATTTATCCAGTCCCGAAATCTCGGCCCTCATTTCATCCCTGAGATCATCCGGAGCGATGACTTCGAGATTGGCCCCGTGGCGCAGGAATTCCAGCACCAGGCTGTGATTCGGGGATACAAATATGGAAAAAGTTGTGGATTTTTCCTCTTCTTTCATGACAGTTTGCGTATGATGCAGGGGAAGATCCTTTATATACGACGCTTCAGTGCCGTAAGCCTTGAATATTACCCTGACTGCCGGACGGTCGGACAGATAGCTTCCGAACGAGGTGGAGAACAGTTCGTCGATGTCAAATCCATGCGGCATGACGAAAGTTTCCGGCAGGACAGTGAGCCCGCCGATCCTGTCCAGAGCATAGACCCTGCAGCTTGCACGCTCTTCCGTCCACCCCACAAGATACCACCTTTGCGATGATTCCTTTATGCCGTAAGGGTGTACTCTTCTCAGTTCCGGCTCAGGACTGCCGTATCTGCGATACAGGATTTCTACGATGTTGTTTTCCTGCATGGCCGTCATCAGCGGAGCCAGATGCTTTTTCCCCGAGGGGATGTCTTCTACGGAAACCCGTCCGGAAAGCCGTTCCTTTGAAAGAGTCAGCAAATTGTTGACTGTAAAGGTATCTATGAGCCATGATATGCCTGCGTCCCTGTCAGAAACCTCGCCGCTGTTCCTGACAAAATATCTGTTCGAGCTCCTGTCGCACTCTATTTCAATACCGAAAACTTCGGCCACGGCCTCCCTGTGATTGTTGAATGTCCGCCGCGGATATTCTGTCCTGAATTTCCGCTCCCAGGCGGTTCGCAGTTCTTCGAGCGTCAGGCCTCTGTCTCCGGCCGTTATGAATTTCTGTACGAGCCAGATATATTTGCCGAGCAATTCCGTCACCATGGTTTCCAGCAATCTTTCTGTCAAATTATTTTTCAAACATAATCAATTATTTTTATATTTGGATTCATACCGCATATACACTAATTCAGAAACGCATGAAACGATCGTCTGCTTTATTCCTCATACCGGTCATTTCATTGTCCCTGCATGCGCAGGACAATGCCGGCATCTATCATAAAGGCTGGATAGATTTCAATAAGAACGGCGTCATGGATGTTTACGAAGATCCGTCCGCCGATATTGCCGACAGGGTGGAAGACCTTCTCGCCAGGATGACTCTCGAAGAGAAGACATGCCAGATGGTGACATTGTACGGCTACGGCAGAGTGCTGGCCGATGACCTGCCGGAGCCGGACTGGAAAAACAGGATATGGAAAGACGGTATAGGAGCGATAGACGAGCACCTGAACGGATTCCGGCAGTGGGGTCTGCCGCCTTCCGACAATGAATATGTCTGGCCGGCGTCGAAACATGCCTGGGCACTGAACGAAGTCCAGAGGTTTTTTGTGGAAGAGACCCGTCTCGGAATTCCCGTCGACTTTACCAATGAAGGTATCCGCGGAGTGGAAAGCTACAAGGCTACCAATTTCCCTACACAGCTGGGGCTCGGACATACATGGGACAGGGAACTGATAAGGCAGGTAGGGTATATTACAGGCCGGGAGGCACGGCTGCTCGGCTATACTAATGTTTATGCGCCCATACTGGATGTCGGAAGAGACCAGAGATGGGGCAGGTATGAAGAAGTTTACGGCGAAAGCCCGTACCTGGTGGCGGAACTCGGTATAGAGATGGCCCGCGGAATGCAGACAGACTTCCAGATAGCTTCCACCGCAAAGCATTTCATCGCCTACAGCAACAACAAGGGCGCCAGGGAAGGCATGTCCAGGGTAGATCCGCAGATGGCCCCGTCAGAGGTGGAAAATATCCATGTCTATCCATGGCGCAGGGTTATTCGGGAGGCCGGCATACTGGGAGTCATGAGCGCTTACAACGATTATGACGGCTATCCTGTGCAGGGCAGCGGTTATTGGCTTGAAGGCAGGCTCAGGGACGATTTCGGGTTCAGAGGATATGTGGTGTCGGACAGTGATGCAGTAGAATATCTGCACATGAAGCACGGAGTTTCCGCCGACATGAAAGAGTCTGTCCGCCAGGCGGTCATGGCCGGGCTGAATGTCCGCTGTACATTCCGTTCCCCTGATTCATACGTATTGCCGCTGCGTGAACTGGTGGAAGAGGGCGGCATACCGATGTCCGTGATAGATGACAGGGTCCGTGATATTCTCAGGGTAAAATTCATGGTCGGACTTTTCGACCGGCCTTATCAGGAAGACCTGAAGGCAGCAGACAGGGAAGTGAACTGCAAGGAGCATCAGGAAGTGGCATTGAGGGCATCGCGCGAGTCTCTGGTACTGCTGAAGAATGACGGACTTCTGCCTCTGTGCATAGACAGTATCAAGTGCATAAGCGTGTGCGGTCCAAATGCTGCAGATGCTTCGTATGCGCTTACACATTACGGGCCGCTGGCCGTGGAAGTGACTTCGGTCCTCAAGGGCCTGCAGGATAAACTGGCCGGCAGGGCGGAAATCCTGTACGCGAAAGGGTGCGATATCGTGGATGCGCGCTGGCCGGAATCCGAAATCCTTCCCGAACCTCCGGATTCTTCAGAACTGGCGGAAATCAGCCTGGCGGTGGAAAATGCACGTAAAAGCGATGTGGCTGTCGTAGTGCTCGGTGAAAATACACGGACATGCGGCGAGAACAAATCCAGGACAAGCCTGGACCTGCCTGGCCGGCAGCTCGACCTGCTGAAAGCGATACATGCCACAGGCACTCCTGTGGTCCTGGTCGTCATAAGCGGCAGACCGAATTCCATTAATTGGGCTGACAGGAATATTCCGGCGATACTGGAAGCCTGGTATCCAGGTTCACAGGGAGGAACAGCTATAGCCGATGTCCTGTTCGGGGACTATAATCCGGGAGGAAAACTTACTGTCACTTTCCCGAAGACGGCGGGACAGATTCCGTTCAATTTCCCGGCCAAGCCTTCTTCGCAGATAGACGGCGGTCTGATTCCAGGCCCGGAAGGAAATGCCAGCAGGGTGAACGGAGCTCTGTATCCGTTCGGTTACGGATTGAGTTACACTACTTTCGAATACTCTGACCTGAAGATTTCCCCAGATGTGATGACTCCGTTCCAGGATTTCGAAGTGAGACTGAAAGTCAGGAACACCGGCGACATGGAAGGCGATGAAGTCGTACAGCTTTATGTCAGGGATGTCATAAGCTCCGCCACTTCATACGAAAAGAACCTGAGAGGTTTCGAACGCGTACACCTGGCTCCTGGAGAAACTGAAGAAGTCGTTTTCCATCTCGGACCGGATGACCTTGCGGCATATTATTCCGAATACGGGAAACGCGTGCTGGAACCAGGCGAGTTCAGGATTATGGCCGGTGCTTCATCCGAAGATATCCGGCTGGAAGGATCCGTCACTGTCGTACCTTATGAAGGCGGACCTGTAAAGCGTCATCATGAAGCTCAGGATAATTCCGGACAGTCAGCTTTCTGGAGCGGCGGGGCAGGTGATTTCATGACCATCCCGTCAGATCCGGGAAAGTCTGTCAGCAGTCTTTCCGTTTCATGGGAAGACATCTCCGGAGAGCCATATTTCGAGATACAGCTTTCCAGCGGAGGCGGGCAATTCATTACTGTCTATTCCGGGAAAGCCGAAGCCGGAAACCACGAATACTCTTTTCCTGAAACCGCAGCCAGCGACTGCAGGATTCTTCTGAAAACTGCCTCGGCTTCGATTTCCGATGTTGAACTGAAATAAAAATACCTGCTATTATGAATATACGACCTGTTTTTCTTATGCTCTTTCTGTCCAGCCTGGCCTTTCAGGCCAATGCCGCAATGGACGAATGGCAGAATCCCCGCGTGAATGAAATCAACCGCGCACCGATGCATACGTCATATTTTGCCTACTCTTCGGAGGATGAGGCTGCCGTATCACGTCCGGACCAATCATCAAATTACCTGTCCCTTAACGGATTCTGGAAATTCAACTGGGTCAGGGATGCCGATGAAAGACCCCTGGATTTCTTCGGCAAGGACTTCAACGACAAGGGGTGGGATGATATTCCTGTCCCCGGTGTATGGGAATTGTGCGGCTACGGCGATCCTATTTATGTGAATATAGGTTACGCATGGAGAAACCAGTACAGGAATAATCCCCCATACGTTCCGGTTGAAGAAAATCATGTAGGGTCATACAGGAAGGTCATCGAGATTCCTGCCGGCTGGAAAGGGAAGGATATCTTCGCACATTTCGGCTCAGTAACGTCCAATATTTATTTCTGGGTGAACGGAGAATTCGTCGGATACAGCGAAGACAGCAAGCTGGAGGCGGAATTCGATATTACCCCGTATCTCAGGCCTGGAAAAAATCTCCTGGCATTCCAGGTCTTCAGATGGTGTGACGGTTCATACCTGGAAGATCAGGATTTTACCAGATTTTCAGGCATAGGCAGGGACTGTTATCTGTATGCAAGGGAAAAAAACAGGATCAACGACATACGGATTACCCCCGACCTCGACGGCAATTATGAGGACGGAACCCTGGAAATCAAATATGACGTACAGGGAGAATGCGATGTCGTTCTCAGTCTGAGAAATGCCGACGGACTGGTAGTCGACGAAGGCAATACTTCAGGCAAGGGCAGCCATACAGTGAATTTCGAGGTAGAGAAACCCTTGAAATGGACGGCGGAGACTCCATACCTGTATACACTTGAAGTTACGACGAAAACAGGAGGCAGAGTCCTCGAAGCCATGCGCTTCAATGTCGGCTTCCGCAAGGTGGAAATAAAGGACGGCCAGCTGACAGTGAACGGCAGGCCAATACTTGTCAAAGGAGTCAACCGCCACGAAATGGATCCGGACGGGGGATATTGTGTCTCTTATGAAAGGATGTTGCAGGATGTCCTGATAATGAAGCAGTTGAATATAAATGCCGTGCGTACCTGCCATTATCCCGACGACAGCCGGTGGTATGACCTGTGCGACCGCTACGGCCTGTATTTGGTAGCTGAAGCGAATATAGAGTCACACGGCATGGGGTACGGTAAAGAGACACTGGCAGCCAACCTTCAGTATGAAAAAGCTCACCTGGAACGGAACAGAAGAAATGTACAGAGAAATTACAATCATCCTTCGGTAATAATCTGGTCACTGGGGAATGAAGCGGGATTCGGACCGAATTTCGAAAAATGCTACAAATGGGTGAAAAACGAAGACCCGACCAGGCCTGTCCAGTATGAAAAGGCTGAAGGCAATGAATATACGGACATCTTCTGCCCGATGTACAGTGATTATGACGATAATATCAGATATTGCGAGAGCAATCCTTCCAAACCTCTTATCCAGTGCGAGTATGCCCATGCCATGGGCAATTCAATGGGCGGATTCAAGGAATACTGGGAGCTTATACGCAAATATCCTGCTTACCAGGGCGGATTCATCTGGGATTTCGTGGACCAGTCCATTCACTGGCGCAATGCAGACGGAGTGAAGATTTACGGTTATGGCGGAGACTTCAACAGATACGACGCTTCCGATAACAATTTCCATGACAACGGTCTGATAAGTCCGGACAGAGTGCCTAATCCTCATGCATACGAGGTCCGGTATTTCTATCAGCCGATCTGGACATCTCTGGCAGATGCCGGGAAAAATCTTTTTTCAGTATATAACGAGAACTTTTTCAGGGACATGTCTGCATACAGGCTTGAATGGGAACTTGTAGCTGACGGAAAAGTCATGCAGAACGGGGCAGTGGAGGAGGTCGACGCCGGTCCTCAGGAGACTGCCGCAATAACTCTGGATTATGAGCGCCCGCAGCCTGACGACAGCCGTGAGTGGTTCGTGAATATTTACTGGAAACTCAAGAAAGCCGAACAGTTGCTACCTGCAGGCCATACAGTCGCATATAATCAGATTCCATTGACTGATTACAGATATCCTGCATTGGATATGAAGAATCTGATACTGCCGAACAAACCTGCCGTAGCTCCGGAGATCGATGACAGGGATAAATTTTACCTGACGGTTTCATCCGACAGGTTCATCGTGGATTTCAGCAGGGAAACAGGCTTCATCACATATTATGAATATGACGGCCGTCCGATGCTGGAAAAGGATACGGATATCAGACCGAACTTCTGGAGGGCGCCGACCGACAACGATATGGGTGCCGATCTCCAGAACAAGATGGCTATCTGGAAAAATCCTGATTTCAGGCTCAGAACCCTGACTTCCTCGATGAATGACGGAATGGCGGAAGTGGAGGCCGCATATTTCATCCCTGAAACGCAGACTGTCCTGACCATGACATATCTGATAAACAACGAAGGCGCCATAAAGATCACGCAGTCTATGAAGGCCGGCCCCTCCGTCGAAATACCGGACATGTTCCGTTTCGGCGTCAGATTCAGAATGCCGGAAGACTATGATACCATAGAATATTACGGACGAGGCCCGTGGGAGAATTATTCGGACAGAAAGAGCAGCGCTCTTATAGGCCGATACAGACAGAGTGTGGAAGACCAGTTCTATCCGTATATACGTCCGCAGGAAACCGGCACGAAGTCCGATCTCAGATGGTGGCAGGTCCTCGACTGGAGCTGCAGCGGCTTCAGAATCATATCCGATGCTCCGTTTTCGGCTTCAGCACTGGAATACAGCATGGAATCCCTTGATGACGGTAAGGCTAAAGACCAGAGGCATTCCCCGGAAGTGCCCCGCGCCGGCTTCACTGAAATTTGCGTGGACCAGGCCCAGATGGGGTTAGGGTGCATAGACAGCTGGGGAGCGCTGCCTCTGCCTCAATATCGTCTCGGATATGGCGACCGTGTCTTCACATTCATCATTTCGCCTGTCGCCCATGCATATTGAGGGACTCCATGAGTATGGTTTCCATTATTTTGTACCCTTCGAGATTCGGATGGACACCGTCGCCTGAATATCGGGCCGGGAGTCCTCCGTTCTCGTCTTTCAATGCAGAATGGTAGTCCACATAAGGAATCCGGTTCTCTTCCGCATATTTTCTGATCATAGCGTTCAGATTTTCTATCTTTTCGGATACGCCGGTTATGGATTTTCTCCACCCGAACCTGGCAGACGGAGTGACAGAGCACAGCACAGGCTTGATTTTATGGGCCTTTGCCAGTTCGCACATGGATATTATGTTGCCGAGAATATTTTCAGGAGCGATATAGCCTGCATTGCAGGCAATGTCATTGGTCCCGGCCAGAATGACGGCATATTTCGGATTAAGGTCCAGAACGTCTTTTCTGAAGCGGATGAGCATCTGCGATGATACCTGACCGGATATTCCCCGGCAAACCAGATTGTTTTCACTGAAAAAGCCAGGATCCTTGCCATCCCATCCGTCGGTAATGGAATCACCGATCAGCACGGCCAGCGGACGGACTGCAACTCCTGCATTGGCTTCTTCATACCTTCCGAACTGGGCCCAGTCCTGGTCAGGAGGGATCTGAGCCGAAAGGGAGACGGAAATCAACATGAACAACGATAGGAAAACAGAAAGATTTTTCATGGTGCGGAATTTCAAAATCAAACTATAAATCAATATTCATTCAAAAATAATAAATTTGCAGTCAAAATCAACAGACCCTGGAGTCGGGAAAACGATTATGGTAATAACAGCAGAAAGCGGGGCGTCCAAAACTGACTGGATAATAGACGGGAAACGGTTCCGCACCAAAGGTATAAACTGTTCCGTAATGTCTGCGGATGACATAGCTTCCGTCGTGGCCTGCCTGGCAGACGGAATTGGCGGCATGGAGGGAATCCGGCAGGAAAACGAATCCCGCATACAGGTTTATTTCTACGGGGCCGGACTCGTGACCGAAGATCAGAAAAAGAAGATGGCCGGAATCCTGGACGGTTTTTTCCCAGGTGCGGAAATCAAATGCGATTCAGATCTTCTGGCCGCTGCCAGAGCATTGTGGGGCGACAGCCCGGGCATCGTAGCAATACTCGGTACAGGATCGAACAGCTGCAGCTACAACGGTTCATATATTACGGAAAACGTCAGACCTGGAGGATATGTCCTCGGTGACGAGGGCGGCGGTGCAGCTCTGGGCAGGATGTTCCTTTCCGATTATATCAAAGACATGGTTCCTTCAGGACTTGCGGAGCGGTTCCGGGAAGAATATAAACTGAAGTATTCCGATATTGTAACGTCAGTGTACAGGAGTCCGAATCCAGCAGGTTTCCTGGCTTCGTTCGCACCGTTCATAATTGACTCGGCATCCGGAAACGAATATTCCGCTAATCTTGTCAAAGCCAATCTTGAGGCATTTGTCACGAGATCTCTGCTCAGATACAGGAAGGAAGGCGGAACCCTCCATGCCGGTGTCGTCGGAGCGGTAGGGACTGCCTGCAGGCAATGGCTTGCGGACATAGGAGAGAAATACGATGTGGATTTCTGCAGGTTCATAACTTCGCCGATAGAGGCGCTTGCTGAATATCATTCGCGGAAAAATCCTATTTTTGCATCCGCAACCAAGTAAAATTATCCGGATGAATTTCGATAAGTACCCTTCGACTCTTCTCAGAGACGCGGTGGAAGCGATAGGGGCATTGCCGGGAGTCGGCAGGAGAAGCGCATTGAAACTGGCGCTGCATCTGCTGCGGCAGCCGTCCGAGAATGTCCATCACTTCACCTCCGCCATTAACAGGCTGAGGGATGATGCGAGATATTGTTCCGTCTGCAGGATGATCGCTGACGGGGAGCTGTGCGGAATATGCGCAGACGAGAAACGGGACCGCAGGACCATCTGTGTGGTGGAGAGTGTCAGGGATGTGATGAGCATTGAAAATACAAGGCAATATACGGGAGTCTATCATGTCCTCGGAGGCATCATTTCACCCATTGACGGCACCGGTCCGTCAGACCTTACGATAGATGCGCTCACTGAAAGGGTAGCGGCCCTGGCGTCGGAATACCGTCCCGAAGATATAGAAGTCATTTTCGCGTTGAGCGGCGATGTGGAGGGGGAGACGACGGCGTTCTATATTTACAGGAAAATATCTCCGTCAGGCGTAAGGGTTTCGACTCTGGCCAGGGGGCTGGGATTCGGCGATGACCTGGACTATGCTGACGAACTCACACTCGGAAGGTCCATAGCGAACAGGCAGGTGTTCAAACCATAAGTATCATGACTTTTGTTGAAATCATACTTCTGTCCGTATCTCTGAGCGCAGACTCGTTCGTAGTGTCGATGGGCGGAAGCGTCACTCTCGGCCGAGTGGACTTCGGAAAAACCATCCGCGCGGCTTCCGTATTCGGTATCGTGCAGGCTGCATGTCTGTTCACAGGATGGATTTCAGGATATTCCGTTGTAGCATATATCAGCAGGTTCGCGCATTACATAGCACTGGCGGTGCTCGGCTATCTCGGAATATCCATGATAGCGGCCGGTGTGCGCGACAGTTCGGAATCAGTGAATCTGTGCGGATTCAGGAATCTTGTCCTGGCTGCGGTGGCTACAAGCATAGATGCCGTCGCGGTAGGCGTTTCCCTTGCAATGGGCGATATGGGATGGCGTGATGCGGGCATGGTGACAGTGCTGACATTTGCCGTTACGGTCATCTTCTCTTCCCTCGGCATCACACTTGGCGCCGCATCCGGCAGGGTGTTCGGCAACGCGGCGAGGATCGTCGGCGGAATTGTCCTGATATTCATCGGTATCAGGCCCTTTCTGTTCTGATTGAAGATTTTTCCGAAAAATTTTCTAAGTACGATAAAAAAATGTACTTTTGCGGACTTTATTAGGGGCGGCTTCCAGCCGAAAGTGTAACCCTCCGACGAACAGTGCCGGAAAAAACAAGGAGCCGATGATAGAAATATTCTACAAGTCCGACGGCCAGATAGAAATGTCGCAATCCGTGGCAGTGTTGTCCGATCTTACGCCAGAAAAGGTGGTGTGGATAGACCTGTTCGCTCCGACAGGTGATGAAAAGCGTACTACTGAATCTTTTGTAGGTACTACCATCCAGAGCCGTGCGCAGGCTGAGGAAATCGAGAGTTCGTCGCGTTTTTCGGAAACGGACACCGCAATTTTCGCCAATACCAACTTCCTGATTCCGGGACCGGAGGAGTATTCCATGGAAACTGTGTCATTCATTCTGACTGACAATGTTCTCGTCACTCTCAGGGAATGTCCGCTCAGGAGTTTTACGGACCTGCAGCGGAGGATGCTCGCATTCCCGAAGTTCTATCCTACGGGATATATCGTCTTCGTCAGCATACTGGAACAGCGAATCGACCTGGATGCAGACATGATAGAGCTGATGTCGAAGGAAATAGAACAGTTCAACAGAAAAGTGAGCCTGGGAGAAGACATCAATGAGGAGTTCCTCCTGGACATAAACCAGCTTCAGGAAAATACGATGCTCGTCAGGGAGAACATCGTCGACAAGCAAAGGGTCATTTCCAGTCTGCTGAAGAGCAATAAATATCCTCATTCCCTCCAGCCGAAGCTCAATGTACTCCTGAAAGACATATCCTCGCTGATAAACCATACGAATTTCGGTTTCGAAAGGCTTGAATATCTGCAAAATACGGTAGTAGGTCTCATTAATCTGGACCAGAACAAGATAATGAAAGTGTTCACTCTTGTGTCGCTGCTTCTCATGCCTCCTACTCTGATAGCGAGCTTTTTCGGCATGAATGTGGACCTGCCTCTGACAGGCACTTCCTGGGACTGGGTGATCACGCTGTTTCTGATGCTTGTATCCTTCGCGGTCATCCTTCTTATTTTCAAGAAAAGGAAAATGTTGTAAAACTTTTTGAAAATCCGAAAATTATGCATATTTTTGCCCGCCTTTCGACCGGAGGCGGGCATTGCTTTTCCGGCGAGGCACAGTAGATAAAGTTTAACCCGCTAGTTTGTTTTTAGTTAATTACAATGGAAGAAAACAAAACAGTAACGCCAGAGGCTGCAGCCGAGACTGCGCAGACAGTCGAGACAGCCCCTGTCATCGAAGAAACCGGAACGGTTTCAAATGCATCGGTAGACCCGGACAAATTCGACTGGGAAGCCTTCGAAGGAAATGATGTTTCCGCAGAAGACAAGAAGAAAATGGAAGAAATGTACGACCAGACACTCTCGAAAGTCATCGAGAATGATGTGGTCGAAGGTGTTGTCACTTCTATCAGCAAGAGAGAGGTGATCGTAAACATCGGCTACAAGAGCGAAGGTGTCATTCCGGCTCCTGAGTTCCGCTACAACCCTGACCTCAAGGTAGGTGACAAGGTCGAAGTTTTCGTGGAGACTGCCGAGGATAAGAAAGGCCAGCTCGTACTTTCACACAAGAAAGCCCGTGCTCTCCGTTCTTGGGATATGGTAAATGCGGCATATAATGCCGGCGAAATCGTCAAAGGTTATGTCAAGACCCGCACTAAGGGCGGTATGATCGTGGATATCTTCGGTATCGAGGCATTCCTCCCAGGCTCTCAGATAGACGTGAAACCTATCAGGGATTACGACCAGTATGTAGATACTACAATGGATTTCAAGATCGTGAAGATCAACCAGGAATTCAGGAACGTAGTAGTATCCCACAAGGCTCTCATCGAGGCGGAACTCGAACAGCAGAAGATGCAGATCATCGGCAAACTCGAAAAAGGCCAGGTACTGGAAGGTACTGTCAAGAATATTACAGGTTACGGAGTATTCGTCGACCTGGGCGGTGTGGACGGACTCATCCACATTACTGATCTTTCATGGGGCAGAATCAACCACCCTGAGGAAGTCGTTCATCTCGACCAGAAAATCAATGTCGTTATCCTCGACTTCGATGAGGCCAAGAAGAGAATCGCTCTCGGCCTGAAACAGCTCACTCCGCATCCATGGTCAGCCCTCGATCCAAACCTCAAGGTAGGTGACAAGGTGAAAGGAAAAGTCGTTCTCATCGCTGACTACGGCGCATTCGTAGAGATCGAGCCAGGCGTGGAAGGTCTTATCCATGTATCTGAAATGTCTTGGTCTCCAAGACTTCGCGTGGCCCAGGACTTCCTGAAGGTAGGCGATGAAGTAGAGGCTCAGATCCTTACCCTCGACAGGGAAGAGAAGAAAATGTCTCTCGGACTCAAGCAGCTCATCCCTAATCCATGGGAGAATATCCGCGAGAAATATCCTGTAGGTTCAAAACACTCTGCAGTGGTACGCAACGTAACGAACTTCGGAGTATTCGCCGAGCTTGAAGAAGGAATCGAAGGTCTGGTACACATAAGCGATCTTTCATGGACCAAGATCAAGCATCCTTCAGAGATGGTACAGCCGGGCGACAAGATCGAAGTCGTAATTCTCGATTTCGACGAAGAGAACCACAAACTCAGCCTCGGACACAAGCAGCTTCTGCCTAATCCGTGGGAAGATATCGAGTCGAAATATTCTGTCGGCTCAGTTCATACCCTGAAGATCGACAGCATATCCGACAAGGGAGCTGTCATTTCTCTCGGTGACGAGATAGAAGGCGTATGCCCTAATAAAGAGCTTGTCAAGGAAGACGGTTCAATGCCTGTCGCAGGTGACGAACTTGCTTTCAAGGTTACAGATCTCAAACGCAGCACCAGAAAGGTAGGTCTTTCACATGTAAAGACTTATGCCGAGCCTAAGTCCGAAAAGACTGCAAGCGAAAACGATTCTACCAAAAAGGCTGTGAAGAAGATCAACTCAAACATCGAGAAGACAACTCTCGGAGACATTTCCGAACTTGCCGCCCTCAAGTCAAAACTTGAAAAAGGCGAGTAATCATCTTCGCGATGAACTTTACTCTGAATATATTGGGCACGGCTTCGGCCCTGCCCACTGTAAACAGATATCCGAGCGCCCAAGTACTGGATGTACGGGGGCGCTTGTTTTTAATCGACTGCGGGGAAGGCGTGCAGATGCAGATAAGGCGGCAGCGCCTGTCGATACTGAAGATTGACACCATTTTTATCACCCACCTGCACGGAGACCATACGTTCGGCATATACGGCCTGCTTTCGACCATGAGCATGTTGGGCCGGACAGCCCCGCTGCACATTTATGCCCCGGAAGCATTCGGAAAGATACTTTCCGATTTCATGGCGTCATTCGGGGACGGATTCAGGTTCGAACCTGTCCATCATACGGTATCGGCCAGGGAACCTGTTAAGATTTTCGAGACCAGGAGTCTCGAAGTTCTGGCTTTCCCTCTCAGACACAGGATAGAGACTTACGGTTACCTTTTCAGGGAAAAGACACCTATGCAGAATGTCCGGAAAGATGCGATAGCCCGTTTCGGACTTGGCCTGGCGGAAATCGGCACGTTGAAAAGAGGGGAGGACGTACACAGGGAAGACGGCACAGTGATCCTGAATTCAGAGGCCGCATACAAGCCTTACGAACCGAGGAGTTTTGCCTATTGCGGCGATACAGCACCGTTCCCCGAACTTTCCGGCTGGGTGAAAGGTGTGGATCTGCTGTATCACGAGGCTACGTTTCCGCGAGAATACGAGTCCTTGGCGAGGGCGACTTTCCATTCCACCACACTGCAGGCAGCCACATGCGCCAAGGATGCAGGGGTGAGAAAACTCGTGGCAGGGCATTATTCTTCCAGATTTCCTGACATTTCTTTCTATCTGGACGAGATGAAAGAGATTTTCCCCGAAACGGTGCTGGGAAAGGAAGGCATGAAAATCGAGATACCTTTTGTCTCAAATCCGTGTTAATTCACTATATTTACCCCGTTTATAAAAAAGACATGCTGAGATGAAAATATACAGAATTGTCCTGCCGGTGCTGCCGCTGGTTATGTTGGCGGGAGGCTGCGGAAGTGTTTCCCGGACGATGTCCGATGCTTCCGAAAGTACATTTTTCGGAGCGGGGGACAGTCCCCAGCAGAAATATATCGCACAATATTCCCGGATAGCCGTCGAGGAAAGGAAAAGGTCCGGAGTTCCGGCCAGTATCACCCTTGCCCAGGGAATGCTGGAGTCCGGCAACGGCATGTCCGAGCTTGCAGTCAGGGGCAACAATCATTTCGGCATAAAATGCCACGACTGGAAAGGCCAGAAAATCTATTATGACGATGACAGGAAAGGGGAGTGTTTCCGGAAATACAGGACCGTGGATGAATCTTACCGTGACCATTCCGATTTCCTCAGATACAGGGACAGGTACAAGTTTCTGTTCGACTATAATGTCACGGATTACAAAGCCTGGGCGTACGGGCTGAAAAAGGCAGGATACGCGACTGATCCGGCATATCCAAAGAAACTTATCAACCTGATAGAAGAATACGATCTCGGAAGATTCGACAGGGCCGGACGTGTCAGGAACGTCAGACCGGCAAAAGATACCGGAAAGGAAGAGGCGGTTTCATCGCAGGCTCCTGTAAAGGAAAAACCCGGGGAAACTGTACGGGAAGAGGTCAAGGTGCCTGCCACGCCTACAGAACTTGAGACCCCCAAGCCGTTGACGGACAGAAAAGGGAGTTCGATGCGTCTGTCTCTGACGCGACAGCTGTATTCCCAGAACGGCGTGCCTTTCGTATATTCTGCCGAAGGGGAAACATATTCTGATATCGCCAGATACTACGGGCTTTTTTTCAATGAAATCCTGCGATACAATGATCTTTCGGCCGACAGGGAACTGCTGCCCGGCACAGTCGTGTATCTGCAGCCGAAAAAGTCGCGTGCAGCCAGACAGGTAGACAAATATGTCGCCGAAGGAGGGGAGTCATTGCGCGATATAGCGCAAAGATATGCGGTCAAACTCAAAAGCCTCATGAAACTGAACAATATTTATGACGGCAGGGAACTGCATGAGGGGGAAATGATATTACTTAGGAAATAATTTATGCGGAAAAGAATATTGATTGCAGCGGCGGCCTGCCTGGCCGGAGGCATCTGTCTGTTTGTAGGTCTGAGATATTATTACGATAAGAAAGCTCCGGAATTCGAAAATGAATATACGTTATTCGTTTATCCTGATTCGGATGCAGATGCACTTCTCGATTCACTTGCCGGAGGTGCCGGAGCCAGACGGAAGGGCAGTCTGAAACGCTGCGCCAGGTCGGAGGAACTCCATGAAAGGAAAAAGCCTGGAAAATATGTCATAAAACCTGAATATTCAGCCGCGTATGCGATACGGATGCTCGTAAACGGCTGGCAGACTCCGCAGAATCTCACTCTGTCAGGGACGATAAGGTCAAAAGGAAAACTGGCCAGGATGATCAGTATGCAGATGATGGCCGATTCCGCATCTGTAGCCGCCGCTCTCGACGATGAAAACTTTCTGGCTTCATACGGGTTCGATCCGGAGACTGTTTTCGCTCTTTTTCTTCCCGATACTTATGAAATGTACTGGACTGCTTCGGTCAAGGAGATTTTCGACAGATTCAAATCCGAGTATGACCGTTTCTGGACTGCGGAAAGGCTTGAACTTGCGGAAAAACAGAATCTGTCCAGACTGGAAGTTTCGGTGATGGCCTCCATAGTGAACGGCGAGACCCTCGAAAGTTCGGAATATCCCCAAATCGCCGGAGTGTATCTGAACAGACTGCACAGAGGCATGAAACTTCAGGCCGATCCTACGGTCTGCTTCTGCTTCGACTATACTCTGGACAGGGTGCTGAAAAAACACCTGAAAGTGGATTCCCCTTATAATACATACAAATACAAAGGATTGCCTCCTGCACCCATCAATGTCCCTCCAAAAGCATGCATAGATGCCGTACTGCACCCCGACGAGCACGGATATCTGTATTTCTGTGCAAGTCCGGAGTTTGACGGGACACACCGTTTTGCAGTGACTTACAGGGAACATCTGAGAAATGCCAGAGAGTTCCAGAGGGCGCTTACACTTCGTCTGAAAGAGAGGCAAGCTTCCGGGCAATGATTCTGGCAGAGCAGGCTACAAGTTCCGGGCACGGGCGTTTCCTGTAATATTCTCCTGTCCGTTCGGACGGTCTCGGAGGCTCCGTCTGCGATCCGGCAGAGCTGTCATCTCTGTTTTGCCGGCGTTTGTCCAATCCGAGAAGTTCTCTGCATACAATGCTCCCGTTTTCTTGTCTGAATTCTCCTGCCAGTTCCTGGACCAATGCATAATTCGCCGTCCGTTCATCCATGTTTTTAGGATGGATGGCAGGCGATATGAAACCGGCAGCCATTCCTATTGCCGAAACTGTACCGCAAACTTCCCTCATCCTGGCCATGCCTCCGCCGAAGCCGGATGCAATGGCAGCGACAGTGTCTTCTCCGATGCCCCAGATGTCCTGAAAAGCCAGGAGTACAGACTGGCAGCAGTTATATCCGTCCATAAAATTCTGTCTGGCTTTCTGCGCCCTTTGTTCTATATCGAAATTATCAGGTAATTTCATTGTTTCATTAAATTAACGATTTTCAGTGATATTTTACGTATCACGTGTCAAGTTATTGGATGATGACATGACTCGCTGCAAAAGTAAAGAAAAACGGCCGGACTTCCAATCCGGCCGTTCAATATTTATGTTTCGGTAATTTCTAGAAATAGAACGTCACCGAAAGGTTGGAACCGATATTGCCGGTGCCGAATGTGAATCCGTGCGAACTCGGGCTGACCAGTTCCGTCCATTCCTCTACAGCACCGCTGATGGTATTGAAACCTTCTGCAGTATAGTATGTCGCCTTGGTCCAGTTCCAGACAGCTGCGATATTGACTTCACCTCCGATGGAAATCTTTGGAGCCACAAACCATTCGATACCGGCAGAAAGAATCATCCCTGCATAGTTTGTAGGCTGGTCTGTGAATTTTTTAAGATATCTCATGGAAGAGAAACCGTCGAGAGTCGGAGCAGAATAACCGTTCAGCGAGCAAGACGGATTCTGGTTGATTTCAGTGATGGCGTTTCCGTAAGAGAATTTTTCCCTGCTGTAGCTGAATGCATAGAGCAGACCGGCGCTGAATACACCCTGTACGCGGCGTTCTCCGACACGGTATTCCATGGCTGCACTGAAACTTCCGCCTGAATTGGAGTGCTTGTAGGCATCAATCAGCTTATTGTTGGAAAGCGGGTCTTCCGCCAGGGCTGCATCATCCTGTACATAGACCTTGTCTGTATTCCCGTCGTGTATCCATCCTAAGTTCACACGCAGTCCCAATTCGTCAGTGAACATGTATTTTCCTGAAACGGATACTGCCGGCTGCTGGAAATAACCGTTGTTGTAAGGATCTCCTCCGAAGTTCCCGATATGCTGGTTTGCCGTATTGTTGAAGATGTTTCCGATGAAATCTATGAAAGGGTTCGCGCTGACGCTGAAAGCGAAGTCACCTGCTTCCGGCAGATATTCGCTTACGTCTTTCTTTTCCCTGCCGTCTTTTGCAGATACTGTGGCGGATGCCGAGCAAATGCAGGCTATAATGATACCTGTGAGTATAATTGTCTTTTTCATGATATCGTTTTTTAAAGTTTGATTACCAGTTGAATGGATTGTTATACTCGATGTAATTGCCGTTCTGCAGGCCGTAAAGCCCTATACCCCATATATTGTCGATGTCTTCAATCGGGTCGGTGGTAATCGTTATCGTACCGAGATCGAGAGGGATCAGGTCGTTGGTAAGCTGACCGGAAACCTTGCTTCCGTTGTACAGGACTTCTATATCCATCGACTGCCATTCCCTTTTCGGAGACGATATGTAATAACGGTGTTTGAATGGTTTGCCGAGGTGGTCTTTCACTTCTGCCGTGATAGTAGTGGTCACATTTGCATCCAGGCAGTCGGACGGCAAAAGCATGGTTTCGGAGAATTCACCGTCTGAAAGGCTGGCAGTATTCATTGTGATTCTGGTCTCGTAGTTATCTTTCTTTACGACGGCCGTAATCGTTATATCTGCTTCGTATGAATTGTAATCTCCGCCGTAATAATTGGCGTCATTGTCGTTCAATTCACTGTTTGTCACTTTCCATGCCTGGACCTGGACTTTCCCGGCTACGGTTATTTCCTTGTTGATCTCTACAGGCAGCCGGGCGTCGCTGCTGACTACAAGGTTCACCGAATAGATTTTCTTCTGCTGTATGGAGATATTGCTGATAGATGGCGTATTGTCGCCGGCTTCAGTATTATTGTACAGGGCATTTTCTATCTGTATCGTCGAATTTCCCTGCATCAGTGTCTTCGGCGCATAGAAAGGAAGGACATCCACAGAGGCGTTGAGAGTACCGTAGCTGACCGGTATTTCAATCCTGTAGTTTCCGTTCTCGTCAGTCACGGTTTCGAAATACTGGTTTCCTTCCGCCTGAGAGGCATAATCTCCGTTAGGGACGGTCACCATTACTGTCTGTCCCGATAACGGAAGCCGGTAGTTTGAGATTATGGCACCGTCGAGTTCATAATCACCGGTCACATACTCCACGGTTCCTGTTATGACTGCCGAAGACGGCATGGAGTCCAAGGTCAGTTCAGACTGTTCTTTCTGACATGATACCATCGCCGCCGCGATGATGATCAGTGCTGCTGGTAAATAATGTTTCATGATAATTTGAATTACGTATGAAAAATCTTGTCAAATACTCCTTATTAGATGCAGATTTTTTCTTTTTATTGACAAAGTTTTTCTCTTTTTTGCCGGAAATCCGGCAAAATATTTATAAACGGGTGACTTTTATAATATTTTTCCTGACCCGGATCTGCGAGATGACCTTGTCCAGTTCCAGATTGTTCGGAACTGAAAGTTTGACCTGGATATCGTATGTACCGGTACGTTCATTGTCGGAGACATTGAAATTCCTGATGGATGCCTTGAATGAGTTTACGGTGTCGAAAATTTCGTTTACGACAGAGGACTCGTGGGCGGCTGATATTTTCAGGGTCACCTGAAAACTGGACGTACCCGGTGAATCGCTCCATTTCACTTTCTGGATGCGGTACGGGTATTTTTCCATTAGTCTGGCGGCATTGGTACAGGACATGCGGTGTATCTTGATTCCGTCCTTGATGGATACGAACCCGAAAACATCATCGCCGAAAACAGGATTGCAGCATTTTGCCATCTTGTAGTCAAGGGATTTGACATTCTTGGCATCGATGATGAGAATATCGTCTGTCGCTCCGTCGCGTTTCTTCTGGCCCGGCTGCTGTACTTTTTCCTGAGGCCTGTCCGTTTCTTCGGCCGGCTTTTCCTGTGATACGCCTTCCTTTTTGTCCAGGAATGCCTTGATGTCGGCAATGTCTACGGTCCCGTCACCGACTGCGGCATAAAATGCATTCAGAGTCTTATGCTGAGTCCTTTTCATCAGGGCGGCCAGATCTTCGTCATTCAGTCCCAGTTTCCAGTTCTTCAGACGCCGCTCCAGGAGTTCCTTTCCTTCCGCGGCTTTCTGGAACTCCGCCTCGCTGAGTTTCTGGCGGATTTTTGCCCTGGCCTTGCTTGTCACTACGATATTAAGCCAGTCCGGAGACGGTTTCTGATTCTTGCTGCTCATAATCTCGACCACGTCTCCGGTCTTGAGCTTTTCCTTGATAGGTACGGCCTTCCCGTTGACCTTGCCGCCCGTGCAGCGGATTCCGAGATTCGAATGGATATCGAAGGCAAAATCCAGTACTGTGGCTCCCGCGGTCAGTTTCCTGAGCTCTCCGGAAGGGGTGAAGACGAATATCTCCTTCTCCGGAGGTGTCGGAAGGTCATCCTCATAATAGCCTGAACTTCCGTCTGATGAAGGATGTTCGAGAATGTGCCGTACAGACACGAGCCATTTGTCCAGAGTCGCTTCATGCTTGATGCCCTTGTACGACCAGTGGGATGCCAGTCCGTTTTCGGCTATTTCATCCATCCGCCTGGTTCTGATCTGGACTTCGAGATATACGTTATCCTTATTCTTGACAGTAATGTGCAATGATTCGTAACCGTTCGGCTTGGGATTCGATATCCAGTCACGGAGACGGTTAGTATCGGATTCGTATTCTTCCGTAACGTGTGAAAATACTTTCCAGCACAGGGCATGCTCCTTTTCCCTGTCAGGCTCGCAGTCGATGATGAAACGGATGGCGAAGACATCATAGACACCCTCGAACGGGACTTTCTGCTTCTGCATCTTCCTCCATATCGAATATGCTGTCTTTGTCCTGATTTTCAGCTTGTATTTTATGCCTTCATCCGAAAGTTTGCTCTTGAGCGGCTCGATGAACTGGGTCATCAGTTTCTGCCTGTCCTTTTCAGTGCTTTTCAGTTTGTTGGTAATGGTCCGGTACTGCTCCGGTTCGGCATATCTGAAGTATATATCCTCAAGTTCGCTCTTCATATTGTACAGGCCGAGCTGGTGGGCGAGGGGAATGTACAGCATCAGTGTCTCAAGTATCTTCCTTTCCCTGGACAGTTTCGGGAAGATATCCAGAGAACGCATGACCTCCAGCCTGTCAGCCAGTTTGAGCACGGTGACTCTCGGATCTTTCGAGTATGAAACGATCAGCCTCTTGTAATTTTCGGCTTCGAGTTTCGTGTCTTTGGGTTTGATGGTGGATATCCTGTTAAGGCCGTCTACCATGGTCCGGACATCCTTGCCGAAATCTTCTCCGGCCATGATGTCCGTTTCGGGATGGAAACGCTGGGCTTCATGGAGGAAAATGGCAGCGATGCATTCGGCGGGGAGTCCTATTTCATCGGCTGCGATCCTGGCTACATTTACCGGATGTTCGATGAAAGGCTTTCCGTTTCCTCTGGTATGATCCGCCAGTGCTTCCGATGCGATGTCGTATGCCTTCCGGATCAGATTCCGTCCGTTTTCGTCATAATTGGGGAACAATTCATCTGTCAAGTCCATAACGGTTCATGTTTGTAAGTTTGACGAAATTTTATTTATGCTAAGGGACTAATTTAGAAAAATTTCCTCAAAATCCGGAAAAAACATTCAGTAAATTGCCGGAACCGGAAGCCGCAAAACGTCTCAGTTATCTGGCAGTGGAAGACCAGACCTTGAGATACTCCTGAAGGGCCCACATTTCATCCCTGTATTTCGCGGCAGCGGGAAAATCCAGGTCTGCCGCAGCTTTCTGCATGTTCTTTTTTGCCGTATCGGCAGCTTTCTCCACCTGTTCGCGGGTCATGGAGCGAATGACCGGATCCTGAAGTACGGCAGCCAGGTCGGCCCTGATATAACCGTCGGTATATGCGGAATTCGATTCTCTTCTGGAATCATGGCCGAGTCCTACCGATACATAGCCGCTTCCCAGTTCCGTAGGATCGGGAATATAACGAGGGTCTTCGTATGAATTGGCTGCACTGACTTTCCCTGAAACAGTATTGGCCAGCCGGGGGTTGTGTTTCCTGGCCGCATTGTCCCCTGGGGTACCTTCCGCCAAAACATTCCTTTTCAGGCCTACCTGCGTAGGGGTAATCCCGTGTTTCTTGTTGTATTCCATCTGTTTGGCCCGGCGCCTGTCGGTTTCGTAGATGGTTTCCTGCATGGAGCCCGTAATGCTGTCGGCATACATGATGACCAGGCCGTTTACATTTCTTGCGGCCCGTCCTGCTGTCTGTGTCAATGACCTGCCGGACCGCAGGAATCCCTCCTTGTCCGCATCCAGAATGGCGACGAGAGATACTGTCGGAATATCCAGTCCTTCCCTGAGCAGATTCACTCCCACCAGGACATCGAAAAGCCCGTTCTTGAAATCTTCTATAATCTCCACTCTTTCCAGCGTGTCGACATCCGAATGGATATACCGGCATCTGACTCCCATACGGGTAAAATACTTTTCCAGTTCTTCCGCCATCCTCTTGGTAAGCGTCGTAACGAGTACTCTCTCGTCTTTCTCGGCGCGTTTGCGGATTTCTTCCAGTAGGTCATCCACCTGATTTTCTGTAGGCCGGACCTGGATGGGCGGGTCGAGCAGCCCCGTAGGCCTTACGACCTGTTCCACTACGAGCCCTCCTGATTTTTCCATTTCATAGTCCCCCGGCGTAGCGCTCACATATACAGTCTGACCGGTGATGGCTTCGAATTCCTCGAACTTCAGCGGTCTGTTGTCAGCTGCGGCCGGAAGCCTGAACCCGTATTCCACCAGAACGCTTTTCCTCGAATGGTCTCCTCCGTACATGGCCCTGATCTGCGGCAGAGTGACATGGCTCTCATCTATGAATGTGATGAAATCTTTAGGGAAATAATCTATCAGGCAGAAAGGTCTCATTCCCTCCTTGCGGCCGTCGAAATATCTGGAATAATTTTCTATGCCCGGGCAATATCCCATCTCCTTAATCATTTCCAGATCATATTCCACACGTTGCTTCAGCCTTTTGGCTTCCAATGGTTTGCCCACATTCTCGAAATATTCGCACTGTCTTACGAGGTCATCCTGGATTTCGCTTACGGCTTTTATGCTGCGCTCTCTGGTCGTGACGAAATTGTTGGCCGGATATATCGAGACTTCGTCCAATGTATCCAGCAATGCCCCCGTGACCGGGTCAATTACGGATATGTTGTCCACTTCATCTCCGAAAAATTCTATTCTGACGGCATTGTCCCCATTTCCGAGGCAAATGTCCACGGTATCTCCCCTCACACGGAATGAGCCGCGCTTGAAATCGGCTTCGGTTCTGGAATAGAGGGCGTCCACCAGCTGGTAAAGCAGTCTGGTCATGCTTCTGGTTTCTCCTTTTTTTACCGTTACCGTCTGGGAATGGAAATCTTCCGGGTTTCCTATACCGTAAAGACATGATACGCTGGATATTACTATTACATCCCGCCGTCCCGACAGCAGAGATGACGCCGCACTGAGTCTCAGTTTTTCGATTTCATCGTTGATGCTCAGGTCTTTTTCTATATATGTGTCGGTGGTAGGGATATAGGCTTCCGGCTGGTAATAGTCATAGTAGGATACGAAGTACTCGACGGCATTGTTCGGAAAGAACGACTTGAACTCTCCGTAAAGCTGGGCGGCAAGAGTCTTGTTGTGGCTCAGGATGAGGGCGGGCCGCTGGAGTCTTTCAATGACATTCGCCATGGTGAAGGTCTTGCCGGAACCCGTCACTCCGAGCAGGGTGACGGCGTCTATCCCGCTTTTCAGCGCCGAACATATTTCCTTTATTGCCTGCGGCTGGTCGCCGGAAGGCTTGTAATCTGATATAATCTGGAATTTCATAGCTTTTTTCACGATTCCGACTGCAAATTTATGAAGTTCACCGAGACTATATACATAATATAAGATAAATTTCGTCACATGATATTTTTCACAAAATGGCTGCATCCGAGCCGTATCTGGATGTCATTCACGGTGCGAAAGTACTTGCAGTCCGGAAAAAGGGAACAGGATGGAAAGTCCGGATATCTGAAAACGGACGTGAACGGAATATATCGGCCCATGTGCTGGTCGATGCTACGGAACTCGGCGATATTGCGGCTTCTTGCGGTGTCCCGTATCATATCGGAATGGATTCCAGGGACCATACCGGAGAAAGCATAGCTCCTGAGAACGCGAATGATGTCATACAGGATCTGACTTATGTGGCGATACTGAAGGATTATGGCAAGGGATCGGACATGACTGTGCCGTGCCCTGAAGGTTATGATGCTTCAAACTATGCCAATTCGGCTACCGGTCCGGCCAGTGACCGAGTATGGTGCGATGGTAGTGAAATTTACAAGGCTGAAACAGGAAAGGATGTACCGGCTTCGTACAATGATGCTGATTGGGTGGAATGGCGGCTGGAGAAGCTGAATAGTTTCGGCAAACGCCTTTACGATGAAGTCAAGAAGGCTGATCCGGAACTGCTCGTATCATTTTCACCGAATCCGTATCCGTGGTGCATGCAGAATCTGATGCAGGACTGGCCGTCGTGGCTTGAAGGCGGTTACGTGGATATCCTTTCCGTACAGTGTTACAGGGAGACGGAGGAGTCGTACCGAAACACTCTCGAAGAGGCTGTCGGATATGTTAAGGCAAGCACGGATAAAAATGTACTCAATCCTGGAATTTATCTCAGATCGGGTGACGCATGGGGCTCCGTATTCGCTTCGCAGATGCTTATGAACCGCGAGTTCGGTACAAACGGGGAAGCTTTCTTTTTCAACGAAGGTCTCGGTCAGGAAGTGAACAGGGAAGTGATAAAGGCATTCTATACCGGAAAGGCTGTGTTCCCGACAGAGTTCTGAGAAGGTGTTTTCATTGATATAGTGTCGTAGACGAGAGGAGGGGACCGGTATTGTATCCGGCCGCTGCCGGTGAGATGATATTGTCCGGAACGGACGAAAAATAATTGGAAATAATCCAAACAGTTTATTATATTTGTGCCGGATTTGGAAAAACTTTTTATACAATATTAGGTTATGGTTTATTCACACGAAGTGCAGCAGATGTGCTGCGTCAAAAAAGGACCTAACCACGGTCCCGCTCCTATTCCTGAGGAAGGAAAATGGGTAAAATCAAAGGAAATCACTGATATATCAGGTCTGACTCACGGTGTGGGCTGGTGTGCTCCTCAGCAGGGTGCCTGCAAGCTTACTCTCAATGTCAAGGAAGGTGTCATCCAGGAGGCTCTCGTGGAGACTCTCGGCTGCTCTGGAATGACTCATTCCGCAGCCATGGCTTCCGAGATTCTTCCAGGCAAGACTATACTCGAAGCCCTGAATACGGACCTCGTATGCGATGCCATCAATACTGCCATGAGGGAGCTTTTCCTTCAGATCGTGTATGGCCGTACCCAGTCTGCTTTTTCAGAGGGCGGTCTGATGATCGGTGCAGGTCTTGAGGACCTCGGTAAAGGTCTCCGCAGCCAGGTAGGTACCCTTTACGGCACTCTTGCCAAGGGTCCGCGTTATCTCGAAATGGCTGAAGGCTATATCAAGACTCTCGCACTCGACAAGAATGACGAGATCTGCGGATACGAGTTCGTTCATCTCGGCAAATTCATGGACCTCGTGAAGAAAGGCGTCGATGCCAATGAAGCTCTCAAGCAGGTGACCGGCACATACGGCCGTTTTGCAAAGGAAGACGGTGCTGTTAAATACATTGACCCACGTAAAGAATAAGGAGGAGACATACTATGATTAGAGAAGTAAAATTCGAAAGCCAGGATCGTCGTATCAAACAGATTCTCGCTGCGCTCAATGCTAACGGTATCAAGGATATCGAAGAGGCTAACGCTATCTGCGAAAAGTATGGTCTCGATCCTTACAAGACTTGCGAAGACACTCAGCCTATCTGCTTCGAGAATGCAAAGTGGGCATACGTGGTAGGATGCGCCATCGCCATCAAGAAAGGCTGCAAGAACGCCGCCGATGCTGCTGAGGCTATCGGTATCGGTCTCCAGTCATTCTGCATCCCAGGTTCCGTAGCCGATGACCGCAAGGTAGGTCTCGGACACGGCAATCTCGCTGCAATGCTTCTTCGTGAAGAGACAAAATGCTTCGCGTTCCTCGCCGGCCACGAGTCTTTCGCTGCCGCAGAAGGTGCCATCAAGATTGCAGCCAAGGCTGACAAGGTACGCAAGGAGCCTCTCCGCTGCATCCTGAACGGTCTCGGCAAGGACGCAGCCCAGATCATTTCACGTATCAACGGTTTCACATACGTCCAGACTCAGTTCGATTATTATACAGGAGAATTGAAAGTCGTACGTGAGATAGCTTACAGCGACGGTCCTCGTGCAAAGGTTAAATGCTATGGAGCTGACGATGTACGTGAGGGTGTGGCCATCATGTGGCATGAAGGTGTAGATGTGTCCATCACAGGAAACTCTACCAACCCTACACGTTTCCAGCATCCTGTAGCAGGTACTTACAAGAAGGAGCGTGTCCTCGCAGGCAAGCCTTATTTCTCAGTGGCTTCCGGCGGCGGTACAGGCCGTACACTTCACCCGGACAACATGGCAGCAGGTCCTGCTTCCTACGGTATGACCGACACCATGGGCCGTATGCACAGCGACGCGCAGTTTGCAGGTTCATCCTCTGTTCCTGCCCATGTGGAGATGATGGGCTTCCTCGGAATAGGCAACAACCCTATGGTGGGATGTACTGTGGCTTGTGCGGTGGATGTGGCTACTGCTCTGAACAAGTAATCAAGATTGCCTGAAAGGCGGCTTTCGGCGTTACGCTCGTTCCTCAAATCCTCATTTACAGCAGTAAACTGCGGCTTTCGGAACTTCGCAAGCCTTGAAATCCATCCATTCATACAATTTGGTGGATGAAATAACAAGTCCCTGTAACTTTGATGGTTACGGGGATTTTTCGTGTATGGAGGTGTCTGGAACTTTATGCAGGTTGACAGTGAAATTCGAGAGATTTCTTGTGTGTCATTGGCAGGATTTCAGATGAAAATTCACTTCAATTTCGAGGTGTAGAGTAAAGAAAATTTTTCTGGTGCGGCTTCTGTAACTGGGTTGCTGATAGGGGTGAAAACGGGATTTTTGTGGAGAGTTTGTGTGCAATCTGTGTGCAGAACTGGGACAAATCCCGACAACTTGTAAGAGGAAACGATGAAGTAAAAAACAGGTTTACGATAAGGTGTTAAAGAATAAGATATGCAAATCAATGCAAAGATGGATATTTCTGAAGTACAGATAAGACATCCGAAACACTTTCAAGATAGTTCACATTGAATAGGATTCTCTTCCATATCATATTATATTATTATATATAAACAGGTTATCCAGAAAAATTTACTTTGGAAAACTCGGAAATGTTGCATAACTTCATGGCATATAAAGAGATACATACATAAAAGATTCCATTAACCAGAAACAAAGGAGAAACAATGAAAGGAATACCATTGATATGTACGACAACGATAGATATACCGATGATTTTACAGATAGAGAAATCGAGGACAGTGTATGTCTATAATGAGGACGAGGATTGGGACAGGGAGGTCATTTATCTGCCTTACTTCATGAGTAGCGACAGCAGGAAGAAGAAAGATTAGATTGCTTATATATAATGGGTGTAGACTCCAGATAAGGTGGAAATTTTGCTGGATACACCTGCCGACATTAAATATACCTGTTCTGATTCCAGAAAAATTTGGAATGGATTTGGCAGTCTCATTATCTGTGTATAGATAAAAA
>CALUSC010000015.1 GCA_944323345.1 uncultured Bacteroidales bacterium | reverse complement strand
TGGTGCTGCGTGGCCGCAGCAATGTCCGCAGGAATGACTTCCTGCGAAGAGCCTGAGACAGGCTATGAGGGAACCAACTACATTTATCTGGATTCTGAATCCAGCTCGATGTATGACAATGCGTCTCTCGAAATTTCGGTAGTCCTGACCACTGCGCTGGACCAGGATCTGACACTGACATTGAAAACTGACGATACTGACGGCATCATAACTCTCGAAGGGAATCCTGTGACGATTCCTGCAGGAGAAAGGTCCGGGTCCGTGACCGTGAAGAGTGCCGAGCTCACGGAGAATTCCATGAATTTCAGGATTTCACTGGACGAGTCCACCGTACTTCCTGAGAATGTCAAGTGGGACAAAGACTTCACATTCACTGTGAATTCTTCTGCAGTGCCGGACCTGACCGATGATCAGATGGCTATCATCGAAGCCTACAAGACCGCTACGGGTATCGACCTGTCGAAGTATCTGGGTCTGGTGAAAGTCAGCACTGTCTATACGGCTTCAAGCCAGGATTCAGACATTCCTCTTCCTGCAGTGACTCTGACGGGTATTACAGCCATTACGCTTGCTGAAGAATCCACAACAGACCAGCCTGTGCTGAAAATGACCGATAATCCTATGGGACTTCAGGAAACTCTGTACAGCAAGCTGAAGGCAAATACTATCGACAATCCTTACTGGGCTGAATCGGAAGCCGAATACGCACCGAGTTATACGCAGCTTCTCAAGGCCATAAACTGGACAGCCGATTCGGATGAAATCTTCTCCATGTCTCTGGATGGTATCATGCCGGGGACAGACAAAAAAGTGGAATTCCTGACCGATGTTACATTTACCGACAGTTACGGTGATGAGGTGACGCAGCATAAAGTGCCGTTTGAATTTGCATTCTCTGCATACGATAGGGAAAAGGCTGCTTTGGAAGCCGGAACTATCGGAACCGAAGCATATCCTGACTGGCTGTATGACGCCACTGTGAATCCGGATTTTTATCTGAACACGGATGATGTTTCCGAAGACTACTATGAATGCGGGAACTGGACAGCTTCCAGTGCGGAAATTTCAGCTGAAAAGATGACATTCACTTTCTGTATCTACAACTACAATGAATATGACTATTCGAAAGTCGTAGCTACATACACTCCTAACGAATAAAAAATATCGGGCTGGCCCAAAAGGAGGAATTTCAAGGCTTAAATACCCTTTTGAGTCGGCCTCGAAAGACGGATAAACCTACAGGATGAGGAAAGAACTGATATTGACAGCTGCAGCTGTCGCTGCCATGATGGACTGTTTCGGGGCCGGTGCCTCGGAGCAGTCTTTCTCTGAGGGCAGTGCGTACGGAAAAACATGGGAAGAGCCGGTATTGCCTCCGGCAGGAATAGTGGAGAATACATTGGCCAACGGCCTGGATTATGTCATAGTCGAAAACCAGTCCCCGTCGAGGATGATCGAATTCCGCCTGATTTTCAGGACAGGATCGATGATGGAGACTGACGGGAACAGGGGGGCTGCGCATTTTCTGGAGCACATGGCTTTCGGAGGGACACGTCATTTCCCGAAGCGGAAGCTGGTGGAGTATCTGGAGTCTCTGGGAGTCCAGTACGGTATAGGTATCAATGCCTTTACCGGCTATGACAGGACTATCTACATGTTTTCCATGCCTTCCGACGACCCGGAGAATCTGGACCGTGCGCTGCTGATTCTCAAGGACTGGCTCACGGATATCACTATCGCAAGACAGAAGGTGGAGAGAGAAAAGGGCGTGATCAAGGAGGAACTGCGCGGATATGATGTCGGGGATGAGTTTTATGACCTTAAGATAGGCACGGGACGCTACAGCGAAGGTATTCCTCTGGGTACTGAAGAAGATATAGACAGGATTACTCCGGAGATATTGAGGGATTTCCATGATACGTGGTACACTCTCGACAGGGCTACAGTGGCCGTTGTGGGTGATGTGTATGGCGATGACGTGGAGATGAGGATAAAAAAGATTCTCGGCCCTCTGAAGCCGACGGTCTCGCCGGAATATGACGAGTCTCTTCTGGAATATGCGGATGGAGTGACAGTGAAGAATGTCACCGATACCATGGCGCGCAGCATGAGCTTCGAACTCATAGTCCCTCATACAGCGGTGATGAGGCGGACTCTGGGGGATGCCGTAATGTTCGGACGGAACAGGATGCTGGTCAAGGGAATTTCTTCCCGGCTGTATGAGACCGGAAGGTATGCCACCATTTCGAACAACTGGTATTTTGCCGACAAGGAACATTTCGTGGTTTCCATCTCTGGCGACGGAAAAGAAGATGTGTCTGAATGCTTTACGGATGTGATGGCGGAACTGTACCGTCTTTCCCGCGACGGATTCCAGGACGGGGAGATGGAGCAGCTCAGGGAGTCCGTGGGGATTTATGTTCCGTCTTCCTCCAGTTCGTCGATGATTTGCGACAACATAGCCGATGCCGTGCTTTTCGGAGACATTGACGTGACGGATCCTGCGCAGGTGGCTTTCGTGGAGAAAGAACTGCGGTCCACCACTTCGGAAGATTTGCGGAAGATTCTGTCTGAATGGTTGGATGCTGCGGGGAAATGTGCCCTGGTGGCTTGTAAATACAGTCCTCTTTCCACTTCCGGTTTCGATGATGCCGATGTTGAAGCCCTTATGGCGGAGGCTTCGGAGACAGAATGCGAGCCTTATGTTTTCGTGCCGGACGAGCCGCAGGATGAGGCTGCGCGGACTGTTATCCCTGCTTTCCTGCTGGAAGAGAGGCCGTCAGGCGAGGATATGATAGCGAATATGCTGTTCTACCGGAACATTGCCGTTACGGATGTCCTCCTGAAAAACGGATTCCGCCTGGTCCTGAGACCTACCCGTGACGAGGAAGGCAGGATTCAGATGCAGACTTTCGCGCCTGGCGGACTTTCGCGGGTGCCGGAAGATGAATACGCGAGATATGAGGGACTGGCAGGCTATATGGAATTGGGCGGAATCGAAGGCGTGGACGATGATGTCTACAGGTCGGTCATGGCCGAAAACGGCATAGGACTGCTGCTCGGCATCGAGTCTTACTGGCACGGGATGATAGCGTCAGCCCCGACACGGAATATGCGCCTGCTTTTCAACCTTGTATATGAGCGCATGATGAATCCGTCTCTCGACTATGAGGGTTTTGAAGAAATCCGTCAGGAAGAACTGGAAAGATTCGGGGAAGAGTCCTATCTGACCAGACTTATGAAACAGGATGTGGTGAGGCAGCTCAATATGCAGATAGACAGTCTTATGGGAAACCTGATGTACGGCAGGCGGACCCGGATGACGAAAGAGGAGCTGGAGACGCTCAGCCTCGACTCCCTGGCTGTCTGTTACAAGGATCTTTTTTCGAATCCTGACGCCATGACGTGTGTCATCTGCGGGGACTTCGATGTGGACAGTCTTCTCAGAGAGGCTGTTCCTGTATTCGGACGGATTCCGCGCAGTGACAGTCCGAACAGGATGGGCCCGTCCCATTTTACTCTGCCGGAAGTCACGGTGAAGCGTGAGTTCCCGAATGCGAACGAGTCGCAGACGATGTTCGACTACATAAGGTTCGGCAAGTATGAGCCGTCATTGCGCTCCGGACTGAAACTCAAGCTGATGAACAACCTTATCAGGAACCGGCTGCTGACAGTCCTGCGGGAGCAGGAATCACTGGTATATTCTCCGTATGCCTCACTTTTCTACAATGCCTCTCCTGACAGCATTTTCTATATGGATATCAATGCTTCCGTGGACAGGAACAACACAGGCCGCGTGCATGAAATCCTCGACGAGATCATAGAGGAACTGCAGCGCAAAAAGGTGTCGGACAAGGAATTGAACACATTGAAACAGATATTCATAGTAAACAAGCGTTCGTATCTGGAGGAAGATGCCACGGCGAACTGGAAGAGCCATCTTGTCCGCCAGTTGCGTAATGACGAGACACTCGTGGAAATGGATATGTATGAGGCTGTCCTGGAAAGCATTACTGCCTCAGAACTCAGGGATGAATTCAGGAATTGCTTTGATACTGACAGATATATGATATTGTCTATAGGTCCTTTCCAGGACAATGGCTAAACATACTGTTACGATGGAAAAGACGGTAAAGATTTTATTTTTGATATTGGCGGTCATGACCGCCAATATTGCCGTACAGGCACAGGACAAGCCGGCTTATGCCGTGTTTGAAGGAGACGGGAAACGGGCGGATTACGGTCTGATGCTGAAAGCGTTGGCTGGTGCGGACGTAATATTTATAGGTGAGACGCACAACTGCCCTGTCGCGCATTGGATAGAATATGAACTTACGCGCGACTTATGGGAGAAGGATCCGGACGGACTGGTCCTCGGAGCCGAGATGTTCGAGACCGATAACCAGCTTCTGGTGAATGAGTACGTGACCGGTATGATATCTTCCGACAAGTTCGAGAGCGAGGCCAAGCTATGGGACAATTATTATACGGATTATTATCCTCTGCTGTCCTTCGCCAGGGAGAAAGGCCTGGAGTTCGTGGCTACCAATGTGCCGAGGCGTTACGCTTCGTATGTGAAGGACCATGGTCTGGAGGCACTGGAGAAACTGCCGGCGGAGGCACGGTCACTGATGGCGCCGCTTCCGATAGATTTCGAGGCTTCGGAGGAGGATGAGGCGATGTTCGGCTTCATGAAACTTATCAGCGGTTCCGACGGTGAGAAATCGTATTTTGCGGAAGCCCAGGCTCTCAAGGATGCCACCATGGCCTGGAGCATAGCTCAGAATCCCGGACGCAGGTTCATTCATTACAACGGGAACTTCCATTCGGATTTTCATGGCGGGATTATTCCGTATTTCCATAAATATTGTCCTGGAAAGACTGTCATGACGGTTTGCTGTGTCCGTCAGGACGATATCAGTGCCCTCGGCGAGGAGAATCTGGGAAGGGCGGACTTCATAGTCTGCGTCCCTGTGGATATGACGATGAGTTATTAGCTCCGGGATTCCCCCTGATAGGTCGTGAACGGTTTATGAGAATGTCCTGTGGACATTCGAAAGTGAACGGCCGGGGTCGGGATGATTTTTATTATCAACAATTTTGACGCAAACTTAACAAGTCCCGGAGGGACCGCGACAGGAAGGAGCGAAATTCCCCCTAATAGGGGGTGCCGGGGGTTAGGAGGATTTTTATTATCAACAATTTTGACGCAAAAATTGTTGATAATTAAATTTTTATAAGTATATTTGCAGCCCCAAAGTTTGGGAAAGGAAACATAAATTAAAGATTTACAATCATTTATGCCTACAATTCAACAATTAGTTCGCAAAGGGCGCGAGGTTATCGAAATCAAGAGTAAATCTCGTGCGTTGGATGCTTGCCCTCAGAGGAGAGGCGTATGCGTGCGTGTCTACACTACGACACCTAAGAAACCTAACTCAGCGATGCGTAAGGTAGCCCGTGTACGTCTTACCAACTCCAAAGAGGTCAATGCTTACATTCCGGGCGAGGGACACAACCTCCAGGAGCACTCTATCGTGCTCGTAAGGGGCGGTCGTGTCAAGGACCTTCCGGGTGTACGTTACCACATCCTTAGAGGAGCTTTGGATACGGCAGGTGTCGAGGGAAGGACTCAGTCACGTTCTCTCTACGGTGCCAAGAGACCGAAGAAATCTAAGAAGTAATCATCATTTATTTTAATTTTTCAGAACAATGAGAAAAACGAAGCCTAAGAAGAGGATTCTACTTCCAGATCCTAAGTATCACGACGTGATGGTTACGCGTTTCGTGAACAATCTTATGTTGCAGGGGAAGAAGAGTATCGCGTATTCTATTTTTTATGATGCCATAGACATGGTAGGCGAGAAGATGAAAGATTCTGACAAGGCTCCTCTGGATATATGGAGGAAAGCTCTTGAGAATGTGACGCCTCAGGTCGAGGTGAAGAGCCGCAGGATCGGTGGAGCTAACTTCCAGGTGCCTACCGAGGTGCGCCCGGAAAGAAAAATTTCGCTTTCCATGAAGAATATGATCGTATTCGCCCGCAAGCGTTCCGGCCACTCGATGGCAGAAAAACTTTGTGCCGAAATCATCGCTGCATACAACTGCGAGGGTGCGGCATTCAAGAGAAAAGAAGATATGCACAGGATGGCAGAGGCCAACAAGGCATTTGCACATTTCCGTTTCTAATCCCCAATTAAGTTAAGAACAAATGGCAAGAGATCTTAAATTCACCAGGAATATCGGTATTATGGCCCACATCGATGCCGGTAAGACTACTACTTCAGAGCGTATTCTCTACTATACCGGGAAGACCCACAAGATAGGAGAGGTGCACGAAGGAGCTGCCACTATGGACTGGATGGTTCAGGAGCAGGAGCGTGGTATTACCATCACTTCAGCTGCGACTACCGCTTTCTGGCATTACAAAGGGGATACTTATCAGATTAACTTGATCGATACTCCGGGCCACGTGGACTTCACTGTCGAAGTCGAGCGTTCTCTCCGTGTGCTGGACGGTACTGTCGCCACTTTCTGCGCGGTAGGCCGTGTTCAGCCGCAGTCGGAGACCGTATGGCGTCAGGCAGACAAGTACGGGGTTCCGAAGATTGCATATGTGAACAAGATGGACCGTGTAGGTGCCGATTTCCTCGCAGTAGTGGATGAAATCAAGGAAAAGCTCGGTGCAAGGGCTGTCCCTATCTGCCTGCCTATCGGTTCAGAAGATAAATTCCAGGGTATCGTAGACCTCATAGCGAACAAGGCTATAATCTATGATAACAGTGAAGAGCTCGTAAACTACAAGATCACTGACGTTCCCGAAGAGATGAAGGCTGATGTCGCTGCATGGCGCGAGAAACTTATCGAAGCCGCTGCAGAGTATGACGAGTCTCTGATGGAGAAGTTCTTCGAGGATCCGGATTCCATTTCGGAAGATGAGATTATCACGGCTCTCAGAAAGGCTACGATCGATATGTCTATCGTACCTGCCTGCTGTGGTTCTTCATTCAAGAACAAGGGTGTCCAGTTCCTTCTCGATGCAGTGATGCGTTATCTTCCTTCTCCGCTCGACAAGGGTGCCGTAACAGGTACGAATCCTAATACCGGCGAAGAAGAGGAACGCAAGCCTGATGCAAAAGAGCCGTTCTGCGCTCTGGTGTTCAAGATTGCTACCGATCCGTTCGTAGGTCGTCTGGCATTCCTCAGGGCATATTCAGGCCGTCTTGATGCCGGTTCATACGTTCTCAATACCAGATCCGGAAAGAAAGAGCGTGTAGCCCGTCTTTACCAGATGCACTCCAACAAGCAGAACCCTATCGAATTCGTGGAGGCCGGCGATATCTGCGCAGCCGTAGGATTCAAGGATCTGCGCACTGGCGATACCATCTGCGTGGAGACTTCTCCTATCACTCTTGAGTCTATGGAGTTCCCTGATCCGGTTATCGGACTTGCTGTAGAGCCTAAGACTCAGAAAGATCTGGACAAACTGGGCATCGCTCTTGCGAAGCTTGCAGAGGAAGACCCTACATTTACCGTGAAGACAGACCACGAGACAGGCCAGACAGTCATCAGCGGTATGGGTGAGCTTCATCTGGATATCATCGTGGACCGTCTCCGCCGTGAATTCGGTGTGGAAATCAACCAGGGTGCACCTCAGGTTAACTACAAGGAGGCTATTACATCTGTCGTAAATCACCGCGAAGTCTTCAAGAAGCAGACCGGTGGCCGCGGTAAGTTCGCCGATATCATAGTCGAGATCGGACCTGCCGACGAAGGTGTTACCGGACTCCAGTTCATCGACGAGGTGAAAGGCGGTAACGTCCCTAAGGAGTTCATACCGTCAGTAGAGAAAGGATTCAAGTCGGCTATGGCAAACGGAGTCCTTGCAGGATACGAAGTTCCATCCCTCAAGGTTACACTGAAAGACGGTTCGTTCCACCCTGTCGATTCAGACCAGCTGTCTTTCGAAATCTGCGCACGCCAGGCTTTCCGTCATGCTTGTCCGAAAGCCAAACCGGTACTTCTCGAACCTATCATGTCTCTCGAAGTCGTGACTCCGGAAGATTACATGGGTGATATCGTAGGAGACCTTAACCGTCGTCGCGGACAGATCAACGCCATGGATGCGACTACGGGCGGCGCCAGGATTGTGAAGGCTTTCGTTCCGCTTGCTGAACAGTTCGGTTACGTGACTATCTTGAGAACCATATCTTCAGGACGTGCTACAAGTACGATGTCCTTCGATCACTATGCTGAGGTTCCTGCTAACCTGGCCAAGGAGATCATCGAGAAGAGCGGTTACAAGAATGTTGATGAGGATGAATAATCCGGAAAGTTTAATTTGTAGAATATTATTGATATGAGCCAAAAGATAAGAATTAAACTCAAATCATTCGATCACATGCTGGTGGACAAGTCTGCCAAGAAGATCGTTGATACAGTATCTTCTACCGGCGCTCGCGTGAATGGTCCTATTCCGCTTCCTACCGACAAGAAGATTTTTACTGTGAACCGCTCGACTTTTGTAAACAAGAAGTCACGCGAACAGTTCGAGCTCAACTCATTCTGCCGTCTGCTTGACATCTATGATTCAACACAGAAGACAGTGGATGCCCTGATGAAGCTGGAGCTTCCAAGCGGTGTTGAGGTCGAGATCAAAGTCTGATATTGCAGTTTAAAAAATAATTGCTATATTTGCATTCCTGTCCGCGAGACGGGCAGGAATGCTTGAAAAAGTTCTTTATAATACGAAGTTTATTTTAGGTCAGGACAAGGAAGACAAGTCCGGAAAGAGGGAGTTTACTTGTGTAAATGACCGACCGACGGTACGCAGTCTGACGCAGTTATTACCTAAAAGAAACGAGTAGACGGTCCCATAGCTCAGTTGGTTAGTAGCACCTGACTCATAATCAGGGGGTCATAGGTTCAAGCCCTATTGGGACCACTGGAAACGGCTTTCAGAAGCCTTTATGACTAAGCAGTCAGATGAAAATCTGACTGCTTTTTTCGTATATGACGGTGTTTGTCGGAGCAGTGACTATATGGCTTTGGCCGCTTGCAGATGGTTTCATGTAAACCGAGAAGTAAACCGTAATACAGCATCTAATCAACTCATGAACACTTGAAAATTGATATGGATTCCATTAACTATACTGATTCCAAATCCAGATAAAAAGACTATATTTGCGAATCACATAAACGCAGAAAGCCATGAAAGTAGGAGATAAAGCGAAAGCCTCGCCTCAACTCACAGGAGAAACCGATTGGGTAGAGGGAGAAGTTATTGACATTGAACAGAATCCGTTTAAGGGTATTGTCATTGCCATTAAAGACAAAGTGGGGAGGATATTCTTTGGCGAGGAGAGATATTTCCAGCCAGTAAAATTGTAGGGAGATGTTTGCGATAGCATTTGATATGGTCGTGTCAGACCTTAAAAAGAATTACGGAGAGCCATACAACAACGCTTATTTCGCGATAGGGGTAATCCTGCGTAAATATGGATTCTACAATGCGCAAGGAAGTGTCTACCTTACGGAGTGGAACGATATGGCAAACCTTTACAGAGCGATAGACGCATTGAAAAATACGGCGTGGTTTAGAGATTCCGTCAGAGACATACGGGCATTCAAGGTCGAAGACTGGAGCGACTTTACACCAGTATTCAAGGAGCAGTGACAGTATACACACTTAACGATACGCCCTCTTGCAGCAATGTAGGAGGGTTTGTTGTATATAGGAGAATCTGTCCTTTAGATATTCCTGTGTGAATTTACCCAAAAAGTTCAGAACTGATTTGGAGGCACCACCTATTAACTATACTGCTATTCCATTAAAAATGCTGGGTCTCATTCCGGATAAGCATGCGGGTAGAGTTGGAATATGAGTCTCTTTAACTATACTTGCTCCCAGTTAAGATTCAGTACAGGTCAAGCACACGCCAATAGTATCATGTTTAACCAGCTGTTCACGTCAGATACTTTCGACCTGTCACGAAATCCCGCCAAAACGTTGCAGGTCGCAGCAGAGTCGGAACGGAGAAACATCACGAAATTTGTCGACAAGGCCGAATTATCACTATATTTGTTCCCTCCGGGCCGGCATCGGCTCGGATGCATCGGTGCATAATTAATCATATCGTTTATTCAAATGGTCAAGAAAACATCATTCATCTCCCCGGCGCTTGCCGCTTTTGCGGCCGCACTTATATGCCTGTCAGCGGCACAAGACGCGGATGCCTGTACGAATGTCCTCGTTTCAAAAGGAGCCACTGCAGACGGCTCATGCATGGTCTCATACGCGGCAGACTCACACACCCTTTTCGGAGAACTCTATTTCCGCCCTGCAGCCCGTCATGAAAAAGGCGAAATGCTGGAAATCCGCGAATGGGACACAGGAAAGTACCTCGGAAAGATTCCTCAGGTCCCATACACTTACCAGACAGTCGGTAACATGAACGAGCATCAGCTCATCATCGGAGAATCCACCTTCGGAGGCAGGGCCGAACTTTTCGACTCTACCGGCATTATGGACTACGGCTCGCTCATATATACCACTCTCCAGAGAGCCAGGACTGCACGGGAAGCCATAAACATCATAGTGGACCTCGCCAATACATACGGCTACTATTCCAGCGGAGAATCATTCTCCATCGCGGACAAGGATGAAGTCTGGGTCATGGACCTCATTGGGAAAGGCTTCAAGGAGAAAAACGGACAGAATGCGAACAGAGGTATAGTCTGGGTGGCCAGGAGGCTTCCGGAAGGCTACATCTGCGCACATGCCAACCAGTCCAGAATCAGCACCTTCCCACTCGACGATCCGGAGAACTGCCTCTATGCCCCGGACGTGATTTCCTTTGCCCGCGAGATGGGCTATTTTGACGGAAAAGACGAGGATTTCAGCTTCTGCGATGCGTATAACCCATTGAACTTCGGAGCTATGCGCGGCTGTGAAGCCCGTGCCTGGTCAGCATTCAACATTCTCTGCGACGGACAGTTCACATTCGTGGACGAGACCGGAAAAGAAGCGACCGTAGATGCATACGAATATATCGACTATGCCATGGGATATGACGCATCGAAGCGTTTCCCTCTTTTCGTGAAGCCTTCGCGCAAACTCACCATGAAAGATGTGGCAGACGTGATGCGCGACCATTTCGAAGGCACCCCTATGGACATGACCACCGATATAGGTGCCGGTGGCAATGCCCTCCCTTACCGCTGGAGACCGATGGATTTCGAGTATGAGGGACAGATTTACGTGAACGAACGCGCCATAGCCACGCAGCAGACCGGATTCTGGTTCGTGGGACAGTCCCGCGGCTGGCTCCCTGACGTGATAGGCGGACTGCTCTGGTTCGGCACCGACGATGCAGCCACCTCATATCTGACACCGATATATACTAATATTAATATGGTGCCCGACTGCTTCGCAGAGGGCAATGGCAGTATCCTCGAATATTCCCCGACTTCCGCATTCTGGATATGCAACCGTGTGGCCAATGCCTGCTACAGAATGTACAATGTCATGGCTCCTGCAGTCATGGCCAAAGCTGATGATTTCGAGAACAGCCAGATGAAAATGATTCCTGAGATAGACAGCCAGGCTCTGGATCTGTATCAGAAAGCCCTCGATACCCCGCGGAAGCAGATCAGGAGGAATGACGAAGTGCAGAAGGTCTTGGATCCGTTTACGGAGGTAAAGGATTTTCTGACAGACTACTCTGTCGGCACCGCGCAGGGCGTGTTCGAAGAATGGGTCGCCCTGGAAACTTTCCTGCTTGTGAAATTCATGGACGGAAACGTCAAGGCCCAGAATCCGGACGGCTCTTTTGTCACGAACGGATATTCCGACCGCATTCCTGACGGCATCACGAATCCCGGTTATACGGACAAATGGAAAGAAGCTGTAGTCCGTGACCATGGCGATGTCCTGAAAAGTCTCTAAACGAAAGGGGACAGAACCGATTGACGAATCGTAAAAATCGACATTGGAATCATAACATATTGTTAGAGGCCGACTCAAAAGGGTATTTTCTGCGTTACGCTCGATTCGAAAATCCTCATGTACATCAGTACACTGCGGTTTTCTTATCTTCGCAAGCCTTGAAATTCCTCCTTTTGTGTCAACCTCTTTTCGTAATATAATCGGAGAGGGTACGAAAAATGCTGATAAATCGTAATATTATTTATTCGAAAATTCATATATTTGACCTGCTGCACATATACTGTTGTGCCTCGGCATAAACAAATGAATTTGCTAAACTCCCCATCCATGAAAAGGTTCTTTTTAGTCTTTTTGTCTTTTGCGGTATCCCTGGCATTGTCTTATGCACAGAATCGTTCCACCTATTCCATCAGCGGTGTCGTTCTGTCCAAGGATACCGGAAAACCCGTGGAATATGCTACGGTAGTCCTTACCGCTACCGAGCAGTGGGCTGTAGCAGACGGAGAGGGGCGTTTTACGATACAGAATGTCCAGCCGGGAAAGAATACCATCAGCATATCATGTCTCGGCTATGTGACCGATACGAAAGAAATCATGGTCAGCAAGGATATCACGAACTACAGGATATTCCTTGCAGACGATAATCTGACCCTCGACAGTGTCGTCGTTACGGCTCAGGACAACAGCAACAGTGCCACTACCAGCAGGACTATAGACAGAACGGCGCTCGACCATGTGCAGCTTATCAATGTGTCGGATGCTGCAAGTCTGTTACCGGGGGGGGTGACAAAAAGAGATCCGTCGCTGCTCAGTGACCAGGTATTCAGCATCAGGTCCGGAGTCGGAACAAATGAAGTAGGAAACGTATCATTCGGTACGGCTGTCGAAGTAGACGGAGTCCGTCTGTCCAATAACGGCAGTTTTGCGACTTTCAGCACATCCGGAGTCTCCGGATCAGCCGTCAACAATATAGCCTCTACAAATATCGAGTCCATCGAGGTGATTTCGGGTGTTCCGTCCGTAGAATACGGAGACATGACTTCCGGAATGGTGAAAATCAATACCAGAAAAGGGCGTACCCCGTACACTGTTACAATGTCCACGAATCCGAACATGAAGCAGGTATCCATCAGCAAGGGATTCGGTCTGGGCGAAACAAGGTCAGGGGCTTCCAAAGGTATACTCAACGCCAGCCTGGAATATACGAAGGCTACCAGAGACCAGCGCTCTCCTTTTTCGTCATACGACAGGAAACAGATGCAGCTGACGTACAGCAATCTTTTCGACAGAGGGATTCTCGCCAAGGCTCCGCTCAGATTTTCTGTCAGCGCTTCAGGGAATCTCGGCGGCTTGGATACGAAAGCAGACCCTGACACATTCCTCGACAACAGAACGACGGCAAAGGACAATTCATTCAGAGGAAGTTTCGATTTCGACTGGCTTTTAAGTAAAAAATGGATAACCAATATCGAGTTCAGCGGCTCAGTCGTATATAGTGATAAATTAAGTCGCGAGCATGCAAGTAAAAGCTGGGTGCAGGATTCTCCTGCAATTCATGGCCGCGAGGAAGGTTATTTTATCGGCCAGTATTATGAGGACAATCCTGATGCAGCCGTAATTCTGAACCCGAAGGGGTATGGCTATACTACCATGTGTGTGGATGACAAGCCTATCAATTACGGACTTAAACTTAAAGCGAACTGGGCGCGTCAGTTCGGCGAGATAAACAATAAGGTGAAAGTCGGAGTGGACTGGTCTGCAGACGGGAATCTCGGTATAGGGCAGTACACCGAGAATATGGTTACAGCACCGAGTTTCTGGGAATACCGTTACTGTGACGTGCCGTTCATGAACAATATAGCGGCTTATATAGAAGAAAATATTACGATTCCTATCGGGAAGACACGGCTGAATCTCATCGCCGGTCTACGAAATGACAATACTGTCATCCGCAATTCCGCTTACGGTACGACATCCGGCCTGTCTCCGAGATTCAATATGAAGTACACCATATTTTCACCGAAAGACCGCTGGAACAAGACAGTCAGAGAACTGTCGGTGAGGGCAAGCTGGGGTATTTCCGCGAAGCTTCCGTCATATTCCATTCTTTATCCCGTGCCGACTTATGCGACGATAGAGTCGTTCCGTTCCACGACATCATCTACCGGTACGGCATGTTATGCATATTATATCATGCCGCGTACGATAGTGTATAATCCGGAATTGCAGTGGCAGAAAAACAAGCAGACGGAAGTCGGGTTCGACATAGATCTTGCAGGGTACAAGATATCTCTTGCCGGATACTATAACAGAACGGTCAATGCATACCGGCTGAGTACAGGATTTGAGCCATTCTCATATACGTATACTTCTACCAGTGCGGCATGTTCCATACCGGTTGAAAACAGAGTCTATAGCATTGACAGGGAAACAGGAGTCGTAACTGTTTCCGATGCAACAGGCGCGCTGCCGTCAGAAGAACTCGCATCGAGGCAGAGGAACATGTTCGTTTCACAGACTACTCCGGACAACAATATAAACCCCATAACAAGATATGGGGTAGAATGGGTCATCGATTTTAAAAGGATAAGGCCGATAAATACTACGATCCGTCTGGACGGGTCATTTTACGGATACAAGGGGGTTGATGAAAATATAGAAGCGTATTATCCGTCAAATACAGCCGGCGCGGCAAATAATGATCATTATCCTTACGTGGGATATTTCATCGGAGGCCGGGACTACTCAAACGGGACTGAGTCACAGAGACTCAGCACCAATGTTACCGTGACGACCCATATCCCGAAAGTCCGGATGATCGTATCTTTGAAACTTGAGGCCACTTTGCTGAGATATTCCCGTTCATTGAGTGAATCTGCCGACGGTATCCGCTCTTACAGGATTTCCGATAGCAACGATATCCTGTCGTTTACTGACCAGTCCATTTATGACGGCAGCGGATATACGGTGGTCTTTCCCGAATATTTCACATCATTTGACGACCCGACCCCGAAAGACTATCTGGAAACACTTGTCTGGGCAAAGGAAAATGACCGGGATCTGTATGCGGACCTTTCGAATCTGGCATACGTGACCACCTCTACATGGTGGTTCAAGGAGGATTATATAACTCCTTATTTTTCGATGAATTTCAGCATAACCAAAGAAATCGGAGATATAGCATCGGTTTCGTTCTATGCAAACAATTTCTTCAATAATTTCGGACAGGTCTACTCTTCCAAGACAGGAAACTATTCATCTATAAACGGATATATCCCTAAGTTTTATTACGGGCTTACGGTAAGACTTAAATTTTGACGACATATTGTTTAACTAAATCCACAAAACATGAAAAAGATTGTTGTTTTTCTGATGGCAGCTGCAGCACTTGTAGCTTCATCATGTGATCCGAAGTCGGAAAATCCTCCGGTTGAGATATATATTACCTTGATGCAGGGTGATGAGATTTTCGCTGAGGACGACGTGACGGTTACGCTTACCACTACTGACAATACCGCTTCATACGAGGCAAAAACAGTAGCCGGTGTAGCTACTTTCAAGGTAATACCTGGCTTGTATAATGCTTCTGCTTCTTACAGGACATCGGTGGACGGTGATATTTTCATTTATAACGGGAATGTTGCTGTAACGGTGTCGGCTGCCGGCGAGAATTCATTCGAGCTGAGCCTGACTGAATCCAAGACGAGCCAGCTTGTCATCAAGGAACTGTATTTTGCAGGATGCATGGATAATAACGGCGAGAAAGCATACAGGAATGACGCTTATGTAATACTGTACAATAACAGCGATGCTGAAATCGATGTAAGCGATGTAGGCTTTACTACAGCCCTGCCGTATAATAGCGGTCAGTCAAATAAATATATCGTAGACGGTACGACCCCGTTATATTTCAATGAAGGCTGGCTCCCTGCAAATCACTGTGTATGGTGGTTTACTTCCGATGTCAGGATTCCGGCATATTCTCAGATAGTGGTCGCCCTGTTCGGTGCCATCAACCATACGGAAACCTATATGAATTCCGTAGATCTGAGCAGTCCGGATAATTATGTCATGTATGACATAGAGTCAGGGTACACCAATGCGAAATATGCCGTGGCAGACGGAATCCCCGAGTCGCATTATCTGAAAACGTATAAATACGGAAAGGCCAATGCGTGGACGATGTCAGTCAACAGTCCGGCTTTCTTTATTCTGGAAAATGCGGATATAGAAGCATTCGTCAAAGATCCGAACAATACCGACAATACGTTGGGTACGGCCACTACTGCCATAAAGGTGAAGACCGAGTGGACTGTCGACGGTATTGAAGTCTTCCAGGTGGGCAAGGAAGATGACAACCAGAAAAGACTTCCGGCATCAGTGGATGCAGGATCGATTTACATGACTGGGGACAAAGGGTATTCTCTTTACAGAAATGTGGATAAAGAGGCTACGGAGGCTTTGCCTGAAAACGAAGGAAAACTGGTATATAACTACGCAGGAGGAACGGATATGCTCGATGAGGTATATGGCAATACTGATCCTTCCGGCATAGATGCAGAGGCGTCGATAGCCAATGGAGCGCATATCATTTACAAGGATACGAACAATTCCTCTGCCGATTTCCACCAGAGAGCTGTGCCTTCGATAAAGAAATAACCAGTATCTGACAGATTAAATCCGGAAAAATGTATAACTGCAAGACTTTCACATCAATATTCCTCCTGGGATTTCTCTTTTGCCTGCCCTCAAGGGGCCAGCAGCCACAGAGAAATGTCTACGAATTCGATTTCATCAAGGCATCGAATCCGTGGCTGACCAGTTCCAATGCAGCCGGTATAGGGACCCTTCAGGTCGACCGGTCGTCTTTCGTAGAGGCTTATTTCAACAAGGAAGACGGAGGTCTGATTCCGGTCGAGGGATCGGATAACAGTCTGCTTGCAGGTGCACTTACGGAGTCGTTTGTCAGGATTTCCGATCGGATAGCTTTCCACGGGAAGTTGTCTTATTCTTATTTTCACGGGAAGAATATGGGGGGCCATTATCTTATGGACCCCTCATATAATCCTGTAAATTTCGTAGAAAGTACTGACGCCAATCCAGGTACGAAAACGAATGAGTCGTACGATATGCTCGGCGGAATATCGTATTCTTTCGGTCCGAAATGGTCTGTAGGCGCCAATGTAAAATACGGGACAGCAAATTATGCGAAGCGCAAGGACCCTCGTCCGATTGTTTCATGGATGGATCTCAGTTTACAGGCAGGTACGAAGTTCCAGCCGTCGGACCGTTTTGCAATAGGATTAAATCTCGAATATGCAAGAACTGTCGAACGGCTCAACTGCAAGACTTTCGGGACGGCAGACCGGCAGTATTATAATTTCATCGATTTCGGAGGATATTTCGGGTATGTGGAAATTCTGGACGGGGATGACGGTTATGTCTCCACTTCCGACTACCGTCCTATGCTGAATACGTTTTACGGCGGTGCTTTGCAGCTTCAGTTCGGGAACAGTCAGAATGTACTTTTCTTTAACGAATTGACTTACAAAAAGAGAACCGGCTTTTACGGTGAAAAGGCTTCTACGAATGTCCTTTACTGCGAATTCGGGGGAAATATCATAAGCTATAACGGAGTCCTCGATATAAGCCGTCTAGATAATCTTCACAGAATAAGCCTTTACGCTGAATATGCCGGATTGGTCAATAATGAAAATATTTATAAAAAGACGACAGTCCCAGGCGAGAATACTGTCGTAGAGTATTTCGGGCAGAGAGAAACTCTGTCACGGACTGATATCGAAGCCAGTCTTTCTTATACAGGATATCTCGGTATAGAGCAGCATCGCCCGGTATGGGAATACGGTATAGAGGCGGATGGTTCGTACAAGACTTTCAGAGCTACATATTATCCGTATTACAGAGATCAGAATATTACTGATATTGACATTATCCTGCATGGCAGGAGGAATATAGCTGCAGGAAAGAATATCTTCACCGTCGGAGTATCGGCTGATTATTTTACCGGTTTCGGCACTAAGAACAGCGACGGGGCATTGGCTTCGAGTTCTTCCAGCAATCTCAGGACAAATGACGACTATCTGAACCGCGACTTCGAATATGATACGGCAGCCAGAGTGTCCGGAACCCTGAGTTTCAGATATACGAGACTGTTCGGCGACAAAATTGCCGCGTACATAGATGTAAGGGATACCTATAACCATACCTTGAAAAAGCCTGAATTCCTCGCAGACGGTTTCCGGAATGTCTTTACAGTCACTCTCGGCTGTGCATTCTGATGCCATCCCGGACGCCGGTGAGATTATTGTTGTACTTAAGGATCTGAACTGTAATGAAAAAAGTTTTCAAAGCTGCAGCCTTTCTGGCTGCAATATTGCCGGTGCTGGCAGTGATTCCTGCACAGGCGCAGGATATCATCCCCGATGACCCTCAGCTTATAAAAGGACGGCTCGACAATGGTATGACGTATTATATCCGCCACAATTCCAATCCGGAAGGGTGTGCGGATTTTTATATTATCCACAATGTCGGCGCCCTTCAGGAGGAAGACAACCAGAACGGGCTCGCCCACTTTCTGGAGCACATGGCCTTCAACGGGACCAGACATTATCCGGATAAGGAAATCCTGAATTTCCTGGCAAAGGACGGTGTCAGGTTCGGGTACAATGTGAATGCCTATACGAACAGGACGGAGACTGTCTATAATATTTCGTCTGTGCCGCTGGTGCGTGAATCATTCGTGGATTCGGTGCTGATGATATTGCACGACTGGTCGTGCGACATATCCTGCGAACCGGAGGCTCTCGATGCCGAGAGGGGTGTGATAAGCGAGGAATGGCGCAGGAAGGATGAGCCGCTGATGAGGATGATGACCAAGCAGAATGACCTGATTTATAAAGGTGCGAAGCATACCGAAAGGACTGTTCTCGGAACTCTTGAAGTCATAAACGGTTTCAAGCCTCACGAGATACTGGATTTTTATCACAGGTGGTATCGTCCTGATTTGCAGGCTATAGCAGTAGTCGGGGATTTCGATGCAGAGGCTATGGAGCAAAAGGTGCGTGAAATGTTTTCGGATATTCCTGCCGCAGAGAATCCCCAGCCTAAGGAAACTTATACTGTCCCGGCACTGCAGGAGCCGCTTTTTGAGAATATGCTGGACCCTCAGATAAAGTATTATGTCCTGAAAGTCATCAACAAGCAGCCGTTCCCGTCGCGGGAGGTCCGAAATACCGAGGCGTTTTACAAGGACCTTTATGCCAGGCAGATCATAACGACTGTGTTTGACGAAAGAATCAGCAAGGATGCCAGGAAGAAAGGCAGTCCTCTGTCTTCCGGCGTCATGGTGACAAGCCCGTACAGCGATGATTTTTATATTTCACTTGTCACTCTTGCCATGAAAGACCTTTCGAATGCGGAGGCAGCGCTGGCATTTTATGTGGAAGCGGCGGAAAGGATGTTGAGGTATGGCATATCGGAGGATGAATTCGAGGCGGCAAAATTCAAGGTGATGAAGAAAAACCGCCTGAATGTCGAGATTTTCCCGTCAGATATCAAGAACAGGCAGATCGTGGATGCATATACTGAGAATTTCCTGCGGGGATATGCCGCAGCCGATCCGTATGAACTGAAAGGGATACAGAAGATGATTATCGGGGGAATGACTATCGATGACGTGAAGGATTACCCGAAAAAAATGTTTTCCGACTGCGAGCAGATATATTCCTGGTGTGTGAATGAAAAAGAGGAAGCAGGACTTCCGGCGCCCGAAAGGATGAAGGAAATCATTGCGGAGACTTCCGCAAAGGATATTCAGCCGGCATACTTGAGTTTCAAAAAGATCAGCATGGATTACAGTCCGGCTCCGGGCTCCGTGGACAAGGTCTCTCCAGTGAAGGGGACCGGAAGCGAAAAATGGGAGCTGGGCAATGGTGCTACCGTGTATTGGACCCCGTCGGAGCCGGTAAAGTCGGATACGCATCTGTCCATGATGATGTTTTTCGATACCGGTTACAAGGTTTATTCTCCGGAAGACGTGCCGTCAGCCAGATTTGCTTCCAATTATATTTTCAGATATACGGGTTTCGGCAGCTACGATGCTGTCGAGATAAGGAACAGCCCTGAGTGTGCAGGAGCCAATATTTCCATCGATCTGGGACAGACGGAGGCGTCTGTTTCATTGTCGGCGGACAGGAAAAGCCTGGAAACCGGTTTCCGGATGATTTACGGCCTTCTGACCGATCCGTATTTTGCGAAAGAGTCAGCCCTGGAGAAAATGAAGCAGGATAATCTCCGTTTCCTCGGAAAGAAGAAGGAGAATTCCGATCTGTTCGCCAGGGAGGTGAAGGATCTCAGGTATGGCAGTCATCCGTGGCTTGCGGAAGTGGACAGTTCGGCCGTGGAAGCGGTCGACATGGAGTTTGTCCGGGATATGTTCCACAGGACATTCGGCGATTTCTCCAATATGACCGTATATATTTCCAGCGATTTGGACAAGACCGAGATAGAATCTCTGGTGAAAAAATATATAGCGTCGTTGTCCGGTGAATATAATGTGGAAAAGGATAAGACGGAGGCGCCTCTCCCGGTATATGAAGGGGAAGTGGTGTTCGACCGCAGCTATGATGTGGAAACTGTGCCGAAAGGCAATGTCACTTATTATTTCAAAGGGAAAACCAGTCTCGATCCCGAAAATCTGGCAATGATAGAGATGCTGGATTATATGATGTCTGCCAGGTATCTCAACCAGATACGCGAGGCCCGCGGCGGAACATATCATGTAAGTTTCGGTACTGATATCCCATATTCATCCGGAGGCGCTTTCGAATCCGTGGTGGCATTTCAGACCAGGCCGGAAATGATCGACATACTGGTGCAGGATGTCGCTGATGTCATGGCGGAAATGGCGTCTGAAGGGCCTTCCGGCCAGGAGATGGAAGAAGCCGCGAAGTATCTCGTAAAGCACAGGGGAGAAAAGGAAGCGGCCGACAAGAATTCTCTGAGGGCACGGAATACGGAACTGAGAAACCACGTCGTCTATGGCGTACCGTATGATTATGATTATGAAGCGGCGATCGGCAGCGTTTCCGCATCGGATATCCGGAAATTCGCCGCCGGACTTGTAAAAGGCGACAAGTTCGTTTCAATATACCGTGAAGAATAACAACAATCAAAATATCTGAACCATGGCAAAAAAATCCACCATCATCAAGAATTGGCCGAAATATCTCCTTCAGTGGGGAGTGCTTGCGGCCCTGGTAGTGTTCCTGACTGGAATCATACCGAGCAAGGAGCCGGCTGACCCGGAAGCATATTGCCCTATGGGCGGTCTGGAGGCTCTGACCACGTTTTTCGTAAACGGATCGCTTCCGTGCAGCATGAGTTCCCTGCAGATAATGATGGGAATCATGCTTGCTGCGGCAGTTGTGCTTTTCAGCAAACTGTTCTGCGGCTATATCTGTCCGCTGGGGACTGTCCAGGACTTGCTGATAAAGCTCCGCAACAGCCTGAACATAAAAGGCATCACAGTCAGGAACGGTTCTGTGGCCGACTCTGTCCTGAGAATTTTCAAGTACGGCCTCGTATTCTGGATATTCTATATGACAGCTACCGCGAGCGAGCTGTTCTGCAAGAATCTGGATCCGTATTATGCGGCAGCTACAGGTTTCCAGGGAGAAATTACGCTCTGGATGTCCATCGTGACTATCGTTCTCCTCGTGCTTGGCGGACTGGTCATAAACATGTTCTGGTGCAAATATCTGTGTCCGCTCGGTGCGATTTCGAACTCTCTCAAGTTCTGGATATGGATTATTGTCCTCTTTGGCCTGTGGTGGATTCTGGATCTGCTGGGCGCAAACATCCCGTGGTGGGTGCTTCTGGCAGTGTTCTGTGTTGCAGGATATTTGCTCGAAATCCTGAACAGAAAACCTAAATATCAGATACTTAACGTTATAAAGACGGCAAGTTCATGTACCCACTGCGGAATCTGCAACAAGAAATGTCCATACGGTATCGATGTGGATGCCTTGAGCGGCGGAAGACTGAATTCCGTAGACTGTACGCTTTGCGGCGAATGTGTGGCTGTCTGTCCGACTGATGCGCTTCATATCGGCGCATGCCAGAAGAACAAATCCGGCTTCGGAAGATTCCTTCCTGCGATTCTTGCTGTGCTGCTCATAATCCTGGGCATGTGGATAGGGAACAAGTTCGAACTGCCTACGATCGATGAGCAGTGGGGAATAGAATCTGTCGCTGAAGACGGCACCGTAACCCGGCTTATAGATCCTGAAACTCTGGCAGAGACCAGAATAGACGGTCTGCGTTCTGTAAAATGTTTCGGCAGTTCCATGGCTTTCAAGGCGAAACTGCAGAAGATACCCGGAATTTACGGAGTAAGGACATACGTAAACCATCATTATGCCATCGTTACATACGATCCTGCCAGGATTACGCCTGAAAAGATTCTGGAAAATATCTTTGTCCCTTCCAAATTCAGAGTGAATACTCCTGACCCGGCAGTAGTCGACAGTGTGAAGGTTCTCACTATCAGGACTGAGAAGATGTATGACAAGATGGATCTTAATTATCTCGGTCTTCAGATGAGGCTGACCGGAAAGAAAATTTACGGGCTGACTTCCGAATTCGCCTGCCCTCTCATTGTCCATGTCTATTTGGACCCTTCCGAAAACCTGGACCGCGACTGGTTCAGGGATGTGGTCGAAATGAAAGTCCTCTCGATGCCTGTTCATGGCGGCGGGACCAAGGATACTGAGGTGGATTATGAATTCGTGGATATGGAAGACACTGTCAGCTATATTCCTACGGAAGATCTGATACGCATGCTTTTCAATCCGTTCAAGGCTGAGTTCAAGAGCCGGGTGGAGAAATATGAGGGCGTGCCGCAATATTTCTACGAAATAGCCGATCATAACTATGAAAAGCCTATTATTCTCAGAAATATGCCGTATCTTAGCAATCATTTGTCGAAGAACGACGGTATCATCGGCATTTATCTCGTGCTGAACGAGGATCTGGTTCCTGCCATCAGGATCCGCTATGCCGAGCCGATGACCGAGGATGAACTCTGGAAACAGATGACGCAGGAGACATGGTATATCACCTATGCAAAGGATGATGTACGCGAGACTCCGGCAAAGATCGGTTTCGAAAAGAAGGGTATTGTAAAACCTGTCGAGAAGTAATATGAAAAGAATAATATCTGTATTGGCCGTCTTCTGCCTGGGACTGACATTGTCCTGGGCAGACGAGGGCATGTGGATGATAAACGGTATAGACAAGGCTCTCGAAAAGCAGATGAAAAAGCGCGGGCTGAAACTTTCGGCTAACGAGATTTATAACGCCGATGCCGGGGGTGCGACCATTTCGGATGCCGTCGTTTCCCTCGATTTCGGCTGTACCGGCAGCGTCATATCCGATGAAGGCCTTGTGATTACGAACCATCATTGTGCTTACGGTGACGTACATGCCCTGAGTACGGACGAGAAAAACTATCTTGAAGACGGTTTCTGGGCATTGTCCCGCGATGAAGAGATTCCGATTCCGGGAAAGAACATGTATTTCCTGAAGAAGGTCCTCGATGTGACTGACGAGGTCCTGGCCATGCAGGAAGATCTGCGGAAGCAGGGCAAGCCTTTCGGTATGAGGAAGATCACTTTCCTGATGGAAAAGAAATATTCCGACGGGGCTGACGGACTGGAGGCTTCTCTGTCTTCGATGTGGGGAGGGGAGAAATATTATATGATGTTCTACAAGGTATATTCCGACATCAGGCTGGTGGCTGCTCCTCCGGTGTCGTTCGCTGCTTACGGCGGTGACATAGACAACTGGGAATGGCCTCAGCATAAATGCGACTTCGCCATGTACCGTATTTATACGGCTCCGGACGGTTCTCCTGCTGAATATGACGGACAGAATATTCCTCTGAAACCTGAAGCCAGACTGACTGTTTCCACTGACGGGTACAAGCCGGGGGATTTCACTATGGTCATCGGTTATCCCGGACGTACGAACAGGTACAGTTCATCTGCCGAAGTGAGTTTCGACGAGAATATCACACTGCCGATTTCGAACAGAATCCGCGGCGAACAGATGGCCATCGTAAACAGGTGGATGAATGCCGATCCTGCCATAAGGCTCAAGTATTCGGATTATTACTTCAGTCTGAGCAATGTACAGGAACTGAACTGCGGCAAGGAAAAGAATATCCGCAGGTTCGACGTGATAGGCAAGAAAGCCGCTGAAGAGCAGGAACTCCAGGCATGGATCGATGCAGATCCCGACCGCCAGGCGCAGTGGGGAGATGTCATCCCGCTGCTGAATGAGAAATATCAGGATGTGGAAGATGCAGAACGCGATATCAATTATTACAGGGAGACTCTCGTGCGCGGGACCACGCTGTCCAGGATGATTTCCCGTCTGAATCTTCTGAAAAGGGAAGTCCTCACAAAGAACCGCATACGGATGCATACGGCAGTCCAGCCGGGCGGTCCGGACTCTGCGGAAGTGAACTGCTGCAGACATTTCAGGTTCTGCGGGCGCGATTATAACGCGATAAAAACCAATCTTCTCCGCGAGTATGACAATATCGTGCTGGATGTCGAGAAAGACCTTTTCAAATATTCGGTGAAAGAGTTCTATGAGAATATCAGCCATTCCGTACTCGGACCATACCAGAAAGAGCTTCTGGAAAAATATTCGTGCCCTGACGGGCAATGCGATTATGACGCCATGACTGAATATCTCTGGAACGGCAGTTTCCTTACGGACAGGGCGAGACTTGAGGAATTTATCGGGGCGGAACATACTCTCGACGAATATTTTGCAGATCCTCTGTTCCGTTTTTATCAGGATATCAGGATAATCACGCTGAACAGGCGTGTGGCAGCCGTCGAGGGGGCCCCTTCTATATCGTCACTGGACAGGGAATACACGCATGCCAGATACCGCAAGTCTGTGGAGGACGGTCTGGCACAGTATCCTGATGCGAACTCCACCATGAGGATAACGTACGGGACGGTCGGCGACATAGAGCCTTATGATGCCGTTACCTGGTCCTGGAGGTCCACGACTGCAGGTATCCTCGAAAAATACGATCCTTCCGTATATGAGTTCGGACTGAAAGACAGACAGAAAGAACTTCTGGAAGAGGCTGACTGGGGCCGCTGGGCAGACAAGGACGGAAGCATGTATGTGAATTTCCTGACTGATAACGACATCACAGGAGGAAATTCCGGTTCTCCTGTCATGAATGCGAAAGGAGAGCTCATCGGCCTGGCATTCGACGGGAACAAGGAGTCTCTGGCTTCCGACGTATATTATGTCGACGGATATACCAAGTGCGTCTGCGTGGATATCAGATATGTACTGTGGGTTCTGGACAGATATGCCGGAATGGATTATATTCTCGATGAGATAGGAATGAATTGACGGTAAAGGAGAAAATATCATTGTTTCCTCATTCCCCCGGCGTCTACAGGTATTATGACGCCGAGGGGAATGTCATTTATGTCGGGAAGGCCAAGGATCTGCACAAGAGGGTGGCCCAGTATTTCGTTTCCCCTGAGAGGCTTACGCGCAAGACTGCCATAATGGTATCCAAAATCGCCGATGCCCAGTATTCGGTAGTCGATACGGAAGCGGATGCCCTTCTGCTGGAAAACAACCTTATAAAACAGTACAAGCCGAAGTACAATATCCTTCTGAAAGATTCCAAGACATATCCCTGGATATGTGTAAGTGCGGATGAATTTCCAAAGGTCTATCTGACCCGGAGGATGGTGCGGGACGGGTCGAGATATTTCGGCCCGTACAGTTCCGTAATGCATGCGAGGAATCTTCTTGAACTGTTTTCCGAACTGTACCCTCTGCGAAGCTGCAATCTTAAGATTACCGGAGAGTCGGTCCTGCGCAAAAAGTTCCGTCCATGCCTGAATTTCCATATCGGAAGGTGCCGTGGATGTTGTGTGGGCGGTATCTCGGTGAAAGAGTACAACGACAATATAGAGGATATTGTCCGACTCCTGAAAGGTGGCGGCAGGGAAATGATCAGACATCTTGAGGAGCAGATGGCGGAGGCTGCGGAAAGGCTCGATTTCGAGGCTGCCGAGGAGTTCAGGAAGAAGATGGCATCTCTTGAGAAGCATTACAGCAAGTCTCTTATCGTGAACAGCGTCATGGGGAGTCTGGATGTATTCTCGCTGGTATTCGATTCCAATGAAGCGTACGGAAATTTCATGAGGCTGAGGGACGGGGCCGTGATACAGTCATTGAACCTGGGGTTCAGGATGAATATAGAGGAGGACCATCCGGCTGTCCTTGGTATGTTCATAGCGGAAATACAGTCCAAGTTCGGGAATCTGTCGCATGAGGTCCTGGTCCCGTTCAAGCCGGATGTCGAGATTTCCGGTGTGGAGTTCCGTCTGCCGGTAAAGGGCGACAGGCTGGCTCTTATGGAGCTTAGTCTGAAGAATGCCAAGGAGATGCGTTTCAATGCCCTGAAGCAGAAAGAGCATACGGATCCCGACGAGTTCCGCAGAAAGGTCATGGAAGAATTGCAGTCCGCCCTGGGAATGCCGCAGCTTCCGAGGCATATAGAGTGTTTCGACAATTCCAACATACAGGGGACCAATCCTGTAGCTTCATGCGTAGTGTTCAGGGACGGCGCTCCTTCCAAAAAAGATTACAGACACTTCAATATCAAGACTGTAGTCGGTCCGAACGATTATGCCTCCATGAAAGAAATCGTGAACAGGCGTTATTCCAGAATGCTGCGTGAAGCTCCTGACGATCTGCCACAGCTGATAGTCATCGATGGCGGTAAAGGGCAGCTCGGAAGTGCGTATGAGGCTTTGTATGAGCTGGGTATAGCCGACAGCCTGACTGTTGTGGGGCTGGCCAAACGTTTCGAGGAGATTATCCGGCTGGGAGACCCGCATCCGCTGTTCCTGGACAGGAATTCACAGGCATTGAAGCTTATGCAGCATATCCGTGACGAAGCGCACAGATTCGGCATTACGCACCACAGGAATCTCAGAAGCAAGGCTCAGATACAGTCCGCGCTCAGGGAGATCAGAGGTGTCGGGGAGAAGACTGAGCAGAGGCTTATCCTTCATTATGGAAGTGTCGCCAGGATAGCTGCGGCGTCGGTGGAGGACCTGTCCGGCCTGGTAGGGAAAGAGCTGGCTGAAAGGATACATTCTGCTTTAAATTCCTGATTTATTCGTTTTTTTGCAAAATTTTCATATCTTTGCGCCGATAATTTGATTACAAGTGTATTTAAACATAAACTTTTTAATTAATTAAATTCTTAACATTATGTCAGAAGTTGCATCTAAAGTTAAAGCAATTATCGTTGACAAATTAGGCGTTGACGAATCTGAAGTTACAGAGACTGCAAGCTTTACAAATGATCTTGGCGCAGATTCTCTTGATACGGTAGAACTTATCATGGAGTTTGAAAAAGCTTTCAACATCACTATTCCGGATGAGGATGCAGGTGAGAAGATTTCTACTGTAAAAGACGCTATAGACTATATCGAAAACAAGCTTAAGGCTTAATCCTGTAGTCAACAGAATAGCATAAAAAACCGGTCTCGATGAAAGGCCGGTTTTTTTATGTCCTGTCCGGTGTCTGTCCCGGACTGCCGCACTCCTACATTCCTGAGGTCTTGGATACTGAGTAGGTGACTACCATCATAGGTACGCGGCCTTCGGAATCAGGGCCGCAAAGTACGCCTCTGTAGTATCTGTCCTTGTCCAGCTGGACGGAAACTGTCGTCCCGGAACTTGATGCCTGACTCGCATACTGGGCGGCAAGTATGTAGTTGTAGTAGTTGCTCATTCCGTAATAGCTGTTGTATCCGTATCCGTAATAACCGCCGTAGTATCCTCCGTATCCGTAAGGATTGTACATGCTGTTGTAGTAATCGTAGTAGGCGAGATTCTGGTAGTACTGGCTGAGGGCGCTGCTGGAGTTGTCCGATTCTTCCTCCACTGTTTCATTTGCCATCGTCAGCATCCATATATCGTAGTTGCTGTAGTTCGATTCGTCTGTTCTTCTGAGAATTTCCTGTACGTGGTGGCTGATGTCCGGGGAATAGCAGCATGTGGACCTGTTTATGTCTCCCTGGTTTTCACTCTCTACACTGGAATCTGTCAGACCTGCGAATGTCACGTAGTCATCGCCGGTCTCTTCATCTTTCAGCGAAAGCTTGCATGTAGGGCTCAGCCTGTCCGGATAGAGATACATTTTGTCGTAGCTTTCTGTCTGGAAGTCGTACGGAAGTATGGCGGTCGCCTTGTGTATGATTACTTTCGACGGATCTATGCCTTTTTCGGAAAAGATTTCCGTAAGGCTTTCCTTTATTTCCCTGGACGAAAGTACAGGCTTCACTCCGTTTCCTCCTTCGATGTATAGCTTGTCGGTACCGATGCCGGATATCAGGCCTTCAGTACTCGATACATTCAGCGCATATTGTTCCGTCTGCTCAGGTTCTATATATTCGTTTTCGGTGTCCTGGTACACCTGCATGGCCTGTGCGCCGAAAAAGAAGAGGAACGATGAGTCCACGTCTTTCCTGGAACCGTAGTCGGCACGGAATTTCAGTTCGGCATAGTTCCCGCCGATGTAGTAGCTTTCCGTCACCGATATCGGCAGTTCGAACATGTTGATTCTTCCGCCTTCGGAAACCGGGGCATCGATGGTGATGTATATTCCCGGAAGTTTCTTTACGTAGTCGCTTACGGAATCCAGTTCCATTTCGCGGATGGCCGTAATATATTCATCTCCGAATGCAGGATCGAAATTGAATGCCAGTGAATCCTGACCGAAATAATTGAATACCGGCGCTACTCTGCCTCCGATATCCAGCTTGTCGCCCCTTCCCAGGTAACCGGCTTTTTCGTCGATAGCCTTGTTCAGCCTGTATACATTTACATTCTGTATGATATTGGCCTGATTTTCATCGGGCCACGAAAGAGTATCCCTTATGGCGCTGAAGTGGAACTGCGTGCAGCGCGGATTTTCGCCGAAATCCATATCCTTGCTTACGGGAATGAGAGGAAAGGCGCTGCCCCTGGTCGTGAGACCGAAGACATTGTCCCTGACCGCCCCTATGGTGATTCTCTCCGAACTGTATCCGGAAAGGCTGTCGGTACAGTCCATGCGTATGTCATGGAGATAGACGGTATCTATATGGATATCATACTGATGTCTTGTCGGGATATATTCTTTTCCAAGTTCGTCGTCGATTTTCACGCATGACAGCACACTGCACATTCCGGCCAGAAGTGCCGCCGCGAGGTGAATGTATTTCATCTGCATTTTTTAAAACCGGTCGTAAAAATTGTTGTAAACATCGATATAAGCTCCTGTCTCAAGAGCTTCGGCATCAAACGGAAGCATAGGAAGCCCGGATTCATTGCAGTAATCCAGGATTTCCTTATCGATATTGTCTGACCCCAGAATGATGCCGTCCGAATAGCGGACAGCCAGTTTCGCAAGATTTATGCCATCGGGTTCTTTCATGATTTCCATGTCGTCTCCGACAATGTCTCCGAACATTATTTTTTCTTTGAAATCATCCGAGAACTTTTCGTCCCTTATGTCTCCGTACAGCGACAGGATCACTTTGCTGCCGGAAAATATAGGATCGTCCGAATACACCTTTTTAAGATACAGCGGCAGGACCTGCGAGATCCAGCCCTGGCAGTGGATGATGTCCGGAGCCCACCGGAGCTTCTTTACCGTTTCGAGGACACCCCTTGCGAAAAAGACGGCACGTTCGCCGTTGTCTTCAAAGAATTTGCCCTGTTCGTCGCAATATACTTGCTTGCGGTGGAAGTAGTCTTCGTTGTCGATGAAGTATACCTGCATCCGCGCCGCCGATATGGACGCTACCTTGATGACGAGAGGCCTGTCTACATCATTTATTATAATATTCATTCCGGACAGGCGGATCACTTCATGGAGCTGGTTTTTCCTTTCGTTGATACAGCCGTATCTTGGCATGAATGAACGGATTTCCTTTTTCCTTTCCTGGATTCCCTGTGGAAGAAAACGCCCTATCTTGGAAATGTCGCTCTCCGGAAGATACGGGAATATCTCCGAGTTGACAAACAGAATTTTCTTAGCACTATCCCCCATAATCAAGGTATTAAAGACAAAAACTCAACAAATGTAATAAATATTTTTGATATTTCACTATCTTTGACCCCGAATGGATAGCTGTAGACGTATTTATCATGGGAAAAGAAGACCGCGGCATAATCGGCAGCAGGATTAGAAATGCATATCTTTCGACTGTAATCAGCATCAGTCTGGTGCTGCTGCTCGTAGGTATAGCGGCCCTTCTGCTGGTCAATGCGAAATCCGTCTCGGACTATTTCAAGGAGAACATGCAGATTTCCGTGATGCTGAAACAGGATGTGGGTGAGAAGAAAGCGAAGGATTTCCTTCTGGATCTCGGCTCCGAACGTTTCATCAAGTCTACGGAATTCATTTCAGTGGAGCAGGGGGAACGCGAGATGGCCCTGATGCTGGGGGAGGATTTTCTGGATGTCTTCGAAACCAGCCCCATTCCCATATCCATTGACGTTACGCTGAAGGCGGATTACGTATCCGCTGACAGTCTGGACATGGTCAGAAAAGAGATTGCGGCTTCACCGCTTGTGGAGGAGGTGGTCTATCAGCGTTCTCTGGTCGAGGCCCTGAATGCCAATCTGAGCAAGATTTCGCTTGTGCTCGGAGTCTTCATCGCATTGCTGCTTTTTGTGTCATTTGTCTTGATAAACAACACTATCCGTCTGAATGTCTACGCCAGGAGATTTACCATACATACCATGAAGCTCGTGGGGGCGACCAGGTCCTTCATCCGTGCCCCTTTCCTGCTGCAGTCGGCTTTCCAGGGAATATTTTCAGCCATGATAGCCATATTGGGACTCATCGGCCTTCTGTATTTCATCAGAAGCGAGGTGTCGCAGCTCTTCGAGATATTCAGCCTGGATCTTCTGCTGATAGTCATGGCCATAGTTCTGGTTTCAGGCCTTCTGATATGTCTCGTCAGCACATGGTTCGTGGTGAACAAGCTGGTGTCTTTGGATAAGGATGATTTATATTATTGATTTTATGGAAAATATGCCTATAACACCGAAAGGTCTCCGATTTGTTCTGGCCGGGCTCATCGTGATGGTCGCAGGATATATCCTGCTTGCCGGAGGCGGTGTGAAAGATCCTGAGGTGTTCAATTATGCCATGTTCGATTTCAGGCGGCTTGTGGCTGCTCCTGTCGTGATTCTGTCGGGAGTAGTGGTCATCATAGCCGGAATAATGAATCGCGGCGATGAAAGTGAAAATGTGAAATAAGGATAATTATGGAATGGTTTGAAGCTATAATTCTCGGCCTTGTCCAGGGTCTGACCGAATTTCTGCCGGTAAGCAGCAGCGGACATCTTGTAATAGGCCGTGAGATTCTCGGCGTGGAGGAATCGGGCGATCTGGTTTTCGAAGTTGCGGTGCATGCCGCCACCGTGTTGAGCACCATCGTGGTATTCAGGCACCAGATATGGAATCTCCTGAAAGGTCTTTTCCGGTTCAAGTATAACGACGAGACCGATTATATTCTGAAAATATGCGTGTCGATGATACCTGTTTTCATAATAGGTGTCTTTTTCAAATCTTTCGTAGAAGGCCTGTTCGAGTCCATTTTCGTGGTCGGCGTGGCTCTTCTGATGACTGCCACCCTGCTTTTCCTGTCCGACATGGCTTCGAATCCTCACAAGGCTTCATCCATGCCGGCCAATACCCACAGGAACGGCATATCCTACTGGCAGGCTCTGGCCGTAGGCATAGGCCAGGCTTTTGCAGTCGTCCCGGGCCTGTCGCGTTCAGGCACTACGATTTCTGTCGGTCTGATATGCGGTGTCAGGAGGGAAGTCATGGCGCAGTTCTCATTCCTCATGGTGCTTGTTCCCATATTGGGCGAAGCGTTCCTGCAGCTCGTCGGAGGTGAAATGAGCGGTTCTTCCATCGGGGCTATGCCTATCATTCTCGGTTTCGTGTCGGCTTTCCTTTCAGGGCTGTTCGCCTGCAAGGTCATGATCGCCCTGGTGAAAAAGGCCAAGCTTTCATGGTTCGCCCTCTATTGCGCCGTAGTCGCCCTGCTTATCTTCCTTTTCAGCTGACACGGTTTTGCCGGAATTTCTTGATCGGGTATGGATAAAGTCCGGAATCTGACATATTTTGTCGCAGATGTGCACCTGGGCCTGAATGTCAAGAATCCGGCCGACAGGGAAGCCCGTTTCGTGTCGTTCCTGAAATCATTGCCGGAGGAGACGGAGGCACTTTATCTTCTCGGAGATATCTGGGATTTCTGGTATGAGTACCGCGATGTGGTCCCCAAGGGCTATGTCCGCGTGTTGAATGCCCTGATGGATCTGCTGGATTCCGGGGTCAGGGTGTATTTCTTCCAGGGAAACCATGACGTGTGGACATACCGGTATTTCGAGGAACTCGGTATGGTCCGCCTTATACAGCCGGCGTGTGTCCGGATAGGCGAGACGGATTTCTGCCTCGGTCATGGTGACGGACTCGGTCCTGTGCCGTTCGGCTACAGGGTTTTGCGTGGCATATTCCACAGCAGGGTGCTGCAGACTCTTTTCAGTATGCTCCATCCGTGGATAGCTTTCAGGCTGGGAACAGGGTGGTCGAAGCGCAACAGGCTGGCCAGACGTCATGAATATTTCTTCAAGGGGAAAGACGAACCGCTGTACAAGTTTGCCGAAGAGTTCGAGAAGACGCACCATGTGGATTATTTTATCTTCGGACACTATCATGCGGATGTCAGGATGCGTACTCCGGAAGGTGCCGACCTTTTCGTCCTGAAAGACTGGATGGATTCGTCGCCTTACCTGTATTTCGACGGGATTTCCATTTCAGGAGGGAATTTCCAGAACAGGGAGAAGTAAAGGCCTTCGAACTGTCCTGTGTCCCAGAGTTCCACGAGTTCTTCTATCGGTCTGTCTTCGCCGTCCGGGTCGTAAGGCTTTTTCAGGTCCGTTCCGAAAATCTTGGCGATTCCCTGCCAGAATCCTGCGGCCATGCCGTTTTTATAGTCCTTTATTATAAGGTATGAGGATTTTCCGACCTCCCGGTCAATGAGTTTCATCAGGAGTGCACCCTGCGATACCGTCAGGTTCCTCATCGGCTGTTCGAAATCGTCGAACAGCTGTTTCTGCATCCGGTTTATGTATTTGTCGCGTTTGCCTCTTTTCAGGTTGTCGGCAGCTATCGTACTGTCCACTTCGTGTACAAGATGTCTCGCTGCCAGGGCGTATGGATATGTCTTGCTGAAGTTGTGGACGAGTCTGTAGTACTTTCGCCATTCGCGGCCTTTCTGTCTGGGCAGTTTCGAATATACTCTGGCCGGCGGCAGCTCGTCCGTGAACACTGTATCGCGGCCTTCTACCCTGAAGTGCATGTACATGCTTTCCGGGGTCTGGGCCCGTGTTTCCGCTGCCGTCCGGATGAATACGGCAGACAGCAGACAGATTGTCAGGTATTTGGCTTTTGTATTGAATCTTTTTCCCATGCCCTCGCGGGATTTTCGTATCCAGGGCGCAAATTTATAAAAAATACTTGCAATCCGAACTCTGCGTCTGCGGTCGAAAATGCAGGCAAATATTTTTTAACATGATTCATAACTATATGATTTTCCCGATTTTAACTATTCATAATATTGGTCGAAAATGTTGGTTTTTTATTGAAAAAATATTTGCAATTCAGAAAAATTGACTATCTTTGCAGTCCCTTAATTGAGGATAAGTCCGCCCAACCAGCTGATACTCAATTATTTAGGAATCAGAAATAAATTTTTAAAAGTAATAGACAATGTTACAACCGAAGAAAACAAAATTTAGAAGGCAGCAGAAAGGCCGCATGAAAGGCCTTGCCCAGAGGGGCAACCAGCTTGTGTTCGGTTCATTCGGCATCAAGACACTGGAAAATTGCTGGCTTACCGGCCGCCAGATCGAGGCTGCGCGTCAGGCTGTTGTGCGTTATATGAAGCGTGAGGGTAAGATCTGGATCAGGATTTTCCCGGACAAGCCTTATACGAAGAAGCCTGCCGAAGTGCGAATGGGTAAAGGTAAGGGTAACCCTGAGGGCTTCGTATGTCCGGTTACTCCAGGGCGTGTACTTATCGAGGCTGAAGGTGTTCCTATGGAAATCGCAAAAGAGGCTCTCCGCCTCGGTGCCCAGAAACTTCCGGTCACTACAAAGTTTGTCGTACGTAGAGATTATGTTGAATAATTAAAGGAGAAAAAATGAAAGCATCTGAAATACGCGAAATGTCAATCAGCGATCTGCGCGACCGTATCGAGGCCGAGAAGGCTGCTCTTGACACCATGAAGATAAATCACACGATTTCTCCTATAGAGGATACGTCTAAAATAGCTAAGACCAGAAGGGACATTGCAAGAATGATTACCATTCTGGCAGAAAAGGAAAAACAGAACTAAAAACTCAGTCCGATGGAAAGAAATCTTCGTAAGGAAAGGATAGGAATCGTGGTCAGCAACAAGATGGACAAGTCTATCGTTGTTGCGGTAGCAACTAAAGAAAAGCATCCTATTTACGGCAAGTTCGTAAAGAAGACCACCAAGTTCGTAGCTCACGATGAAAAGAACGAGTGCAGCGAGGGCGATACGGTCCGCATCATGGAAACCCGTCCGTTGAGCAAGACCAAGAAGTGGAGATTAGTAGAAATTGTAGAAAAAGTTAAATAACAATGATACAGCAGGAAACACGTTTACAGGTGGCAGACAACAGCGGTGCGAAGGAAGTCCTTTGCATCCGTGTGCTGGGTGGTACCCGCCGCCGTTATGCTAGGGTAGGCGACAAGATCGTCGTTGCCGTGAAAAGTGCAATCCCGGGTGGGGATGCCAAGAAAGGTTCAGTATCCAAGGCTGTAGTAGTCCGCACAAAGAAGGAGATACGCAGACCTGACGGTTCGTATATCCGTTTCGATGACAATGCTTGCGTTCTTCTCAACAACCAGGGTGAGGTCCGTGGAACACGTATTTTCGGCCCGGTCGCAAGGGAACTTCGTGAGAATTATATGAAAATCGTTTCACTGGCACCTGAGGTCCTTTAATTGAAATCATTATGAAGAAATTTTATATCAAGAAAGGCGATACAGTCTATGTCAATGCCGGAAATGACAAGGGAAAGACCGGCAAGGTGCTTGAGGTGATTCGTGACAAGGACCGCGTTATCGTGGAAGGTGTCAACATGGTAAGCAAGCATACCAAACCGAATCCTAAGAATCCTCAAGGAGGTATTGTTAAACAAGAGGCGGGAGTACACATTTCCAATCTTCAGCTCGTCGACCCTGCGAAGGGAGGTCCGACAAGAATCGGCTACAAGTTCGTGGATGGAAAGAAAGTCCGTTATTCTAAAAAATCTGGAGAGGAGATAAAATAATGGCAAAGACTAAGAAGACAGCAGAGGTTGTGGACACTGCAATACCTGCAGGATATGTTCCGACACTGAAGAAATTATACAAGGACGAGATCGTTCCCAAGCTGATGAAGGAATTCTCTTACACTACGGTGATGCAGGTTCCGAAGCTTGTCAAGATTACTATAAACCAGGGTGTCGGCGATGCGACGAACGACAAGAAGCTCGTGGAGAACGCCCAGCAGGAACTTACTGCCATTGCGGGACAGAAAGCTGTGGCTACCCTTTCCAGAAAGGATATCTCCAACTTCAAACTCCGTAAGGGAAATCCTATCGGCGTGAAAGTCACACTCCGCGCTACCAAGATGTATGAATTCCTGGAGAGGCTTATCCGTGTATCCCTCCCTCGTATCAGAGACTTCAACGGTATTTCCGAGAAGATGGACGGAAGAGGAAACTATACACTCGGAGTGAAAGAGCAGATTATCTTCCCTGAAATCGACATCGACAAGATATCCAGGATTCTCGGAATGGAAATCACTTTCGTAACAACAGCAAAGACGGATGAGGAAGCACACGCGCTCCTGCGTGAATTCGGTCTGCCTTTCAAAAAGAATAACAACTAAAGGAGAACTGGTATGGCAAAAGAATCTATGAAAGCACGCGAAGTAAAACGCGCGAAATTAGTTGCCAAATACGCTGAAAAGAGGAAGGCCCTCAAAGAGGCGGGAGACTGGGTGGCACTTGACAAGCTCCCTAAGAATTCCAGCCCTTGCAGGATGCACAACCGCTGTTCTCTCACTGGAAGACCAAAGGGATATATGCGTCTGTTCGGTATCAGCCGTATCCAGTTCCGTGAGATGGCCAGCAACGGTCTCATTCCGGGCGTAAAGAAGGCAAGCTGGTAACAAGAGACTATACATTTAATATTAATAATAATGGATATCGGGCACATGGATATGTGCCGGTTCTTAAAACAGAAAAGAAATGACTGATCCAATCGCAGATTATCTTACAAGGGTACGCAATGCGTATCTGGCCGGAAAAAAGATCGTAGAGATCCCGTCATCCAAGATGAAGCTGGCCATCACAAAAATCCTTTGCGAAAAAGGTTACATCCTCAGCTACAAGGTAGTGGAAGGACAGCCTGTAAACACTATCAAGATCGCCCTCAAGTATCATCCTCAGACCAAGACTGCCGCTATCAAGAAGATCGAGCGCGTGTCAAAGCCGGGTCTCAGGAAATATGCAGGTGTGGAGACTATGCCGAGAGTGCTCAACGGACTCGGAATAGCCATCGTATCCACTTCTAAGGGAGTCATCACTGACAAGGAAGCCAAAGAGCTGAATGTCGGCGGCGAGGTTTTATGTTATGTATATTAATCTATAAAGTATCGAATAATGTCAAGAATTGGTAAATTGCCTGTACACCTTCCTGCCAAAGTCACCGTCGAGGTGCTCCCTGGCAACGTTGTCAAGGTTAAAGGACCTCTCGGTGAGCTCAGCCAGAAGGTTGACTCCGACATTACTGTGACCGTAGAGGGAAATGAAGTTAAATTGACCCGTCCTACCGATCTTCCAAGACACCGTTCGCTTCACGGTCTTTACCGTGCGCTTATCCATAACATGGTGGTCGGAGTTTCAGAAGGATATACTATCAAACAGGAACTTATCGGTGTAGGTTATCGTGTGGACGTCAAAGGCCAGATCCTTGAGTTCTCACTCGGTTTCTCCCACGATGTTCATTTCATGCTTCCTGCAGAAGTGAAAGGTGAGGCAGAGCCTGTGAAGAAAGGCGCGAACCCTGTCCTCGTGCTGAAGAGCATCGACAAGCAGCTCATTGGCCAGGTTGCCGCCAAGATACGTTCTCTGCGTAAGCCTGAACCGTACAAGGGTAAGGGTATCAGATTTGTCGGTGAGCAGATTCGCCGCAAGGCCGGTAAGTCAGCAGGTGCTAAATAATAGGAGATTGAGTTATGGCATTGAATAAAATAGAAAGAAGAAAAAGAATTCATTACCGTATCCGCAAGGTTGTCAATGGTACTGCTGAGAGGCCTAGGATGGTTGTTTTCAGAAGCAACAAGCAGATTTATGTTCAGGTCGTAGATGATACGAAGGGCATAACTCTGGTTTCAGCTGCATCGAACGACAAGGCTCTTGCTGCAGAATGCAAAGGCAAGTCAGGTAAGGAAGCGGCCGCTTTGGTAGGCAAAGCCATAGCAGAGCGCAGTATAGCAAAAGGTATTACCACCATCTCATTTGACCGTGGGGGATATCTTTATCATGGTAGAGTTAAAAGTTTGGCTGAAGCTGCCCGTGAAGGTGGCCTAATATTCTAAGACTATGGCAAATACAAATGTTAAAAGAGTAAAGACTTCTGATCTTGAACTTAAAGACAGACTGGTAGCGGTCAAGAGAGTGACAAAGGTTACCAAGGGTGGTCGTCACTTCAGCTTTGCTGCCATTGTTGTGGTCGGTGACGAGAACGGCGTTGTAGGTTATGGTCTTGGAAAGGCAAACGAAGTGACTACAGCGATTTCAAAAGGCATAGAGGATGCAAAGAAGAATCTGGTGAAGGTGCCGGTTCTCAACAAGACCATTCCTCATGAGCAGGAAGCCAAATTCGGTGGCGCAAGGGTATTCATGAAACCTGCAGCTCCGGGTACCGGAGTAAAGGCCGGTGGTGCAATGCGTGCCGTATTCGAGTCTGTAGGTATCCAGAATGTCCTGGCCAAATCCAAGGGTTCGTCAAATCCTCACAATCTGGTGAAGGCTACTGTTGCCGCATTGGTGGAAATGAGGGATGCCTACACTATTGCCGGACTTCGCGGTATTCCTATGAGCAGAGTATTTAAAGGTTAAGGAGGACGAAGAAATGGCAAAAATCAAGATAACCCAAATCAAGAGCAAGAACGGAGCGACCAAGAGGCAGATTGCAAATCTCCAGAGCCTCGGTATCCATAAGTTGAACCAGTCCGTAGAAGTAGAGCTTACGCCTATTACACAGGGTATGGTTCAGAAGGTTCTCCACCTTGTTAAAGTAGAGGAAATTTAAATAGGAGGATCGAGAAATGAAATTGCATGAATTAAAACCTGCAGAAGGTTCCAGAGGTAGACAGAAGAGAATCGGCCGTGGTGAGGGTTCAGGGCATGGTGGTACTTCCACCCGTGGTCACAAAGGTGCCCAGGCTCGTTCCGGTTATTCCCGTAAACTTGGATTCGAAGGCGGTCAGATGCCTATCCAGAGGCGTCTTCCTAAGTTCGGCTTCAATAATATCAACAGAATAGAGTATGTTCCGGTGAATGTTGCCGCACTTCAGGCCATATCCGAGAAACTCGGTGTGACATCTATCGATGTAGAGCTTCTGAAGCAGCACGGTATCGTTTCCAAGACGGCTCTGGTAAAAGTTCTCGGTAACGGGGATCTTACTGCAAAACTTGAGGTTTCAGCCAATGCATTCTCCAAGAGTGCCGTTGCCAAGATTGAAGCTCAGGGTGGAACTGCAACTACAATCGAGAAATAATGAAGAAGTTTATACAGACTATAAAGAACATCTTCAAAATTGAAGAACTGCGCAAGAGGATCGTGTATACGATTCTTTTGCTGCTGGTTTATCGTCTCGGTTCATTCATCGTGCTGCCGGGAATAGACTCCGCACAGCTGGCAAATCTTCAGGACAATACCCAGGAAGGTCTCGTAGGTCTTCTCAACATGTTCTCTGGAGGTGCCTTCGGCAATGCTTCAATTTTTGCGCTGGGTGTGATGCCGTACATTTCGGCATCAATCGTCATCCAGCTTCTTGGCGTTTTCGTGCCTTATTTCAGGAAACTTCAGATGGAAGGCGAGAGCGGAAGAAGAAAGATGAATCAGCTGACAAGATATCTGACCATCGCCATTCTCGCTATCCAGGGTCCTGCCTATATGGCGGCTCTTCACAATCAGATTCCTGAAAGTGCGTTCCTGGCTGTGCATAACCTCGGCTGGAGCAACTTCATGTTCAACTTTGTCTCCACCATAATTCTTATAGGCGGAACGATGTTCGTGATGTGGCTCGGCGAAAGGATTACGGACAGAGGTATCGGAAACGGTATATCGCTCATAATCATGGTCGGTATCATCGCCCGTCTCCCTTATGCCCTTACAGCTGAAATCGGAGAGAAAGTGAACAATACTGCCGGAGGCGTGCTGCTTCTTATCGTGGAACTCGTCATTCTGTTCTTCGTATTCGTAGCCGCCATCGCTCTTGTCCAGGGCGTAAGGAAAGTTCCGGTACAGTACGCAAAGAGAATAGTCGGCAACAAACAGTACGGCGGAGTTCGTCAGTACATTCCGATGAAGATCAACGCTGCGGGCGTCATGCCTATAATCTTCGCCCAGGCGCTGATGCTTTTCCCGCTGATCTTCTCTCAGTTCGATGCTACAAGAGGACTTGCTGCGACTTTAAGCAACTATACCGGTTTCTGGTATAATCTCATATTCGGACTTCTCGTTGTGATTTTCACATATTTCTATACTGCGGTCACGGTAAATCCTACCATGATGGCGGAAGATATGAAGAAAAACGGAGGGTTTATCCCTGGTGTGAAACCGGGAAAGAAGACTGTCGAGTATCTTGACTCAATTATGTCGAGAGTAACTCTTCCGGGCTCCATTTTCCTGGCTCTGATCGCCATCCTGCCGGCATTTGCCATGCTGTTGGGCGTGAACAACCAGTTTGCAAGTTTCTACGGCGGTACTTCGCTGCTGATCCTTGTCGGTGTCGTTCTGGATACTCTCCAGCAGATCGAGAGTCATTTGCTGATGCGTCACTATGACGGTCTGATGAAGACCGGCCGTCTGAAAGGGCGCTCTGGAATGTAATTTCAACAGGTCATTGGAATATGGTAAGGCCAAAGACAGAAGAAGAGATAGCGCTGATGCGCGAGAATGCCATTCTCGTTTCAAAGACATTGGCTGAGGTCGGTAAGGCTGTCGCCCCTGGTGTGACAACTCTTGAGTTGAATAGGCTGGCAGAGACCTTTATCCGAGACAACGGAGCTATACCGAGCTTCTTAGGTTATGAAGGCTTTCCCGCTGCTCTCTGTATTTCTGTAAATGATGTCGTAGTCCACGGCTTTCCTTCAGGTTATGTGCTTAAGGAAGGTGACATAGTTTCGGTGGATTGCGGTACGTTATATAAAGGCTACAACGGTGATTCTGCATATACTTTCCCTGTCGGGGAAGTAGATGCAGAGACCCGGAAACTTCTGGATGTCACCAAGGAGTCTTTGTATAAAGGTATAGAGAAAGCAGTGGACGGGAACAGGATAGGCGATATAGGACACGCGGTGCAATCGTATGCGGAATCGTTCGGATTTTCGGTTGTCCGTGAGCTTGAAGGTCATGGTATCGGCAAGCACATGCATGAGAATCCGGGAGTCCCGAATTACGGCAAGATGGGCAGCGGCCCAAGGCTGATCGACGGGATGACGATCTGTATCGAACCTATGATCAATGCGGGTACCCGCAACGTGTACTTAGCTAAAAATGGTTGGGAAGTACATACTGCGGACCACAGGAAATCAGCACATTTCGAACTTACGGTTGTTGTCCGGAAAGGCGCCCCCGAAGTACTGTCTACCTTTGATTATATTGAAAAGTCTGGTGTTGAATTTTAAAGTGATATTTGAATGCCGAAACAGTCAGCAATAGAACAGGAAGGCGTAATCATTGAAACGCTTCCGAACGCAATGTTTAAGGTCGAGCTGGAAAACGGCCATGTGATTCTGGCTCACATCTCAGGCAAGATGAGAATGCATTATATCAAAATTCTTCCTGGAGACAGGGTCAGGGTCGAAATGTCACCTTACGATTTGACTAAAGGAAGAATTTCATTCAGGTACAAATAAAATAAACGCAAGTTTAAAAA
>CALUSC010000014.1 GCA_944323345.1 uncultured Bacteroidales bacterium | reverse complement strand
TTACGGCGTCATACTGCGCCTCCTCATATCCTCATTTACGGAAGTAAACTCCGGTATTCGTCGCTTGTATTCCTTGTCCTGGCCCGAAATAACCCAAAAAGTGTAGTTTCACAAACTTTCTGGCAATTACGGTGTCGTACTGCGCCTCCTCATACACCGTATGACCGACCGATGATGCGAAGCCCCACGCAGAAATTACCGCCATATTTTTCAATTAGGCCAGTACTTGTCAATCAAATTCTGCTTGATTCCGGTTTCGGCCTTTGTAAAATATTTGGCGAACAGCTCCCATGCAGTATCTAGCATCTCGTCTATCTTTATGTTCACGTCTATAGCCAGCAGTCTGGATGCGTATTCCTTTGCATAATCCAGGCAGCGGAGATCATAGTCGCTCAGGTCGAAACCGTTCTCCAGCTTCGTCTTCGCGTTCTGCGCGTCAGCGTACAGGCGGACGCCGGCATTCATCACCTGGTTGTGGTCTTCACGTGTCTGCTTGCCGATGACCAGCTGTTTCAGACGTGAAAGCGAACGGAACGGGTCGATGATGATCTTTCCGGAATCAGGATCTGCGCGCAGGTAAAGCTGTCCTTCTGTGATATATCCGGTGTTGTCAGGAATGGCGTGAGTGATGTCTCCGTCATTCAGGGTGGTCACAGCTATGATGGTGATAGACCCTCCGGCCGGCAGCTGTACAGCTTTTTCGTAGATTTTCGCAAGGTCGGAATACAATGATCCTGGCATGGAGTCCTTCGAAGGAATCTGGTCCATACGGTTGCTGACTATGCTCAGCGCATCTGCATACAGTGTCATGTCAGTGAGCAGTACGAGCACCTTCTCATTCTTGTCCACAGCGAAATATTCTGCCGCTGTCAGGGCCATGTCAGGAATCAGCAGCCTTTCCACAGGCGGTTCTTCCGTGGTGTTCACGAAACTTATGATCTTGTCCAGTGCTCCCGCATTCTCGAATTCATGCCTGAAGTAGAGGTAGTCATCGTTTGTCAGTCCCATTCCACCGAGGATGATTTTGTCTACATCCGCCCTGAGGGCGACCTGGGCCATCACATTGTTGTATGGCTGGTCAGGGTCTGCGAAAAAAGGAATCTTCTGTCCTGACACCAGGGTATTGTTCAGGTCGATTCCGGCAATGCCTGTAGGGATCAGCTGAGATGGCTGGCGCCTCTTGTAAGGATTGACCGAAGGTCCTCCTGTCTCTCTTTTTTCCCCTTCTATTTCCGGGCCTCCGTCTATAGGCTGTCCGTAAGCATTGAAGAAGCGTCCAGCAAGTTCTTCGCTGACTTTAAGTGTAGGCGGTTCACCGAGGAATGCGACTTCGGCATTCGTAGGTATACCCTCTGTCCCTGCGAATATCTGGAGCGTGACGAGGTCGCCCTTGGTCTTCACTACCTGGGCGAGCCTTCCCTCCACTGTGGCGAGCTCGTCATTCGAAACGCCCTTGGCCCTCAGCGACACTGTGGCTTTGGTGATGGACTCCAGCTGTGTATATACTTTCTGAAATGCCTTATTTGCCATTGTTCAAAAGATTATTGAGTTGTTCCTGATATTTGTTGAAATTCTCGCTTCTGAACTCTGAATAGTTCATCTGCTTGAGCAGGTTTATCATCTCCTTGAAGAAATTCCGGCACTGTTCGAAGTCCTCGAATTCGAAGTTCCTGTCACAGATGTCCAGAACCAGGTTCAGCATGTATTCCTGCCTTTCCATAGGAGTGAGGCTGTCCACAGGGTCGAATGCGTCCTGCTGGAGAATGATGAAGTCCACCAGCTCTGACTTCCAGAACAATTCATGGTAGCTCATAGGCACGCCGTCATCTCCCAGGATGTTGATCTGGTCATTCGCCTCTTTTCCTCTGCGGATGATATATTTCGTCTTTTCGACTTTTTCAGCCCATCCTTTCCCGACTTTTTCGGAAAGATATTCCCGGATTTCAGGATATTCCAGATATTTCGAATATGAATCTATCGGATTCACTGCAGGATATCTTTTCTGGTCAGCCCTCTTCTGCTCCAGCGCATAGAAGCAGCGCGCGGCCTTCTTCGTGGATTCGGTCACCGGCTCTTTCAGGTTTCCTCCGGCAGGGGAGACCGTGCCTATGAACGTCACAGAACCTGTCTGCCCGTTGTTCAGAATCACCATGCCGGCGCGGGCGTAGAAGCTGGAAATGATAGCGGAAAGGTCTACAGGGAAAGCGTCTGCGCCAGGCAGTTCCTCCATCCTGTTGCTCATCTCCCTCAGCGCCTGCGCCCACCGTGATGTGGAGTCGGCCAGAAGCAGCACTTTCAGCCCCATGGCCCTGTAATATTCACAGATGGTCATCGCCGTATACACAGAGGCTTCACGGGCCGCCACAGGCATGTTCGAGGTGTTGCATATTATAGTGGTGCGCTCCATCAGGTGCCGCCCAGTGTGAGGGTCTATCAGCTCAGGGAATTCAGTGAAGATTTCCACGACCTCGTTGGCACGCTCTCCGCAGGCTGCCATCACTATCACATCGGCATCTCCCTGTTTGGCTATAGCGTGCTGGAGCACAGTCTTTCCGCAGCCGAAAGGCCCTGGGATGAAGCCGGTGCCACCTTCCGCTATAGGATCGAGAGTGTCTATCACACGCACTCCTGTCTCCATGATTCTGCTTGGCCTCGGCTTTTCCTTGTAAGCCTTTATCGCCACTTTCACCGGCCATTTCTGCGTCATGGTGACATTCACATCTTCTCCTGCCTCATTTGTCAGGACAGCGATGGTATGGTTGATATTGTATTGGCCTGCAGGGGCCGCCGACTTCACCGTGTATTCTCCTTTGAAAGAGAACGGCACCATGATTTTATGAGGCAGCCAGCCTTCCTTGACCTCCCCGAGCCAGTCTGCGGCCGCTACCTTGTCTCCCGGCTTTGCTATCGGGGTGTAGTCCCACAGCTTCTCCTCGTCCAGAGGCTTTGTATACTCTCCTTTTTTGAGGAATACTCCTGTCATGGTCGTCAGGTCATTCTGCAGACCGTCGTAGCAGCTGGACAAAAGACCAGGACCGAGAGTGGCCTCCAGCATCTTGCCCTCAAATTCCACCTCATTCCCGTTCTTCAGGCCTCTGGTGCTCTCGAAAACCTGGATGGCGGCATATTTTCCGTTGACCTTGATGACTTCAGCCATCAGCTTGGTGTCTCCGGAAGCCACATAGCACAGCTCATTCTGCGACACCGGGCCGTTTGTCTCCACCGTGACGAGATTGGAAACGATACCTGTAACCTTTCCTGTACTTTTCATATGTTGATTTTTATTGATTATCAAAATTATAGATATCAGCCGGCGTATTCGACACCCTTGAATGTGCCGCGCACTTCATCCACCAGTTCCCTGAACATCTCGCGGCCTGTGGCTTCGTCCAGTTTCATCCACCTGTCTATGAGCTTCAGCTTCACGATGAAACTGAGTATCACCGTGAGATCGAAATAGTGGAACACCGCCAGTTCATCTGCTTTCGCCCAATACAGGTCGTCGATTCCCTTTTCCCTCGCCAGGATGTCTTTCCCTTCGAGAATCAGCTCCAGCTTGCCTTCTTCCTCGAATTCCCAGGTGCCCTCACGGGCAATGCCTTCGTCATCCTTCAGATAGATGACATCTTTCCCGCTGTCTCTTCCGAGAGCATTGTTCAGGTATTTCACCTTTGCATTCCTGACTGCCAGATCGAACTGGAACCACTCGCGTATGAACCTGTTCCGGGATCCTGAAGCCTCGGCATAGAATTCTGGCGTGAGCTCTTCGTCCACATAGCCTTTTTCCAGGAATCCGATGACAGTCCTGTCCCTGGCGGAGCATTGCTCCTTGATTTCACCCAGTATGGCGTCAGCATCCTTTTCCCCGCGGACCCAGTCCTTGGAGAGGTCGGGAAGCCCCGCAATGATGTAATAATAGTTGTTCATCTTCCTATTCGCCGAAAAGTATCTTCCTGGCGGCCGGCCTCAGATATTCAGACATAAGCTCTTTGAATGTCTCGTCAGTGAAGCTGACGAACCAGCCTTCCCCTTTCGGCCCTATCGTGAAGCCTCCGTTTACCTTTTTGGAGAAACTGGCTTCGACTTTCGCATTGAGCGACGCGGCCAGTTCCTTGCGCAGGAAAGGCTCCACTTTTTCTTTCAATGATTCAGGAAGCACTATACTGAGATCTGCAGGCTCTGAAGATGCAGGATCGAAAGCTTTGACAGCGGCAGTTATGACTTGCTTTACGAAATCGGCAGATGTCAGAGCTCCGGTTATGTCTTTGTCAGACACTTTGCTGACAAGCAGGTTCTCGATTTCCTGCTTGGTGGCCGCTATGCACTGTCCGGCCGCCATCTTCAGGTCTCCCGTGACCTTGGACTTCATCTCCTCGGCTTCTTTTTCAGCTTGGGCGAGAATTCCGGATGCCTCACCTTTTGCTTTCGCTATGATGTCCTCAGCCTGTGCCTTGGCTTCGTTCAGGATGGCTTCCCCTTCCTGCTTCCCTTTCGACAGACCTTCATTGTAGAGTTTGTCTGTCAGCTCCTGCAATTTGTTCTGCATAATGTATATTGATCTTTAGTTATAATCGTGTCAGTGCGGTTCTGCAATATCCTAACAAAGTTAATAATTGTTTTCAGATATGATACAGTTTGTCTAACAAATCGCAGGCCAAAAATATCCGGTGACTGGGTGGACGGTATCCGTCCAGGATTCCGGTGCGGTCAGAATGCTTCGCGCAGAATCCTGACTATGTTTCCGGCTTTCCCCATGGTGTAGAAATGCACGGCAGGAACTCCATGGGCCAGCAGGTCACGGCACTGGGCTATGCACCAGTCGGTCCCTATCTGGTATATGGCTTCCCTGTTGTCTCCGGCAGAGCGGATTTCGGACGTCAATTCCACGGGGATGTCTATGGAGAATGATTCAGGAAGAAGAGACACCTGCCGGGCAGTTGTAATAGGCTTCAGTCCGGGGATTATGGGAACAGTTATTCCGGCTTCCCTGCATTTGCGGACATACTCATAGAATACTGTGTTGTCGAAAAACATTTGCGTGATGATATAGTCTGCTCCGGCATCCACTTTCCTTTTCAGATTTTCTATGTCAGTTTCGATATTCGGGGCCTCGAAATGCTTTTCCGGATAGCCTCCGACCCCGATGCTGAAGAGATCGGAACCTTTTTCGAATGCGCATATCGCTTCCACGAGTTCGCTGGCATACCTGTATCCTCTTTCTGCTGGAACGAATCTTTTTTCTCCTACAATGCAGTCCCCGCGCAGTGCCATGATATTCTCTATTCCGAGAAATTTCAAATCGCTCAGCTTGTTGTCGATCTCGTCCGCAGTATTGCCTCCGCAGATCATGTGCGGTACGACATCTATCTTGTATGCGGCCATGATGGCACTGCAGACGGCCACTTCGCTGACCTTGTTTCTGACCAGATGTCTGGAAAACGTTCCGTCCGGCTCTTCCCGGAACTCATATTCATCACGATGGCAAGTCACGTTGATGTACCTGGGACTGAATTCCATGAAAGGTTTTACGGATTCTATGAGTTCTCTGTTTGTTATCCCTTTCATCGGAGGTACTATTTCCAGTGACGGAAAAGGCTTGGCGCTGCCTTTCAATATGTCTCGAATCTTCATTCCAATATCTGTTTTAGGACCGGACTGGTTACCGGTCAATGAGATGTCCCAGCAGGATACGGCCCTGCTCAATATCTAACTCCCTCCTGCGGCAATAGTCCGTGAACTGACCCTCGCTTATGTGACGAATGTCCGGGTAGCATGCGTGCGGATGAATGAATACCATCCCGCATATCGATGCATCAGGTGTCATGCCGTAGCTTTCACTCAGCAATATACCGAGTTTTTCCGGACTTTTCAAATGTTTCAGGATATCGGCTTTCACAGAGTGGTCCGGAAAACATGAATATCCGGCCGCAGGCTTGATTATTTTCATCCCGTCCGAATGTACGGAATCTGCAATTTTCCTGTCGAGCCATGAAGATGCCGCTTCTGCCAGAGTATCCAGAATAGCCTGGCCCGTCAGGTCTTGCTTCACTGCAGTGTCCGCGCTGACTGCGAACAGTCCGCAGACAGACCTTGTCCCGTAATCTGCAAGCGGCACGAAATCGGCGAGCGACAGACATGCTTTTTCTCCGTTTTTCAGTACGGAGGCTGTTTCCTGCCGAAGCATTGGGATGCTGAATTTTTCCCCGTTTTTTTCCATGAAGACCGTGTCGTTTTCCGACCAGGCTTCGAAAAATTCCAGAGCGGCCATGATTTTCAGGCTTTCCTTATCCTGCATTTCCCTGATTTTCGCAAGCGCTTCTGTCCTGAGTTCCTGCGCCGCTTCACCCGATGTATCCTTGATGCGACATATCAGATAGAACAGTTTCCAGTCGAAGTAAGGCATTAATTCATCTGCCTTTATTTCTTCAGCAGGGACAGATGTCAGGGATATCTCCCGAGGTCTCAGGTAGCTTTCTTTCCGGAATCTCGGAGGCGGAGCCGTTTCCTTGTTTCTGCCGTTGCTCCTGTACAGAAGCCTCAGTTTCTCCTGTTTTCCGTGTTCTTCGGCTATGAACTTGTCCCTGTCCATCATATATCTTTTGGCCATTACGGCACTGGCGGAGGCATCGGGACCATAGAAGACATAATCATATAACGGAGCCAGTTTTACTGCCGTATGCAATGCGGAAGTCGTAGCTCCTCCGATGAAAAGCGGAACGGTCATTTCCCGCTTTGACATTTCCCTGCAGATTTCTTCCATCTGATAGAGCGAAGGAGTAATCAGCCCGCTGACTGCTACAATGTCCGCTCCTTCCGCCTGGGCAGTATCCAGAATTTTTTCCTTTTCTGCCATTACACCCAGATCCGTGATATCGAAACCGTTACAGCTCAGGACTATTGCAGTGATATTCTTTCCTATGTCGTGTACATCTCCCTTTACAGTTGCGATTACTATTTTCGGTCTTTTCCGGCTCGGATCACCGTCTGCTGCCGCCTCTTCCGTCATGAACGGCTGAAGGATTTCCACGGCTTCTTTCATTATTTTCGCAGACTTTACTACCTGTGGAAGGAACATTTTTCCCTGACCGAAATATTCGCCTACGGTTTCCATGCCGGACATCAGGGTTTCCTCTATTACTTTTACGGCACTTCCTTTTTCTTTCAGGACAGTCATCAGGTCGGATTCGAGATTTGACTGCGTGCCTTTTATGAGGGCCTTGACGAGTCTGTCTTCAGCGGAACCGCCGTTGCCGGCGTCAGATGCTTCCGGTCCGGAAGATAATGCTCCGGTGCCGTCTTTCCGGTTTTCTTCGGCTATGCGAGAGGCCAGTTCTATCAGTCTGTCCGTGGCATCTTTTCTCCTGTCGAATATCACATCCTCTATCCGCTGCAACAGTTCAGGTTCGATGTCATCATAGACTTCCAGCATCGACGGATTCACGATAGCCATGTCGAGTCCTGCCTTGATGGCGTGGTACAGGAATGCCGAATGCATGGCTTCCCTGACCTTGTTGTTCCCGCGGAATGCGAAAGACAGGTTGGATATACCTCCTGATGTAAGCGCCCCAGGCAGATTCTGCTTTATCCAGCGGACGGCATCTATGAAATCTACTGCGTATCTGGAATGTTCTTCAATTCCAGTAGCCACGGAAAGTACATTGACATCGAAAATGATGTCATGGGACGGTATGCCGGCCTCTGTCAGCAGTCTGTAAGCACGGCCGCAGATTTCCGTCTTTCTGTCGAAGTCAGTGGCCTGGCCTTTTTCATCGAATGCCATGACTACCATAGCAGCCCCAAGAGCATTGATTTCTTTTGCCTTCCTGACGAATTCCGCTTCCCCGTCCTTCAGGCTTATCGAGTTTACGACAGATTTTCCCTGGGCATTCTTCAGTCCGGCCAGAAGAGTCTTTTCGTGCGATGAATCTATCATCAGTGCAGCCCTGGCCACATTAGGGTCATTCGAAATGTGCCGGGTGAATACGGTCATCTCTTTTTCACTGTCCAGCATGGCATCGTCCAGGCTTATGTCTATGACAGTGGCCCCGTCTTCTATCTGCCCGGCCGCTACCGACAGGGCTTCATCGTATTTTTTCTCAGATATCAGCCTTGCGAATTTCCGCGATCCGGCCACGTTTGTCCTTTCCCCGATATTCGTGAATCTGTTCCGTGCGACGTCTATGGTGACAGTTTCCAGTCCGCTCAACTTCAGCGGTTCGTGCCCGTCGTCGGATGGTATTTCCCGTGGAGCGATACCTTTCAGGGCTTCCGCTATTGCCCTGATATGGGCAGGTGTCGTTCCGCAGCATCCTCCGGCTATGTTCAGAAGGCCTTCCGATGCCATTGACTTCATGTCAGCAGCCATTTTTTCCGGAGACTCGTCATAGTTTCCGAGTTCGTTCGGCAGTCCGGCGTTAGGATAGCAACTTACGGCGCATTTGGCGAATGATGCCACCTCCCTCAGAAGAGGGGTAAGTCCTTCTGCACCCAGCGAGCAGTTCAGTCCGAATGACATCAGCGGATAATGTCTTACTGCAGTATAGAAAGCTTCGAGAGTCTGGCCGGTAAGTGTCCTTCCGCTTTTGTCTCCGACAGAAACCGATATCATGACCGGAAAATCCCTTTCAGGGAACAGTCCGGTTAATGCATATAAAGCAGCCTTGACATTCAATGCGTCGAAACAGGTCTCGATGAGAATCATGTCGGCTCCGCCTCTGACCAGTGCCCCTATATGCTCTTTGTATGCTGCCGCAATGTCGTCGAAGCTGTATTGTCTGAAAGAGGGATCTCCAGCATCAGGGGAGAGGGACAATGATTTTGAAGTAGGGCCTACGCTTCCGGCGACATATACTTTCCGTCCTGCGGAGGCATATTTGTCAGCAGTCTTGCGTGCGATGCAGGCGCCGGCGTAAGCCATCTCTGCAGCTTTTTCGCCGAGCCCGTATTCGTTCTGTGATATCCTGTTGGAACTGAATGTGTTGGTTTCAATGATGTCGGCCCCGGCCTCAATGTATTCCTCATGGATTCTGGTGATTGTGTCCGGACTGTCCAGATTCAGCCTGTCATTGTTCCCGTCGGCGGCAGGGGAGTATTTCTGGATCATGGTGCCCATCGCACCGTCCAGAATGAGGATTCTGCTGTTTCCGATATTTATTCGCTTGCTCATGGTCTGCTGAAAAAAAACCGAAGAACCTGCTCCGTATTCCGGCAGATTCCTCGGCTAAGGATTTTGGTTACAGAAGAATCCGTCAGGCAATCGTGACGATAGGGGCACCTTCGAGTACGGAGTCTCCCTTGTTCACGTGGATTGCTGTAACAGTACCTCCCATTGCGGCTTCGATATCATTTTCCATTTTCATGGCTTCGAGGACGGCTACTTTCTGTCCCTGTTTTACAGCGTCGCCAACCTTGACTGATATTTCGACAATTACTCCAGGAAGCGGTGCCGGTACAGGCTTGCCGCTTCCAGATGCAGGTGCAGGTGCAGGAGTCGGAGCCGGTGCGACAGGCTGTGCGGCCTGGACAGGAGCCGGCTGGGGAGCCGGAGCCTGTGATATTGCAGCTGCAGCTGATGAGCATGCAGCGACACCGGATTCTACTGAATATTGTATTCCATTCACTGTTACGACAGCACTGTCGCCGTTTATGGAATTGATTTCGACATTATATTCGTTGCCGTTTATAGTAAATTTATACTGGCTCATGGTTTCTTGTTTTTACGGTTCTGTTTATTTTCTTTCAGGCAGCTGTCTGAGAGTGGAATGCCTGTCTGCCCATGCACTGAACGTCGGTTTGATCGTGAGTACGAAACTCTCCTGATCGTGGACGATTCCGCATGCATGCATTTGCAGTGCCATGGCAATCGCGGCAAATGTCTCTCCCGCAAGGGTCTGTTCCATGGCTCTTGCGATCATGCCAGCTTTTTCCGGAGTCATAAGTCTGTCCATAATTACATAGGAAGGTTATCGTGTTTTTTGGCCGGATTGGTCACTTTCTTGTTTGCAAGCTGCTCAAGAGCCCTGATCACGCGGAACCTCGTATTTCTTGGTTCGATTACGTCATCGATGTACCCGTAACTTGCAGCCTGATATGGATTGCAGAAAAGATCGTTGTATTCGTTTTTCTTCTCTTCAGCCACTTTCGCTTTTTCTGCCGGATCTTCTATAGCCTTGATTTCCTTTGAATACAGGATTTCAACAGCTCCGTCTGCTCCCATAACTGCTATGTTCGCTGAAGGCCATGCGTAGTTGATGTCTCCACGCAACTGCTTGCAGCTCATGACTATATGCGAGCCTCCGTAAGATTTCCTGAGCGTAACGGTAACCTTAGGGACAGTAGCTTCGCCGTAAGCATAGAGAAGCTTCGCTCCGTTCACGATGATGCCGCCGTATTCCTGCTGTGTTCCGCAGAGGAAGCCCGGAACATCTACGAGAGTTACGAGAGGAATGTTGAATGCATCGCAGAACCTTACGAAACGTGCGGCTTTTCTCGATGCGTTGATATCGAGCACGCCTGCAAGAATCTTCGGCTGGTTTGCCACGATACCGACTGATTTGCCGTTCATCCTTGCGAATCCTATGATGATATTCTTTGCCCAGTTCTTGTGTATCTCGAAGAATTTGCCGTCATCCACAATACTGTTGATTACCTGATACATGTCATAGGCCTTGTTCGGATTGTCAGGAATGATGTCGTTCAGGCTGTCATCCACACGGCCGACAGGATCGTCGGTAGGTACGTATGGAGGTTCCTCCATGTTGTTCTGCGGAATATAGCTCAGGATTTCCTTGATGATTCTGAGCCCTTCCTCTTCATCCTCTGCTGCAAAATGCGCAACGCCGCTCTTGGTGGCATGCACGCTTGCTCCGCCGAGCTCTTCCTGTGTCACGACTTCCCCTGTCACGCTTTTTACCACGGCAGGACCGGTAAGGAACATGTACGAAGTGTTCTTCACCATGATATTGAAGTCCGTAAGGGCAGGTGAATAAACGGCACCGCCGGCGCAAGGTCCGAAGATACCAGAAATCTGCGGAATGACGCCAGATGCCATGATGTTCCTCTGGAAAATTTCGCCGAAGCCTGCAAGTGCACAGATACCTTCCTGGATACGTGCTCCGCCGGAATCATTTAGTCCGATGCAAGGCGCGCCGTTCTTCATGGCCATATCCATTACCTTGCATATCTTCTGGGCCATCGTTTCCGACAGGGAACCGCCTGATACGGTGAAATCCTGTGCAAAAACGTAGACGAGACGGCCGTCAATGGTACCCTGTCCCGTTACGACACCGTCACCATCGTATTTGGTCTTTTCCATGCCGAAATTCGTACAGCGGTGCTGGACGAACATGTCGAATTCCTCAAAACTGCCTTCATCAAGAAGTTTTGCGATTCTTTCCCTGGCAGTGAACTTGCCTTTTGCATGCTGAGCGTCAATCCTTTTCTGTCCGCCGCCCATGCGGGCCTTGGCCCTGCGGTCGACAAGCTCTGCGATTTTTTCCTGTTGGATACTCATAATCTGGTAATCTTTAATTATAGTTTCAAGGACATGGTATTATTCTTCATCAGCCATTTTCATGGTGTGGTAGACGTTCTGGACATCGTCATCTTCTTCCAGTCTTTCGATGAGCTTGTCCAGTTCCACACGCTGGTCGGCCGGCAGATCCTTGAGATCTACGTTAGGGATTCTTGTGAATTCTCCCGATACGAGTTCATAGCCGTTGTCCTCGATAAATTTCTGTATATTGTTGAACGCCGTGTATTCACCGTAGATGACTATGGTCTTGTTGTCGTCTTCATCCACTTCCTCGAACACTTCTTCAGCTCCGTAGTCGATAAGTTCGAGCTCCAGTTCCTCGATGTCGACAGGCTTGTCGCTTTTCATCCTGAACACGCACTTGTGGTCGAACATGTATTCCGTGCTGCCGGATGTTCCGAGAGAACCGCCGCTCTTTGTAAAGTATGAACGTACATTGGCTACGGTACGGTTGTTATTGTCAGTGGCAGCCTCGATGAGGAATGCCACTCCGTGCGGACCGTATCCTTCGAAGTTCACTTCCTTGTAGTCGCTCTGGTCCTTGTCGCTGGCTCTTTTGATGGCCCTTTCGATATTATCCTTAGGCATGTTCTCGCTGCGGGCTGTCTGGAGCAGGGCTCTCAGCCTCGGATTTCCGGTAACATCCGGACCTCCTTGCTTTACGGCGATGGTTATTTCTTTTCCTATTTTGGTGAAGACACGGGCCATGTGTCCCCAACGCTTGAATTTTCTTTCTTTTCTGAATTCAAATGCTCTTCCCATATATCGTCTCTTTATTTGCTTGAAACAGTTTCAGCTCTGGAGATGTACTTGTCTATTTCCATAGCCTCTACGGACATCGGGTACTGTTCCTTTATAGTCTTGTATGCGGCAATGGCCTTGTCAGTCTGTCCGAGAGCTTCGTATGTAACCCCGGCCTTGAGCAGGTAAGTGGCGGCAAATGCATTGTCTATGACAGATGCGGCCTTTTCGAAGTACTTGACAGCTTTGGCATAGTCTCCGAGACCTGTATAGGCATCTCCGATGCATGCCGTAGCCCTCGCCTTGAGGATCTTGTCGGTGCCATGGTATGATTTGAGGTAGTCTATGGCTTCATTCCAGTTGCCGAGATTCAGTTCGCAGATTCCGGCATAAAGATACACGGCTTTCCCTGCCTTGCTGCCATACTGGTCTATTACCTGCGAGAATCCGAGAACGTTGCCGTCGCCATTGAGCGCCAGCTCATATTCTCCGTTGCGGAAATTGGCTTCAGCCGGATACAGCTGTCCGAGAGCTTCCTGTTTTGCAGGCATGTAGGCATATCTGTGGTAGAGGAAAATGCCGGCGCATGCTACGATGATCACTGCGATTACGGTCAGGATAAGAGTCCTGTTGCTTGAAAAGAAAAGTTCTGTTTTCGAGACTGCCTCTGCTACAGAAGTATTTTTCTCTGAGTTGATTTCTTTAGACATATTTTGAAACTTTTTTAAATTTTAAACCTGTAATGCACACTTCTAGGAAGCAGCGCGCAAATTTATAAAAAAATGTATAAATCCACAATTATTTGCCTTTAATTCTCTATCTTTGCAAAGATAAGAAAATCACAATACGGCCGTCGCCAATGCCTGTACTTGAGAAAATAGTAATATCGGATTTCAGGAACATCGGATTCCAGGAACTGTTTTTTTCACCGAACATAAACTGTATATCCGGAAACAACGGGGAGGGCAAGACAAACCTTCTCGATGCCGTTTATTATCTGTCCATGACTAAAAGCGCCTTTGCATCGTCCGACAGATATAATTTCAGATACGGGACCGACGAATTCTCGATCGGAGGCACTTACCGGATGCATAATGGTCTCGAAAGCCGGTTTTCTGTCAGTGTCAGGGCGTCCGGAGAGAAGAAGATCAGACGTGACGACAAGCCGTACCAGAAGATTTCCGAACATATAGGAGTACTTCCGGTGGTCATGGTGTCACCGTCGGATATTTCCCTGGTCAGCGAATCCGGCGAGGAGAGGCGGCGTTTCGTGAATTCGGTACTTTCACAGATGGACAGGGAGTACCTTTATTCGCTCCAGCAGCACAACAGACTCCTTGCGCAGAGAAATTCCATGCTGAAAGGCCATACGGCGAATCCTGAACTTATGGAAGTGTTGGACGCCAGGATGGAAAAGATAGCGCAGCCGTTGTTCGAAGCCAGAAGAAAGTTCGCTGACGACATAGGTCCGGCTGTCGCCCAATATTATAATGTGCTGTCAGCCGGCAGGGAGACTGTAGGCATTGAATACAGGTCTGATCTGCAGTCAGGCTCGCTGACTGATGTTTTCAGAAAATATTCCGGCAGGGATTCAGCCCTCGGATATACTTCTTCCGGAATCCAGAGAGATGATTTTGTGTTTACCATGGACGGCCATCCTATCCGCCGGTGCGGTTCCCAGGGACAGCAGAAGTCGTTTCTGGTGTCATTGAAGTTCGCCCAGTATGAAATCATGAAAGAAAGTTACGGTTTTGCCCCGATGCTCCTGCTGGACGATGTTTTCGACAAACTGGATATGACGAGGATCGCGAATCTGCTGTCAATGGTGGCGGGAAACGAATTCGGCCAGATCTTCATAACCGACAGCAACAAGGTCCGGATGTCCGGAATAGTCGACGCCATCACCAGCGACAGGGCGTATTTTGAAACTATTGGTGGTACATTTACCGGATTATGAGCCGTTTGTCAAGAAAAAACGCCAGATCGATGGGCGATGTCATAAATGAGTATGTAAGGAGCATGAAAATCGCTGCCGGGCTGAATGAGCAGTTGGTTTACGATGCCTGGGATGCTGTTTCGGGGGTTTCCGAATACACGGTGTCGAAATATCTTAAAAACGGTGTACTTTACTGTTCTCTCAGTTCTTCAGTGGTAAGAAGCCGGCTTTTCCCCCGCAGGGACGAGCTCGTACGGAAAATAAACGCCTATCTTCTCGAAGATGAACTGTTCGTCAGGGACGATCATGGGACAGGTTTGGTCAAACATCTGATTTTGCAGTAATTATGAGTAATGATAAAAAGATAAAGATAGTTGCGGACAGCAAGATTCCTTTTCTTGAAGGGGTTTTCGAGCCGTATGCGGATGTAGTCTATATGGACGGTGCCGCCATTTCATCAAGTGATGTGGCCGATGCCGATGCTCTCATAATCAGGACGAGAACCAGATGCGATGCCGCATTGCTGGGCAGTTCCAAGGTTTCGATGATAGCGACGGCGACCATAGGTACAGACCATATCGATTCCGGATTCTGTAAAACCAGGGGAATAGAGGTCCACAACGCCCAGGGTTGCAATGCAGGCGGTGTAATGCAATATGTCTTTTCCGCCCTGTACGGGACAGCGTCGAGGAAATCCATCAGACTGGACCATCCGGTAATGGGGATAATAGGTGTCGGCAATGTCGGGAAAAAAATAGAACACATGGCCAGGTATCTCGGTTTCGATGTACTGCTGTGCGATCCTCCGAGAGCCGAGAAAGAGGGGCGGGACGGTTTCTGCACACTGGATTACCTGCTGGCAAGTGCGAATATCGTCACCATCCATACTCCGCTGGATGACACTACGAGAAATATGGCTGACGGGCATTTTTTCGAAATGATGCGGCCGGGAGCGTTCTTCATAAACTCCGCAAGGGGGGAAATAGTGGATGAACAGGCGCTGATCGATGCGATACCGAAGCTCGGTCCGGTCATTATCGACACCTGGAATCATGAGCCCGATATCAATCTCAGTCTTATGGAGATGACGGATATCGCCACTCCGCACATTGCAGGATATTCCTTCCAGGGGAAACTGAACGGGACGGCATCTTCGGTCCAGGCCGTGGCCAGACATTTCGGAATCGTGGAACTGTATGATTTCTATCCGCAGTATGACGAAGCTGAACATGCTCCGGTCCATCTGGATCTGAAAGGGAAAAATCAAGGTGAAATTACCTCGGTTTTTCAGTATAATTATCCTATATTTACGGATGATTTCATGCTGAGGATGCAGCCTTGGAATTTTGAAAAGCTCCGCTCTGAGTACAAATACCGCAGAGAGGTCTACGTGGACTGACATTTATACTGTATAATTAATAATAACTGTGCGGGCCTGCTGGCTCCGGTAACTAAAACTGTGAAATATGTTCAATAAAGAAGACATCAGGCAGATCGAGTCGAGGGGCTCGTCTGCAGTATCTGCGCAGGCGCAGGTGGAACTTTTCAAGAAAGGATTCCCGTGGATGAAGATCGTGGCTCCGGCTACTCCGGGAAAAGGTATCTGTGTCCTTGACGATGAAGCTGCGGGGAAAGCCGTAGAATATTATGAAAATGCTGAAATTGCAGGAAAGTGCAAGTTCGTCCCTGCATCCGGAGCGGCATCGAGGATGTTCAAGGATCTGTTCAGCGGTCTTGACCGGCTGAAGGAAGGCGAAGATGTTGCCGAAGATTCTCCGGCAGCCAGATTTGCGGCCAATATCACGCGTTTCGCCTTCTATGACGAAGGTCTGTTCGGCAAGCCGGAGGATTCTGCGGCAAGCCGTAAAAGTATTCTGTCCAAGACGTTGACTGCCGAAGGACTGGACTACGGTTCCAAACCTAAAGGCGTTCTTAAATTCCATAAATATGCTGACGGCGAAGTCCGTACTGCCTTTGCCGAACACCTTGTGGAGGCACAGAACTACATGAGGAATCCGGATGGCTCCGCCAATATCGTCGTGACCATTTCTCCTGAGCACAAACATCTTTTCGAAGAAGCGTACAGGACTGTAAAGGAAGAATATGAAAAAAGGTACGGAGTCAGGTACAATATTACTTTCACTTATCAGGACAAGGCGACGGATACCATTGCCGTCGATAAGGAAAACCAGCCTTTCAGGACTGAGGACGGCAGACTGCTTTTCCGTCCTGCCGGACACGGAGCCCTGATATATAATCTGAACAATCTTACAGAGGAGCTGGTTTCGATAAAGAATATAGACAATGTCGCCAACGAACGTTTCCTTCCGGTGACGGCAAAATACAAGAAAGTCCTGCTCGGAAAGGCGGTGGAACTCAGGGACAAGATTTTCGGTTATCTGAGGGAACTCGATGCCGTGACAGGCGACACATATATTTCCAGACCTTATCCTGATATACCGGGATTGAATTCCGTAGGCTCCGACAAGGTCTACCAGACTACGAAATGCCAGCTGCTGTGCAATGATATCGAGAATTTCCTGCTAAACGAGCTGTGCATACAGATGCCTCAGGCAGATGACTGCAAAACCAGGGTGATGAGACTCAGGGAAAAACTGAACCGTCCTATCCGCGTCTGCGGTATGGTCAAGAATCAGGGTGAGCCTGGAGGAGGTCCTTTCATCATTGCTGAAAAGGACGGCTCCACTTCTCTCCAGATTCTGGAAGGCGCGCAGATAAACAAAGACGATATCCAGGCGACTGCAGCTCTGGCGGCCGCCACTCATTTCAATCCTGTCGATATAGTGTGCTGTCTCCATAACTACAAGGGCGAGAGCTTCGATCTGCTCAGGTACGTGGATAATGAAGCAGGTTTCATCAGTTCGAAGAGTTATCAGGGGCGTGAATTGAAAGCTCTGGAACTTCCGGGACTGTGGAACGGTTCCATGAGCGACTGGAATACCATGTTCGTGGAGGTTCCTCTGGAGACTTTCAATCCTGTAAAGGTAGTCCTGGATCTTCTCCGTCCTGCACATCAGTCTGAATAAGACTGTCCGGGATTTTTTCAAATCGGGGCTGGCTGAAAAGTGGCTTTGGATGTTATGCTTTCAAAATCCGCCTTTTCGGTCAGCCCATACTATTTGTTGTCAATGAATAAATTTTCTATATTTGCAGCCGTGTGTTGAACCTGAACCGGGATTAAATCGATGCCGGATGTGTAAATTATTATATCATTTCAGACTTTTCTGCTGTGTCGCAGTATTGGCTTCTCTTGCCGGGTGCATGAAGGATTCAGATGCGGATATGGCTGTCTTCATGAGTGAAATCGAGATATCGGGAAAGGTTTACGATTTTGACAGCGGGGCCTTTTCCGGAGTGGAGAATATGATGGTCGTGCTTTCTTCTTTTGAAACGGAAGACCGCCTCTGTGAATATCCGATATCCAGAGATACGGCATATACTGACCATGCCGGAGTCTTCAGTATTGAAACCGTATGTATGAGTGAGGGCTGGAAACTGAGGCTGACGGCGAAAGACAATATGTCCGACCGTCCCGGAGGTTCTTACCATCTTACTTCAGCATACGATCCGATACTCCATGTGGAGTTTAACAGACATACATTCGATCCCGAATCAGGTGTTTACAGAATGGATTCCGTCTCGGTTCCTGTGACCAGGCACTGAATTATTCCGGGATACGGTTTTCTTCCTCACCTCCGGAATCCCTCCACTGTTTCGGGGAACAGCCTACTATCTTGGTGAACTGCCGGTGAAAATTGGATCTGTCGCTGAATCCTACCATTTCTCCGATAATGTTGGTGGATACTTCCTTGTTTTCAAGCAAGAGCTTTTTGGCGTCACCGATGCGCATTTCAGTTCTCCATGTTCTGAAATCTTTTCCGATTTTCTGGGTAAAATATTGGTTGAGAAGTTCTTTTGTCGTGCCTATTTCGGCTGCGATTTCTTCTCTGCTCTTGTCGTATTCACGGTATTTTTCCCGGTTTACCCACTCGTCGAGAGATTTGCCTATGGCTTCAAAGACAGCATCCGTAGTTTCATGTGTATTGCCGGATTTTTTTCTTGTTCCGGTATTCTTTTTCTTTTTTGACGATTTGTTCGCCTGGCTGATAGTCCAGTGTCCGAATGCGTCGAGCAGGAGTTTGTGGCTTCCGAGAAAGGATATGAAATTCCCTGCAAAATACAGCAGGAAAAGTATGTAGAAGCCTATATACACGAACATGAATCCTTTGAGGAAGAGCAGATAGACTATGACGAACATATCTGTCAGCATGGCCAGGATAAAACAGAATTTCACCCATTTCAGCTTATGTTCTTCGTCTTCGTCATAGTATTTTTCCAGCAGGATGATGCTGTGTTTGTACCATTTGTCAAATATGATGATATAGTATATGCACATGCCGGCGAACATGGCTATGCTCAGTATGAGCGCTATGTTAAGCATGTTCCTTTCTCCGTTGAAGAAAATCTCGACCAGTCCGATGCTTACGAGGAAAATGGCGAAAAGGCTTACCAGCAGTTTGCTGAAGTCCATATATCTGCGACCGAGCAGATTTATAAGGGAGAATGAAAGAGTGGTGGAGGATACGGCCACATTTATCAGCGTGGTCATCGCTGAAAATACCTCATATTTGGCTATGTCCTGATGACACAGCGTATAACCGAAGATAAAGGCACAGAAAAGATAGCTGATAGCGACAATGCTTTTTGCCCTGGTAAGTCTGGCGGCATGTTCCGTATGCGGCACTTTTATCAGGAGCATCACGACAGCCAGGGAAGCTGCGACTATCATCGCAATCCACTGGAAGAGTCTGATGTCATCGAGCGATGAGAATAATTCCATCGGCAGAATGATTGAATTTGGTTCTGTCAGCTTTGCAAAAAAAAGAGGTTGACTCAAAAGGAGGAATTTCAAGGCTTGCAAAGATAAGAAAACCGCAGTGTACTGGTGTACATGAGAATTTTCGAATCGAGCGTAACGAAGAAAATACCCTTTTGAGCCGGCCTCCGCGATAAAACTACCAGCCCAGGACGTATGCGAACATCAGCGGAGCCACGATCGTGGCATCGGATTCGATAATGAACCGCGGTGTGTCGACATCCAGCTTGCCCCATGTGATCTTCTCGTTTGGAACCGCACCTGAGTATGAGCCGTATGAAGTGGTGCAGTCGGATATCTGGCAGAAATAAGCCCAGAGCGGGGTGCCTTTCCATCCGAGGTCCTGTTCCATCATAGGTACAACGCAGATAGGGAAGTCGCCTGCAGTACCGCCGCCGATCTGGAAGAATCCTACTCCCTGTCCGCCGGAATTATGCTTGTACCAGTCGGTCAGGAACATCATGGTTTCGATACCGCCCTTGATCATAAGCGGGTCGAATTCGCCTTTTATGCAATGAGCCGTATAAATGTTGCTGGTAGTGCAGTCTTCCCATGCAGGTACCACGATAGGGATATTCTTTTCACAGGCTGCAAGTACCCAGCTGTCCTTTGGGTCGATTTCATAATATTTTTCCAGAACGCCGCTTCTGAGAAGTCTGTAGATGACTTCATAAGGAAGGAGTCTTTCGCCTTTTGCCTTCATGTCTTTCCATATATCGACAAGATGGTCTTCAAGTCTGCGGAATGCTTCCTCTTCCGGTATGCAGGTGTCCGTCACCCTGTTCATATGATTGTTCAGCAGCTCTTTCTCCTGTTCCGGAGTAAGGTCCCTGTAATTGGGAACCCTGTAATAGTGGTTGTGAGCCACGAGGTTCATGATATCTTCTTCAAGATTGTTTGCAGAGCAGGAAACGATATGGATTTTATCCTGACGTATCATTTCCGCGAGGGAAAGACCGAGTTCGGCCGTACTCATGGCACCTGCCATGGCAAGCATCATCTTACCGCCTTTGCCGATATGTTCGTCGTAAGCTTTTGCGGCATCTACGAGTGCTGCAGAGTTGAAATGACGATAATGGTGTGTAATGAATTGTGAAATAGCTCCTTTTTCCATTTTCATCTTAATTTTTAACAATTACCGATTCAGCCTGCGAAATTAGCGATTTTTTCCCTATTTTTGCAATCGTTTTTACCTTAAATTTGTGAAAGGGATAAAATATGCTGAATACCAATCAAATAGCTGATCTTGAAAAAATCAGGACCCCATATTATCTGTATGATATCCGGCTTCTGGAGAAGACTGTGGAGGAGGTCAGGTTCCTTTCAGAAAAATACGGGATTGAAGTGCATTATGCCGTAAAGGCGAATTCCGAACCCAGAATCCTCAGGTATATTGCCGGAAAAGGATTGGGAGCCGACTGTGTCAGCGGAAACGAAGTGGTCTGCGCTCTTGAAAACGGCTTCCCTGCCGGCAAGATTGCATTTGCCGGTGTCGGCAAGACTGACGAAGAAATCGAAATAGCGTTGAGGACCGGTATTTTCGCCATGGTCTGCGAGTCGCTGCATGAGATTTCCGTAGTGGACGAGATAGCTTCCGGTCTGGGGATAAGGGCAAGTATCATGGTGCGTATAAACCCCAATATCGACGCTCATACACACAAGTATATCACTACAGGTCTGGACGATAACAAATTCGGAATCTCGGAACACGAATTCGGCGCTCTCGTGGAGCTCTTGGGAAAGTGCCGCTCCGTGGATTTCAGAGGACTTCATTTCCATATCGGGTCCCAGATTACGGAGGTGGAGGAAGTCTTTTCTCTGGAATGCATGAGAGCACGGTCGATAGTGTCGTATTTCGAATCGGCAGGTCTGAATGTGGACAATATCGATCTTGGAGGAGGTCTTGGTGTCGATTATGAGGATCCCGACATGAATCCTGTGCCCGATTTCCGCACTTGGTTCGCCACCATAGCCGAAGGAATGGAGCCGTTCAGGGGCAAAAGAATCCATGTCGAGCCGGGACGTTCCATCGTGGCACAGTGCGGTAGCCTGATTACTAAAGTGCTGTATGTGAAAAACGGGCTCCGGAAAACTTTCCTCATAACTGATGCGGGAATGAATGATCTTATCAGACCGGCACTTTACGGGGCATATCATAAGGTGGAGAATATTTCCGCATCCACTGACCGCCAGGGCAGCCTCAGGCCTTATGATATTGTAGGGCCGGTCTGTGAATCGAGCGACGTGTGGGGCGAGGGACGGATGCTCCCGGAAACGTTCCGCGGGGATTTGCTGGCCATACGCTCGGCCGGAGCATACGGCCAGGTGATGGCGAGCCGGTATAACCTGCGGGATCTGGCAAAAGCCTGCTATTCTGACGATCCGTGCGGGCAAAACAATTATTGACAATAAAATTAGATAAGATATATGTTCGATAATCTGGTAGAAAGACTTGAACGTTCTTTCAAAATTCTCAAGGGTGAAGGTAAAATCACTGAAATAAATGTGGCGGAGACGCTCAAGGATATCAGAAGGGCACTTCTGGATGCCGACGTCAGCTATAAGATAGCCAAGCAGTTCTGCGATGAGGTGAAACAGAAGGCTCTGGGTATGAATGTGCTGACGGCGGTGAAACCGGAGCAGATGATGGTGAAGATCGTCCATGACGAGCTTGCTGCCCTTATGGGAAGCGATTCCGCGGATATAAATGTCAAGGGACATCCCGGAATAGTCCTTGTAGCCGGTCTTCAGGGCTCCGGAAAAACTACATTTTCCGGCAAGCTGGCTCTTAACTGCAAGAGCAAGAGAGGAATGAAAGTGATGCTTGCCGCCTGCGACGTCTATCGTCCGGCGGCAATAGACCAGTTGAAAGTGCTGGGCGGGCAGATCGGTGTGCCGGTATATTCCGAAGAGAACGTGACGGATCCCGTAGCCATAGCCAGGAATGCGGTTTCGAAAGCCAGGCAGGAAGGATATTCACTTGTCATAGTCGATACGGCAGGACGTCTGGCTGTCGATGAAGAGATGATGGACGAAATATCAGCATTGAAGAAAGCGCTGTCTCCTACCGAAACATTGTTCGTGGTCGACGCCATGACAGGCCAGGATGCCGTCGAAACGGCAAAGGCATTCAATGACAGGCTCGATTTCGACGGAGTGGTGCTGACCAAAATGGACGGTGATACCAGAGGCGGTGCGGCCCTTTCCATAAAGGCCGTGGTAGGAAAGCCGATCAAATTCATCAGTTCCGGAGAAAAGATGGAAGCTCTGGATGTCTTTCATCCAAAGAGAATCGCGGACAGGATTCTGGGTATGGGTGACGTCGTTACGCTCGTGGAAAAGGCTCAGGAGCAGTTCGATGAGGAGCAGGCACGAAAACTGAAAAAGAAACTGGCCAGGGATCAGTTCACTCTTATGGATTTCTACGACCAGATCCAGCAGATAAAGAAGATGGGCAATATCAAGGATATCGCCTCCATGATTCCAGGTGTAGGCAAAGCCCTCAAGGATGTGGAAATGAGCAATGATTCCTTCAAGGGCGTTGAGGCCATCATACTGTCCATGACACCTTTGGAAAGGGAAAAGCCGGAAATCATCAACGGCAGCCGCCGCAAAAGGATAGCCGACGGAAGCGGCACTACGGTTGCTGAAGTGAACAGACTTCTCAAACAGTTCGAAGGTACCAGAAAAGTCATGAAATCGGCCATGGGGCTTGGAGGTATGCCCGGCATGATGCGTAACATGAAGCGGTCCCGGAGATAAGGGATACTTGCACCTTGATCGACTGAATTTCATAAATAACGGATTTTTTTCATGAACCTGCTTGCTGTCTTCAATCTTCCGGTTACGGATCCTACATGGATTTTTCTCATAGTTCTGGTCATCATCCTTTTTGCTCCGCTTCTTCTGGGGAAGCTGAGGATACCGCATATAATAGGGATGATACTTGCAGGTGTCCTTATCGGAGAATACGGTTTCAATATTCTGGAACGGGACAGCAGTTTCGAACTTTTCGGCAGGGTCGGCCTCTATTACATCATGTTTCTGGCAGGCCTGGAGATGGATCTGGAAGATTTCAGGAAGAACAAGGTCAAAGGGCTCGTCTTCGGTATTCTGACATTCGCCATACCGATGGCCTTGGGTATATGGAGCAGTATGTCGCTTCTGGATTTTTCCCTGACTTCATCCATATTGCTGGCCAGCATGTATGCGTCGCATACGCTTGTCGCATATCCGATTGTCAGCCGTTATGGCATTGCGAGGCAGAGGAGCATAAACATAACCATTGCCGGAACGGTCATTACAGTGACGCTTGCCCTTATTATCCTGGCTGTAATCAGCGGCATGTACAAGGGAACTTCCGACAGTCTTTACTGGCTTCTGTTGTGCGTCAATGTAGTGTTGATCAGCCTTCTTATAGTATTCTGCTTTCCTATGCTCGGAAAGTGGTTTTTCAGGAAATACGACGATCCCGTGATGCAGTTCGTTTTTGTCCTGTCGATGGTTTTTCTCGGAGGCGGGCTGATGTCTCTTGCCGGCATGGAGGGAATTTTGGGCGCATTTCTGGTAGGTATAGTGCTTAATCCTCTGATTCCAAGGGTATCGCCACTGATGAACAGGCTGGAGTTCGTGGGAAACGCGCTGTTCATTCCTTATTTCCTGATAGGTGTGGGGATGATTATCGATATACGTACTCTTTTTGCCGGCGGTACGGCGTTGAAAGTGGCTGTAGTGATGACAGTAGTCGCCACACTCAGCAAATGGCTGGCGGCATACGGAACGCAGAAACTGTTCAGAATGTCGCGTAACGAGCGTGGAATGATGTTCGGACTCAGCAATGCCCAGGCGGCAGCCACTCTTGCCGCAGTACTTGTCGGACATGACATATTCATGGAAAACGGGGAACGCCTTCTGAACGATGATGTACTGAACGGTACTGTAGTGATGATTCTGTTTACCTGCATCATAAGCTCGCTGGCGACAGACTGGTTCGGACGGAGACTTGCGGTGGAACAGCCGGCAGGGGACGCAAGCGACGATGCCGGCATAGGGGAGAGGATACTTATACCTGTCGCAAATCCGGATACCATAGAATCTCTGGTGAATCTGGGACTTGTGCTCAGGGACCCGAAATCGCGCGGCGGCTTCGTGGCCCTGAATGTGAATGTCGATTCCGCAGGTTCGCGGGTCAGGTCGGATGAAGGGAAACGCGGACTTGAAAAAGTCGCAGGCATTGCGGCTGCTGCCGATGTGAATGTAAGTATGGTGAGCAGGTATGATATAAGCGTCTCATCCGGTATCATACACACCATAAAGGAATATTCCGTTACGAGCGTTGTCATCGGACTTCACATAAAGTCCGGTTTCCTGGATTCCTTTTTTGGCGCCTTGACGAACAATTTGCTGAAAGGAACCAATCTGGAAGTCATGGTAGCACGACTTATCATGCCGGTCAATACTGTCAAGGATATGACTGTGCTTGTACCGCCTCAGGCTGAATACGAGGCGGGCTTCTCGAAATGGATGGCTCATCTGTCCAGAATGTCCGGCCAGTTGGGATGCAAGACTACTTATGTTGCGGAAGGGACCACATTGGAACAACTCCGGAAAAAATGCCGCCATAACGGAGTGGAGACTTCTTCCAGGTTCGAAAAAGTAGACAGGCTGGTGCTTCAGGATCAGATGTCGGTGCAGATGAACCCGGAAGATATTCTCATAGTGGTAAGCGCGAGGGGTGGGTCCATTTCATACGATCCTGCGATGGACAAACTCCCGCAGTATCTTGCCAAGAATGATTCCATCGGGAATTTTATCATTTTATATCCGGAACAGGTGGATATGGAGGATATGGTCAGTTTCTCCGACCCTATGGGCAATGCCTGAGACAGGATATTTCATCTGCGCAAGCCTTGTCTTTTCAGCAAGCCGCTTCAATATAATATACGCTTTCGAATATTTCTCCGGCAGCCAGCCTGTTCATCCAGTCCCTGCCGCTGATATCTCCAGTATAGCCGATCCTGTCACAGCGTCCGTACCACGGTTCAACGCAGACGAACGGGGCGTTTTTGCCTGGAGGGGACCACAGGCCTACCAGAGGCGCATCGAATCCCATACTCAGCCACGGGGTCCTGTCCTGTTTGCATAAGGTGACTTTCCGGACCTGTGAATTGTCGATTATGAGAGCGTCGTTATCGAATGTACGGATGTCGAGAGGAAGATATTCGCCATCCATTTCCAGCCTGTATCTGGCACCGGTGTCGGCACATCCTTTTTCCTTTACCAGAATGTATTCCATTCCGGTCTTCCCGTCGAAGTGGAAATATCCGCGACCGGATGTTTCCGGTCTGAAGTCAGGAAAATAAAATGCCGGGTGTGCACCTATCTGGAAATACATGGTATCAGTGCCGGTGTTCGTTACCTTCCACATTACTTCCACTTTACGTCCGGAGAGTCTGTATCCGATTTCAAGCCGGAACCGGAAAGGATATTTCTCAAGTGTTTCAGGCGAGTCTTCCAGCATGAACCAAATTTCGTCTTCGGTCTGTCTGACCGGGGAGAATTCCATATCCCTGGCAAAACCGTGCTGGGGCAGACTGTATTCCTTACCGTTTACGCGATAGATATTTTCCCATACTTTGCCGACAATAGGGAAGAGTACGGGGGAGTGTCTGGCCCAGAACTGCGGGTCGGCCTGCCATAAATACTCTGTCCCGCCATGCTTGATACTGCACAGTTCGGCACCATGGGTGTCGGCCTCTATCGTCAGGAAATCATTTTTCAGGATCTTTTTCATCGAATCTGCAGTTTAGTGTCTTGTGGTTCCGTTATTCAGTGATTCAGATGATTTTGTTGAGATACCAAGATTCGAACTTGGACAGACAGAACCAAAATCTGTAGTGCTACCATTACACCATATCTCAATTCCGGTGCAAATATAATTCTTATTTTGATTTCGTGCAAATGTCAGAACAGTCCGTAAATCAGGTTCCAGACAAGAAAACGCCCGAATTTCCCGACCAGCATGAGAATGATGCTCCAGAATGGCCTGGCCTTGTAGAATCCGAGTGCGATGGCTACTGCATCTCCCACAATCGGAACCCAGCAGAAGAGAGCCAGCCATACGCCGTACCTGTCGATTTTCGCTTTCTGCCTTGTCAGAGTTTCCGGCTTGACCTTGAACCATTTTTCTATCCACTCCCATTTGCCTATCCATCCTATATAATATGTGAATACGCTTCCGAGCCAGTTCCCGACAGTCCCTGCCAGGAGGCAGCCTGCAGGATTCCCAGTGGCTGCCAATACCGACAGATAAACGGCATCCGAACTGAAAGGAATGACGGTAGCAGCCAGAAAAGTGCTGATAAACAGACCGAAAAGCCCCAGATTTTCAAGCCACTCCATCAGCTATTTCCTTTTATTCCTGAAGAAATCAGACATGAGGCTGCTGCAGTCATTGGTCAGGATACCTTTCCTGACCACCGTTTTAGGGTGGAGCAAAGACGGAGAATATCCTGAAAATCCGCGTTTCGGATCATCGGCTCCATAAACTATCTCGCTGATTTGGGCCCATCTCAGGGCAGCTGCGCACATAGGGCACGGCTCGACTGTGACATAAAGCGTGCAGTCTTCAAGATATTTACCTCCGAGTGCCTGCGTAGCTGCAGTGACGGCTATCATTTCTGCATGAGCCGTAGGATCCTGAAGCCTTTCCGTCATATTGTGTCCCCGGCCTATTATCCTGCCTCTGCACACTATGACAGCGCCTACAGGCACTTCGTCTTCTTCATACGCCGAAGAAGCTTCTTTCAGAGCCTCTCTCATGAATTTTTCATCGGTATTTTCCATAAAGTGCATAAATATGTCTTATTTCATGTCCTCCAGTTCCCGCAGATAAAGCCTGGCACACATTTCGGCATCGTCTCCGGCCCGGTGATGCAGCCCCTCAGGTATGCCGAGCCGCTCGCAGAGGTAGTCCAATCTGTGGCATCCGAAAGAGTAGATACGCCTGGCAGTCTGGAGAGAGCATTTCCAGTTGAGTTCAGGCAGATGGATGCGGTACAGTTCGGCCGACTGCATCAGGCAACTCCGGTCGAATGCGACGTTGTGGGCCACAAACGTATCGAATTCGTCGAGGTATCTTTTTTCTATCTCTTCCCATACCGAGACGAAGTCAGGAGCGTTTTCCGTGTCCTCAGGCCTGATGCCGTGGATACGTATGTTCCACGGGCTGTACCAGTTGCCTTCCGGCTGCACCAGCCATGAGCGTGTCTCGGCTATTTCGCCGTTCCTGACGATACATATTCCTGTCTCGCATATCGACGCCCTCCTGGCTGTCGCCGTCTCGAAATCTATCGCTATGAAATTTATATCCTGCTTCATTCCAGGTGCAAATATAATTCAAATCATGCTGAAGACCTCATATTTCGTTAATCAGAAATAATGGCGGAGCCGAAGATAAATACCTATTTGTGGCGATTGACTTCCATGCCGTGCAGAGATAATTTTGCACCCTTGTTTGGAAATGTTGAAAATCAGATCCGATATGATTCAGAAAAAAAGGATAATACATTCTATTATCGTTACAGGCCTTGCACTCCTTATCCTATATGTAGTGTGGGCGTTTGCAGGCAGCCCTACAAAAGTGGCCTTTCTCAATTATCAGGTCATCACGATGGGCCGGATATCCGCGGCAAATGACAATTCATCGATCAGATTGTACGAACTGACCCCTGAGGATGCTTACAAGGCCGGACGGTATGACATTCTTCTGATCAATGGCATGGGCCTGAGGATTACTGAGGAACAGCGTGCCATAATACAACGTGCAGCTGACCGTGGCCTGCCTGTTTTTACTTCCATGGCGACAAACCCGGCCAATGACATAAACACTCTTGATAAAACGGAAAAGGAGGCAATCGATGCATATCTGACGGGCGGCGGCCCGGCCAATTACCGGAATATGCTTCTTTATATACGTCGTTGCATGGACGGAAAGAAAATACATGCTCCGGAACCGTCACCGGCGCAAGAATATACGGCAGAGAATATATTCCATCCTTCGCTTGACTGTATGGACGGGATTGAAAACGGGTTTGGCTCCATTGCGGAATACAACGTATGGCTGCACGAGAATGATCTCTGGAAAGATGATGCACCGCGTATTATCGTAACTGGACAGATGGGAGAGCCCGCCGGCCTTATCGCTTCTCTTGAAGCTTCAGGAAACATAGTCTATCCCGTACGCAGCGTCACATCCATGCTGAACAACGGCCAGCTGGACTCGATTGTCCCTTCGGCAGTGATAAACATGGCGCACGGCAGGCTCGGCGACGCGATGGTGGAATTCCTGGAAAAATATAATATCCCCCTGTTTTCGCCCCTGAATGCCAATGCACTCGTCTCGGACTGGGAGGCAGACGATATGGGGATGTCAGGTGGCTTTCTTTCGCAAAGCATAGTGACGCCGGAAATAGACGGGGCCATCAGGCCTGCCGTGCTGTTCGGGCACTATGAATCAGAAGACGGGCTCCAGCGTCTGGAGGCGATTCCGGAGCGTCTGGAGGAATTTACAGAGACAGTCGGCAGATATCTGGACCTGCAACGCAAACTGGAGAGTCTGAAAAAGATAGCCATATTCTACTATAAAGGGCCCGGGCAGAATTCTCTCGTTGCCGCAGGAATGGAGGTAGTGCCGTCACTGTATAATTTTCTTGTCGCCCTGCGGAATGCCGGATACAATGTTGACGGCCTGCCTTCCTCTCCGGATGCTCTGGCGGAACTGATCCAAAGTCGCGGCTCGGTGTTCGGTTCCTATGCCGAAGGGGCGGCCTCGCGTTTCATGCAGGAGGGCTCGCCGGAATGGATCGATGCTCCGACATACGCGGGGTGGGTGTCTGAAGCTCTCCCGCAGCGGCTGTATGACGAGGTGACATCCATGAACGGGGACTTTCCGGGACCGTATATGTCCCAGGACGGCCGTCTCGCTCTTCCACGCGTTGAATTGGGGAATGTCGTGCTGATTCCGCAGCCTGCAGCCGGAGGAGGACAGAACGACTTCCGGATGGTGCATGGAACCCATGCGGCTCCTCCGCACAATTACATAGCCGCATATCTCTATGCCCGTTTCGGTTTCGGTGCCGATGCCATAATTCACTTCGGCACGCACGGCAGTCTGGAGTTCACTCCGAAAAAGCAGGTGGCTCTGAGCAGTAATGACTGGCCGGACCGCCTGGTGGGAACTGTGCCGCATTTTTATCTGTACACCATTTCCAATGTCGGCGAAGGCATGATGGCCAAGCGACGGACGTATGCTACTCTCCAGTCGTATCTGACAGCGCCGTTTATGGAAAGTAATGTCAGGGGACAGTACAAGGACCTTTCGCAAGCACTTGCCCGGTATGACGAGGCTCTGTACGGAGAACGGACGGATGCTGCAGAAGCCGTGAAGTCTGCCTTGGATATCAAGAGACTGACTGTCGAGATGGGTATAGCCTCCGACCTTGGACTTGATACGTCGGATAAGAGCGTCCCATATACGGAAGAGGAAATCCTGCGTATCGCTAATTTTGCAGAGGAACTTGCTTCGGAGAAAGTTACAGGCCGTCTTTATGTAATGGGCGAGCCTTATTTGCCGGAGCAGATAGAATCCACGGTTTATGCCATGAGCACGGAACCTTTAGCTTACGGTCTCTTAGGTATCGACCGTGCCAGGGGCAAGGATGTATCGGAAGCGGAGAGAAGCCTTGCGGTATTCAGGCGTATGTATCTGGACCCGGCAAGAAAAATCGTCGCACGTCTTCTGTCCAGGAACAAACCTGTGGATGACAATCTGTTGTATACGATGACAGGGATCGCTCCGGAAGAACTTGCCGAAGTCCGTAAAGCTGCCGGGCAGGGAGACTCGGATTTCGCCAGGGCAGTGATTGAGGCCGAACAGGCCGTCCTCAATGTATGTAATTATCGCAAGTATTTGAAGGAGAGCCCTTCAATAGAAATAAAAAGTATGTTGAATGCCCTTGACGGAGGCTATACGTCTCCGTCTCCCGGAGGAGATCCGGTGGCAAATCCAAATACCCTTCCTACCGGACGCAACCTTTTTGCCGTGAATGCCGAGGCCACCCCGACCCGCAGCGCATGGGAAAAAGGCGTGAAACTGGCGGAGAATACACTGGAACTTTACCGGCAGCGGCATTGCGACTCTCTGCCGCGCAAGGTCAGCTATACACTTTGGAGCAGCGAGTTCATCGAGACCGGGGGTGCTACCATAGCCCAGATATTCTATATGTTGGGAGTCGAGCCAGTCTACGACAGTTTCGGCCGCGTGACGGACATCAGGCTCATACCGTCGGAGAAACTGGGACGTCCGAGAATAGACGTGGTAGTGCAGACCAGCGGTCAGCTCCGGGATATCGCCGCATCGCGTCTGTTCCTGATAGACAGGGCGGTACGTATGGCGGCAAAAGCCGGGGAGGAAAAGTATGCGAACAATGTGGCGGAAGGTGTCCGTGAAAGCGAACGGATTCTTACTGAAAAGGGCGTGACTCCGGCAGATGCGCGCAGAATGTCCTCCTACAGGGTTTTCGGTGGTGTGGACGGCAATTACGGCACTGGCATCCAGAGCATGGTTACAGCCTCTGACAGCTGGACGATGCCGTCGGAGATAGCCCGGTCCTATATGGACAATATGGGAGCATATTACGGCAGTGAAGAAGATTGGGAGCAGTTTGTCCGATATGCTTTCGAGGCTGCCCTGTCCCGTACGGACGCCGTAGTTCAGCCCCGGCAGAGCAATACCTGGGGAGCTCTGAGTCTCGACCATGTGTATGAATTCATGGGAGGACTGAATCTGGCTGTCAGTGAAGTGACAGGCAAGGATCCCGACGCTTATCTCAGTGATTACCGCAACCGCAGCAGGGCCAGGATGCAGGAACTCAAAGAGTCGATAGGGATCGAGAGCCGTACGACTGTATTCAATCCCTCATATATAGCGGAAAAGCTGAACGGCGGAGCCGGAGATGCAGATGCCATAGCTGAAACCGTCACCAATATTTTCGGCTGGAATGTCATGAAACCGCAGGCCATAGATGACCGGCTCTGGGACGGAATTTACGATGTCTATGTACAGGATAAATTCGATCTTGGGGTCAAGGAACATTTCAGGCAAGTCAATCCGGCCGCTCTTGAGGAAGTGACGGCTATAATGCTGGAGGCGGCCCGCAAAGGTCTCTGGGAGGCATCTCCTGATCAGATAACCGGCCTGGCCGAACTGCACACCGGCCTGATAAAGGAGTTCGCTCCATCCTGTTCAGGCTTTGTGTGCGACAATCTTTCCCTGCAGGATTACATAGCGTCTTCCCTGCCGGAAGGTTCTGCCGGAGAATACCGCGGGGCCATACGGCAGATCCGGGAGGTTTCCGCGGGCGATGCTTCATCAGGTATGGTTCTCAGGAAAGACCGGTTGCACAGTGAGACAGATAAGAAGACCGCGCTGGTAAGCAACATGGCCGTGACAGTGCTGATTGTAGTCATCTTCATCGGGGGAGGTCTGCTGATACGCAGGCGTCGCAGGAATACAGATATTTGATATTTGGCAGCATAAGACTTATGTATACTCTCGTTATAATACTTATGGTACTGGTCTGCATCAATTTCGTACTGAAGCAGTCCTGGCATAAATGGCAGTCGGTGCTGGCACATGCTGCGGCGGCAGCCCTGTTCACCGGCCTGATGTGGCCTGTAGCCGTGAGACAGTCACGTTCACAGATAGATGTCTGGCTGTCCAGTCCGGACCTGATGCTCGATACTTCCGTGGTCATCACTATTGAGGTCATTATCCAGATTTCCTTTTGCATGTTGTCTGTGAATATCATGAATTCCGGAAAACTCAAACCGGCAGCCGTATGGAGTTACCGTGTCCTGCGATGGTTTCCCGGTATCATGATTTTCGGTGTCTTGTTCAGTATCCTGGTTTACCTGATTTTCGCCTTTCCCGGCGTATCTTTTCCATTGGTGGCCTGGAGTGCGGCAGCCGCGGTCTTTGCGGCCGTATCCGGCGGCGCCTGGCTGATGAGGCTTTTCTTTCCGGACAAGGAGAGCCGCCTGGAGATGCTTTTTCTGACCAATGCCCTGACCGGCATAGTAGCAGTGATAGCTACTGTCAACGGACAGACAGCCGTGACAGGCGTCGGCGAGATGGACTGGCCTTCCCTTGCCGGTGTGCTGGGACTGGTTGGTGCAGGGGTACTGGCCGGCTCATTCTCAAAAACGGCACGGCCATTTCGTGGATTTTTAAGGAAAAACACAATGATTAAATAATATAAAATCTTGAAATGACATGAATTACATTTCCGACATTCTATTCTGGATTTCCAATGGACTGCTTGTCCCCGTAGTGGTCCTGCTGATCCTGTTTTTTCTCCGGTCTCTGCTGCTGATCGGTAATTTTTTCAGCCAGTATCTGCAAATCAGGAAGGCAGACAGGCTTTTCATGACCAAGGTGGAAACCTTGACTCCTGCTACGGTGGAGGAACTGCGCGCTTCGTTGCCGGCGGACACCAGATCACCGCTGATTGGCTGTCTGGCATCTCTGCTGGACACTTCGAAGGACAAGGCTCACAGGCAGCTCCTGTTATCGGATTACGAGATTGCTGCAGACAAGGACCTGGGCATCTCCAAGACTCTCTCGAAAATGGGGCCTATGCTGGGGCTGATGGGAACCCTTATACCTATGGGGCCGGCTTTGGTCGGCCTGTCTGCCGGAGATATCGGCTCGATGGCCTATAACATGCAGGTCGCCTTTGCCACGACAGTAGTGGGGCTGTTTTCTGCTGCAATAGGTTTTATCACCCAGCAGGTCAAGCAGAGATGGTATACAAGGGATCTCAACCGCCTGGAATTCGTGTGTGACGTGTTGGACAGCAGTTACGGACAGTCCGTTGCCGCTGCCGGAACTGATGCAGAGGAGGCAGGGCGATGAAAAGGAGAAGACTGCCAGGTTCGGAAGATGAGAACGATCCGATGAGCGTGGTCGGGAACCTTTTCGATGTGGCCATGGTCTTTGCCGTGGCCCTGATGGTCGCTCTCGTGACCCGATACAATATGACAGAGATGCTTTCTCCGGAAGATTTCACCATGGTAAAGAACCCCGGCAAGGAAGACATGGAGATTATTGTAAAACAGGGACAGAACATTGACCGCTATACACCGTCGGAAGACCAGTCGCAGTCCGGCCGGAAGGGCAGGCGCGTCGGCATTGCCTATGAACTGGAAAACGGGGAGATAATCTATGTCCCTGAATAGAATATGAAGGAAAATCATCCGAATGTCCATCTATTCTCGTTTTTCTGATAAAAACTTTATCTTTGCGGACGGTTAGTGTTCAAACTGACGGCAGGAGATGACAGTCCCCGTGCCGGATGTTTTTACGGAAATGAATACAGATGAAAATTTCGGAAAGAATCACCGGGATGGCGAGTTCGCCCATCAGGAAACTCACTCCACTGGCGGATAAGGCAAAGTCGAAGGGTATAAGGATATACCATCTGAATATAGGACAGCCGGACATAAAGACTCCGGCCAGAGGACTCGATAGTCTCAGGCATATCGACAGGACTGTGCTCGAATACAGTCCTTCGCAGGGATTTCTGTCATTGAGACAGAAGATTTCGGAATATTACGCAGGATACGGCATGGATTATTCTCCTGACGATATCACGGTGACGACAGGTGCCTCGGAGGCTGTGCTGTTCTCGTTCCTGACATGCATGGATCCGGGAGACGAACTGATCACTACGGAGCCGACCTATGCGAACTATCTGGCTTTCGCCGACGTGGCCGGAGTGAAGGTACGTACCTTGAAGACACATATTGAAAACGATTTCGCCCTTCCTGAAGTGGAGCATTTCGAAGAGCTCATTACCGACAGGACGAAAGCTATCCTGATCTGCAATCCGAACAACCCGTCCGGAACGCTGTACACTCACCGCGAAATGCGTATGCTTGCCGATATTGTCAGGAAGCATGGCCTGTATCTCTTTTCCGATGAAGTGTACCGCGAGTTCGTATATGACGGACAGGAATATTTCTCGGCAGGCCATTTCGATGAACTTGCGGAAAACGCCGTCCTTATCGATTCGTTTTCGAAGCGGTATTCCGAATGCGGTATCAGGGTAGGGGCGCTTATCACTAAAAACAAGTCGATCACTCAGGGAGTGTTGAAACTCTGCCAGGCCAGGCTCAGCCCTCCGCTTCTCGGCCAGATCGTTGCGGAAGCATCCTGCGGGGAAGATCCGTCGTATCTGGAAAATGTCATCTCGGAATATGACAGGCGCAGAAAAGTCCTGATCCAGGCCTTGTCAGCCATACCTGGTGTGAAAGTTTCGACTCCACACGGGGCTTTTTATGCCATGGTCGCCCTGCCGGTGGATGATGCCGAGAAATTCTGCTCATGGTGTCTTTCCGATTTCAGCCATGAAGGCGAAAGCGTGATGATGGCTCCTGCCAACGGCTTCTATATCACTCCAGGGCTCGGTACGAATCAGGTCAGGATGGCCTATGTATTGAAATCGGAAGACCTGCAGCGGGCCGCTTTCCTTTTGGGAAAGGCGTTGGAGCAGTATCCGGGCCGCACTCTCTGATATCGCGTCTGCGGAAGCCGTCCTATCCCGTAAATTGCTGGATAATCATTTATATTGACAGGCATGCCTGTCAATATTTTTGTATTGTCCTTAAATATAATTATATTTGTCAGATTGTTTTTCCGGCTTTTTGTGCGGGGAAAACGGCTTGTAATTTAAGTTGAATTAAAGGAATACATATATGTCTATAGCAGATTTGTTCAAGAAAATGTTCGGTACCAAGGCCGAAAGAGACCTCAAGCAGCTCCAGCCGATACTGGCAAAGGTTCTGGAAGCCTATACGGTCATAGATAAATTGTCTGTCGACGAGCTCAGGGCCAAGTCCGCGGAGCTGAAACAGATTATCAGGGACAGGATTTCCGAAGATGAGACGAGGATAGCGCAGATCAAGGAAGAACTGGAAAAGGATATTCCGCTCGACAGGAAGGAAGCATTGGCTACCGAATCCGACAAACTGGTGAAGAAAGTCGATGAAGAGATCGAGAAAGTCCTCAATGAGATACTCCCTGAGGCTTTTGCAGTTATGAAGTCTACTGCGCGCAGGTTCAAGGAGAATCCGGAAATCCGTGTGAAGGCGACTGACTTCGACCGTACTCTCAGCACGACAAAGGATTTTGTAAAGATAGAAGGGGATGAGGCCGTATGGCAGAACCACTGGATGGCGGGCGGAAATGAAATCACCTGGGACATGGTGCATTATGATGTCCAGCTTATCGGAGGAATAGTCCTGCATCAGGGAAAGATCGCCGAGATGGCTACGGGAGAGGGAAAGACTCTGGTCGCCACTCTTCCTGTATTCCTCAATGCTCTTGCCGGCAAGGGTGTCCATGTGGTGACCGTGAATGACTATCTGTCGAAACGAGACTCGGAGTGGATGGGACCTCTCTATATGTTCCACGGACTTTCAGTCGACTGTATAGACAAACACCAGCCTAACAGCGAATCCAGAAAAAGGGCTTACGCCTGCGACATCACGTTCGGTACCAACAATGAATTCGGTTTCGACTACCTGAGGGACAACATGGCCGTATCGGTCAATGACCTGGTACAGAGAAAGCATCATTATGCAATAGTCGATGAGGTCGACTCCGTCCTTATCGACGATGCGAGGACTCCGCTTATCATATCCGGTCCTGTACCGAAAGGCGAAGACCAGCAGTACATAGATTTCAAGCCTTATGTGGAAAAGCTGTATAACAATCAGAAGACTCTGGTCACATCCACGCTCAATGAAGCCAAGAAACTCATTGCCGAAGGCGATGAAAGGGAGGGCGGAAAACTGCTGCTCAGGGCATACAAGGGTCTTCCGAAATACAAACCGCTGATAAAGTATCTCAGCGAGCCCGGAATAAAGCAGATTCTGCAGAAGACGGAAAATTATTATATCCAGGACAACGAGAGGGAAATGCCGGTCGTGACGGATCCTCTGTTTTTCGTGATAAACGAGAAACAGCATGCAGTGGAAATGACCGACAACGGGCACGATCTGCTCAGCGGCACTCTTTCGGATCCGAAGTTCTTCATCCTTCCGGATGTGGGCAGTGCGATAGCCGAAGTGGAGAAAAGCGACTTGTCTGCCGAGGAGAAGAGTGTGAAGAAAGACGAGATAATGGCTGATTTCGCCCTGAAGTCAGAACGGGTCCATACCGTAAATCAGCTGCTCAAGGCGTATGCGATGTTCGAGAAGGATATCGACTACGTCATTATGGACAACAAGGTGAAAATCGTGGACGAGCAGACGGGCCGTATCATGGAAGGCCGCCGCTGGAGCGACGGTTTGCATCAGGCGGTGGAGGCCAAGGAGAATGTGAAGGTGGAGGCTGCCACGCAGACATTCGCCACTATTACCCTCCAGAATTATTTCCGTATGTATCACAAGCTGGCCGGCATGACCGGTACTGCAGAGACGGAGGCCGGGGAGTTCTGGTCCATTTACAAACTGGATGTGGTGGTCATTCCGACGAACAGGCCTATAGCCAGAAAGGATAATGACGATCTTATATACAAGACGAAGAAGGCAAAATACGAGGCGGTGATAAACAAGATTGTGGAGCTGACCTCTGAGGGCCGGCCGGTGCTGGTCGGCACCACCGACGTCGAGACGTCGGAGCTCTTGAGCAGAATGCTCAAGCTCAGAGGTATACAGCATCAGGTCCTCAATGCCAAGCAGCACGCCAGAGAAGCCGAGGTCGTAGCCCATGCAGGCCAGTCCAGCACCGTGACCATAGCCACCAACATGGCCGGACGTGGTACCGACATCAAGCTTTCAGACGAAGTCCGCAAGGCAGGAGGTCTCGCCATCATCGGTACGGAAAGACATGACAGCCGCCGTGTGGACCGCCAGCTCAGGGGCCGTGCAGGACGTCAGGGAGATCCGGGTTCTTCCACTTTCTACGTATCTCTCGAAGACAAGCTGATGAGGCTTTTCGGTTCCGAAAGGATAGCCGCGGTGGTGGACAAACTCGGAATGCAGGATAATGAAGCCCTGGAGTCGTCCATGCTTTCCAATTCCATCGAACGCGCCCAGAAGAAAGTGGAAGAAAACAACTTCGGTATCAGAAAGAGACTGCTCGAATATGATGATGTGATGAATTCCCAGAGGGAAGTCATTTACACCAAGAGGCGCAATGCCCTGGTAGGAGACAGGGTCGATATCGATGTCATGAACATGATGCAGGATACTGCCGATATTCTTGTGGAAAATTGCGAAGGCTATGATTTCGCATCATTCAACGAGGCCGTAATGCGCCTGATGTCCATAGACGCAGGCTTCGATGAGGCGTTTTATAACAAGGCTACTCCAAAGGACCTGAGCGAACGCCTTTTCCATAATATGCTGGAAGTCTATTCGCGCAGGATGGATACCATGGTGCAGAAAGCTTATCCTATAATTAAGGAAGTATATGAAAAGCAGGGCGCCATTTATCAGAATATAGCCATTCCTATATCTGACGGCCGCAAGATGCTGACTCTTTCCGTAAACCTAAAGAAAGCCTATGAGACTGAAGGCAAGGAGATAGCCAGGGCATTGAGCAAGACCATCACCCTTTATCAGATCGACGAGCACTGGAAAGAGCATCTTCGTGATATGGATGACCTGAAACAGTCCGTGCAGAATGCCACGTACGAGCAGAAAGATCCTCTGCTTATATACAAGTTCGAGAGCTTCAACCTCTTCAAGTCCATGCTCGAATCCCTGAACAAGGATATTCTGTCGTTCCTTTTCAGAGCGCATATCCCGCTCAGGGACGCTTCCCAGGCGCAGGCTCCCGCCCCGGCACGCAAACCTGACATGAGCCAGATGCGTACGAGCCGTACGGATATGGTGACGAACGGACCTGACCAGAAGAGCAGGATGCCGGTACATGTCGAGAAGACTGTGGGAAGAAACGACCCGTGTCCGTGCGGTTCAGGCAAGAAATACAAGAATTGCCACGGACGGAATCTTTAATCGTAACAGGAATCAAAAAGATAATATATTATGGCTAAAATTGAACAGGCGGCAAATGTAAACCTGGTAAGCCGCATATCGGCAGGTACGTACTTCAAAGGTGAAATCATATCTCCGAACGATCTGAGAATAGACGGTAAGTTCGAGGGCAGCATAGTTTCGGAAGGAAAGGTCGTGATAGGGGAAAGTGCGGAAGTCAATGCGAAAATAGCATGTATTAATGCTGATGTCTGGGGCAAGACCAAAGGAAGCTTTACCGTAAAGGATACCATGGCCATCAAGAGCGAGTGTTCGGTGGAGGGCGAATTGAGTGTCCGCAAGCTTATTGTTGAACTCGGTGCCGCATTCAACGGCTCATGCAAGATGATTACCGAACAGGAATATGACAAGGTTGCGGCTGTCATGTCCGGGAAAGAACAGCCGCGACCTGAGGCAGTTTCGCAGCATGCCCAGAAGAAAGAGTAGATACAAAAAAAGGGTAAGCTTAATACATCGCACCGCTACAACCGCTTACCCTTGCTACCTTCCGGTCCTGGGGGAATTCAGCAGGAGCTGGTCGTGTATGACTTACCCGACTGCAAATGTAGTGTTTTTTTCTGGAATACAAAAATTATTTCAGACTGTCGAAAATGAACGGGAGCATGTCATCGACCTTGTCGAATATCATGATTTTCTTACTGCCGACGAGAATTATTTTCATCTGACGGCCTGATTTGTCCTGGTATTCGGCCATGACCTGCCTGCATGCCCCGCACGGAGTGGCCGGCATCTCACAGATCTGTCCGTTTTTGGATGCCGCTATGGCGATGGCTTCCATTCCTGCGTCCGGGTATTCCGCACTCGCATAAAACATGGCAGTCCTTTCGGCACACAGACCTGACGGGTACGCGATGTTTTCCTGGTTGCTGCCATGTACGATTTTCCCGTTGGAAAGTTTCAGGGCGGCCCCGACATGAAACCTTGAATATGGCGAATATGAATTGGCTGTAGCTTTTACTGCTTCTTCTGCCAGAAGCCTGTCCTCTTCCGCCAGTTCCGAGATATTTTCATATTCACGGAAACGTATGTTTAATTCTTTCAGTACCATAACTCAACAAATATAATAAAAATTTTCCTTATTGGTCGTGCAGACCGAAGATACTGTATCGCTTATGAAAGTTTGTATCGGATTATCCGGCGGAGTGGATTCGAGTGTGGCCGCCCTTCTTCTTAAAAGGGCCGGTTATGACGTATTTGCGCTTTTCATGCAGAACTGGCATGATACGACAGGTACTCTTCACGGAGACTGCGAGTGGGAAGAAGACCGTTTCGTAGCCGAAATGGTAGCGAGGAAAATCGGGATTCCGTTCTATTTCGTCGATTTGAGTTCCGAGTATAGGCGGCGTGTGGTCGATTATATGTTCGATGAATATTCCAAGGGCAGGACTCCCAACCCTGATGTCCTGTGCAACAGGGAAATCAAATTCGACGCTTTCATGAAGTGTGCGCTGAAACTTGGGGCGGATTATGTGGCGACGGGCCATTATTGCCGTAAGGATGAAATCCAGGGACCCGACGGAAAAACAGTTTACAGGATATTCGCCGGCTCGGATCCGAACAAGGACCAGAGCTATTTCCTCTGCCAGCTTACACAGGCACAGCTCTCCAGAGCATTGTTTCCGATAGGGGAGCTGGACAAGCCTGAGGTAAGGAGGATTGCGGCAGAGGCTGACCTTCCTTCAGCGGACAAGAAAGATTCACAGGGTATATGCTTTGTGGGCAAAGTCGATCTTCCCGTTTTCCTTCAGCAGAAGCTCAAGCCTTGCGAAGGCGATGTCATAGAGGTTTACGATGCATATTTTTCTGCAAACAGCCATTATGATTTTCTGAAACGTACATTGCAGAGTCTTGAAAAGGACGGCATTGCGGCTCCTCCGGATATGGTCACGTCTTATATTTCCGAAACCAAATCTCTTAAAGTCAATGATCCGGTCAGGGAAAAGACTGTTCTCGGAAATCCGGATTTCGAAAGCGGATGTTCGTCGGACGGAATATTTGACCCTGACAAGATTGCGGCTTTATCCGATGACGATCTGTCAAGACTTGCCGAACCTGTGTGCTATGATGACATCATTTTCGAAACGGAGACTTACCGTTCCGGAAAGAAGCATGTAAAGAAGACCAGATACAGGGAAAATCCTTTCGGCAAGATAATAGGAAAGCATGACGGAGCCCAGTTCTATACGATAGGCCAGCGTAAAGGATTGAACATCGGAGGCCATAAGGACAGCCTTTTCGTTATTGCCACCGATATTGTTTCCAACAGGATATATGTGGGCGAAGGCCATACGCACAAGGGATTGTCGAGAAGTTGTCTCAGGATATCTCCGGAAGACGTGCACTGGATCAGGGAAGACATGCCCATGGCCGAAGGCGAAATACGCCGTTACCGAGTAAGGATCAGGTATCGCCAGCCCCTGCAGGATGCGACTCTGATTATGCGCAGGAACGGACTTTTCATTCTTTTCGACGAACCTCAGCGCGGAATTACTCCAGGCCAGTTTGCCGTGTGGTATGACAATGATGAGATGATAGGTTCAGGAGTGATTTAGCGCATGCTTCACCTGCCATGACGCCGGTGGAAAAAGCAGCCTGCAGATTATACCCTCCGGTATCTCCGTCGATGTCCAGTATTTCCCCTGCAAAATACAGCCCTGGGACGATTCTGGATTCCATTGTCCGTGGCGAAACGTCATCCGTGGACACGCCTCCGGCCGTCACGACGCATCTTTCATACCCTACGAATCCCGGAATCTCGAATTTCCAGCATTTGAGTCTTTTCCCCAGATTCCTTACGTCCGGGTCCGGATAATATCTGAGAAATCCGTCCACGAGAGATACCGGCATCAGTTTGCCGAGCAATATCCTGAATCTGAAAGACATGTTTTTGCCTTTGCTGCGGCTGTCGGCCTGAATGCTTTCCCAAAGCACGCTTATTTTCCTGTCGAGGGCATCCTGTGAGACTGCCGGCTTCATATCCAGAGTGAGGGTGATTTTGGAACCGTTGCATATGGCCTTGACGCATTTGCGGCTGACCTTGAAGCCGACGGGACCTTCTATGCCGCCATCCGTGAAATCGATGTCCCCGAATTCTTCAATGACGTGTTTCCCGTCTATCAGTACTCCCAGAGATATGTTTTTCAGAGCATTGCCTGCGAGTTTCCTGCCCAGTTCCGAAAGCGGCAGGTCTTTGTCTATGTGTCCTTTCCCCGATGTGTTATCCTGCAATATCTTGTATCCGGACGGGACAAGCGCTGTCAATGACGGAAAGCATGGCGTTATTCTGTGCCCAGCTCTTTCTGCCCATCCGTATCCGTCGCCTGTCGAACCTGTAGCGGGATATGACAGGCCTCCGGTAGCGATAATTATTTTGCTGCATTTGATTTCTTCTCTGTTTTCAGTATATACTGTAAAATGTCCGTCGGTACCTGAAATCCTCCCGACCGGCATTCCTGTCATAATTCTGACGCCGGCATCGGAAACAGCCCGTGTCAGCGTATCTACCACGTCCATGGCCCTGTGTGACTCAGGAAATACTCTGTCTCCCCGTTCCGCTACTGTAGCCAGTCCGTTCCGCCTGAAAAAATCCACTGTCTTTTCCGGAGGAAAATTAAAAAAGGAATTTTTGAGAAAATTGGCTTTCGGGTGTATATGTGCGGAAAATTCGTTCCAGTCCTTGAGGTTGGTCATATTACAGCGGCCTTTCCCGGTGATCATGATTTTTCTTCCTGGTCTGGGCATCTTCTCCACGATGACAGTCTTCGCTCCAAGATTACCTGCCGCTATGGCAGCCATCAGCCCTGCCGCTCCGGCTCCGATAATCACAATATCAGTTTCCATAAAAATAAAGTGTCTGATTGTGCAATATCAAAAATTTTTACTATTTTTGCAGTCCCTTTCCGATTACCGGTCAGGAGATACAAAAGCCACTTTAGCTCAGATGGTAGAGCAACGCATTCGTAACGCGTAGGTCGCGGGTTCGATCCCCGTGAGTGGCTCA
>CALUSC010000013.1 GCA_944323345.1 uncultured Bacteroidales bacterium | reverse complement strand
CCGAAACGCAGGTGTCGTATGCGTGTCTGCCGGAACAGACTGCAAATCTGCCGGAACGACAGGCTCGACAGGAACTTATATATACCGAATTCCGCATAAAATCTTTTGTAAAAAAGCAAAAATATCTATATTTGCAGCCGAAAACAGAAATGTGGAGAGATTTGGCTGCTTGCAACCACACAAAAAAATGCTAAAATGACATTGCACGTACAGCGTGCATCTCAATTTTTAGATATGGTTTGTGCTCCTCATTCCGGCAGGAGCTTTTTTTATGCCCCGGAACCGGCAAAAGCTTCTGGCGAAGAATTTACAAACCGGATAAACATAAACTAAACGACATGGCATATTTGTTTACTTCAGAATCGGTGTCGGAAGGACACCCTGACAAGGTTTCGGACCAGATATCCGATGCAATACTCGATGAATTCCTCCGCCAGGACCCTGAGGCGAAAGTGGCCTGCGAGACTTTCTGCAGCACCGGACTCGTGGTAGTAGGCGGGGAAGTCAGCTCCAGGGACGCATACGTGGACATACAGAGCGTGGCCAGAAAAGTCATCAACAAAATCGGCTACAACAAGGCCGAATATATGTTCGACGGGAATTCATGCGGAGTCCTGTCTGCCATTCACGAGCAATCCCAGGATATAAACCGCGGAGTCGTGACAGAAAACGCAGACGAACAGGGAGCAGGAGACCAGGGCATGATGTTCGGTTATGCATGCAACGATACAGCCGAATATATGCCGCTGCCGCTGGCTCTCGCCCACAAGGCTCTCATGATTCTGGCCAGAATCAGAAAAGAGACTCCGGAACTGATGCCATATCTGAGACCGGATTCAAAATCACAGTTCACCATAGAATACGATGATGCAACACACCGTCCGGTAAAAGTCCACACCATCGTCATCTCCACACAGCACGACGAGTTCGTGCCGGCAGAGCTCGGCAATATGAGTTACAGGGAGGCCTGCGACCAATACGGCCAGAAACGCGTAGATGCAGCCATGCAGGCGAAGATACGGAAGGATGTCCAGGAAATACTTATACCTGAACTGATAGCCGAACTTCCGGAAGAAACTGCCGCCCTGTTCAGAGACGGCTACATCCTTCACGTAAACCCTACCGGAAAATTCGTAATCGGCGGCCCTCACGGAGATACCGGGCTGACCGGAAGGAAAATCATAGTGGACACTTACGGAGGCAAGGGAGCGCACGGCGGCGGAGCCTTTTCAGGCAAGGACCCGTCGAAAGTGGACCGTTCCGCAGCCTACGCAGCCAGGTACATAGCGAAAAACATGGTAGCTGCAGGACTTGCACATGAAATGCTGGTGCAGCTGGCTTATGCGATAGGCGTAGCCGAACCTGTAAGTATATATGTGAACACATACGGGACAGCTGCCAAAGACCCTTCAGGAAAGCAGTACAGCGACTCCTATATAGCCGGGCGCATCGGCCGGCTGTTCGACCTGAGACCGGCGAAGATCATCGAGAAATTCCAGCTCAAGAAACCTATTTACGAGCCGACCGCCGCATACGGCCATGTAGGCAGGAAGCCTTACCAGGAATTCGTGGAAGTGTACCGGGGAGGCGTAAAGACTCAGGAAGTGGCGCAGTTCTTCGGATGGGAGCTTCTCGATTCAGTCGACACCGTAAAAAAGGAATTCAACTTGTAGAAACCAACGGAAGCAGGCACTCCGCTGCTTTCATCCAAGCAGGTTACTGGGACTGAAAAACAGGACAGATAATGATGAATATCGGAAATATCGAGTTCAGGGACAGACCGCTTTTCCTGGCGCCGATGGAAGATGTGACGGACGCATCCTTCCGTTTCGTGTGCAAGGAATTCGGGGCGGACATGATGTACACTGAATTCGTATCTTCCGACGGGTTGATTCGCGATGCCGGAAAAGCTCTGGCCAAGATGGTCACCCATGACTATGAAGCTCCGATAGGAATACAGATCTACGGGAACATACCGGAGGCCATGGTAGATGCCGCGAAAATGGCCGAGAATGCCGTGCAGCTGGTCGGTGGGCACGGAGCCGATCTGATAGACATCAATTTCGGCTGTCCGGTCAACAAGATTGCCCGCCGCGGGGCGGGCTCCGGAATGATGAAAGAGCCGGGCAAGATGGTCATGATCACGAAAATGGTGGTGGATGCCGTGAAACTGCCCGTGACGGTAAAGACCAGACTCGGCTGGGATGAAGACTCGAAAATCATAGTAGAACTGGCCGAAAGGCTTCAGGATGTCGGAATCAAGGCATTGACCATTCATGGCAGGACGAGGTGCCAGATGTACAAGGGCGATGCTGACTGGACCCTGATAGGAAAAGTCAAGGAAAATCCGAGGATGCATATACCGATAATCGGAAACGGAGACATAGACTCGCCGCTGAAAGCCAGGGAATATTTCGACAGATACGGAGTGGACGCCATCATGATAGGCAGGGCCACATACGGACATCCGTGGATTTTCAGGGAAATAAGGCATTTCCTGGACACCGGGGAACTCCTGCCTCCCATGAGCGTAAATGAAAGAGTGACGCTCGCGAAAAAGCATCTGGCCAAATCCGTCGAAGTAAAAGGAGAGAAAGTCGGTGTCCTGGAAATGAGGCGCCACCTGTCGGCATATTTCAAGGGGCTGCCTGATTTCAAGGAGACAAGGCTCAAGCTGGTGACTCTGTATGAACCGGATGAACTGTACCGGACTCTGGACTACGTGGCGGAGCGCTGGGGAGAAAAATAAATCCATAAGAGTATATGATAGACGCTATATTACTTGCACCATACTATTTCGCACTGAAATTCAGACATTTCCTTTTCGACAAAGGAATCAGGAAATCGACAGCGGCAGAAGTCCCTGCCATCTGCATAGGCAATATTACTGTCGGAGGGACCGGAAAGACACCGCATACTGAAATGACTCTCAGGACTTTGCTTTCAATGGAAGAAAGCGCCGGAAAGCATTTTGCAGTCCTGTCCAGAGGTTACGGGCGCCGCAGCAAAGGTTTCCAGCAAGTCCTGACGGACAGCAAATCTTCTTTCTCAGGAGACGAGCCGCTGCAGATAAAGATGAAATTCCCGGAAGTGACCGTAGCTGTAGATGCTGACCGGGTGGAAGGATGCGGTTTCCTCTGTCATCCGGACAGGCTGAAGACATCGAAAAAGGGACGCAGGTGTCTGAACAGGGAATTTCTGCCGGCCGATATCATAATTCTGGATGATGCGTTCCAGCACAGGTCTCTGAAACCGGCACTTTCCATCCTGCTCATAGACTATGGCCGCCCGATAATGACCGACCACCTGATGCCGATAGGACGGCTGAGAGATCTCCGGGAGCGGGCGAATGCAGCCGATGTGATAATCATCACAAAATGCCCGTCTTTCATGGACGAGGAGACAAAACAGGAATGGCTCGGCTCCATGGGAATACGGGATTTCAATCCGGAAACCCTGCAGGGGACAAACATCACGGGCAGGAAACAGACTGTTCTGTTCTCGACGATACGCTACTGCGATGCTGAAAAAGTCTTCCCTGAAGGCGATGCACACTATATTTATTCAAAGCGTGCCATTCTGGTCTCAGGCATAGCCAACGATACGCCTCTGAGGTCTTATCTCGCCGGAAAATACAAAATAGCCGGACATCTGGCTTTCGGAGACCACCACAGATTCAAAAAGTCCGATATCAGGGAAATAGATTCAGCCGCTGCCGGAGAACCTACGGCACTGGTCGCCACTACGGAAAAAGACGCGCAAAGGCTGCGGGAAATAAAAGAAGTACCTGAAACTCTCCGGAAAAGGATGTTCCAGGTACCTATAGAGGCCGCGTTCCTGACGGAACACGAAACCGTTATTTTCCGGAATCTTCTGAAGAGCCTCCTGTAAGGATATCATTCTGGACCTGTACGGAAGCCTCGTGTATGGCATTGAAGACTGCGGAAACGAATTTCGCCGGAAGTCCGAGAGTCGCACCCTTTTCGATGGCCTTGGCGAGCAGTTCATCCCAACGCCCCGTCTGAAGTATCGCGATATTGTTGGTCTTCTTATACTCCCCTATCTGACGGCTGATATCCATTCTGGAACCGAGAAGATAGAGCAGACTGTCATCCAGGACGTCTATCTTGGCACGCAGCTGGTGTATGTTTTCCCGGTATTCCGGACTGTCCGAATCGTTCTCCCTGACAGTCAGCCTGGACATCAGCTCTTCCATCTCTTTCGGAGTAAGCTGCTGCTTGGCATCGCTGAGAGCGCATGTCGGATCGCAGTGCGACTCGATCATCAGCCCGTCCAGCCCCAGATCAAGTGCCGTCTGCGAGATTTCCTGAATGTATTTCTTGGCTCCGCCCATGTGGCTCGGATCGCAGAAGAAAGGCAGTTCCGGATAGCGGGTCCTCAATTCTACCGCTATCTGCCAGTCCGGCCTGTTCCTGTAAGGAATCTTCTCTGAAGTCGAGAAACCGCGGTGGATTACTCCCAGTTTCTTCACTCCTGCCTGGTTCAGGCGTTCCAACGCTCCTATCCAAAGGTCGATGTCCGGATTCACCGGATTTTTCACGAGGACAGGTATGTCCGTGTCTTTCAGGGCATCAGCGATTTCCTGCACCAGAAAAGGATTCGCCGTGGTACGTGCGCCTATCCAGACCATATCGACACCGAATTTCATACAGTCGAAGATATGTCTTTCGCTGGCGACTTCAGTACATATTTTCATTCCGAGTTCGTTTTTCACCCTCTGAAGCCATTTCAGTCCCGGTGTACCTACGCCCTCGAAAGTATTCGGATGAGTGCGAGGTTTCCATATTCCGGCACGGAACACACTGACTCCCATCGACTTGAGTCCGCGAGCAGTCTCCATAATCTGTATTTCGGATTCAGCACTGCAAGGTCCTGCGATGAGCAGAGGTTTCTTTTCGTTGAACAGATTGAACAGATTCCACTCTTCCAGTGGAATGATGTCGAGTTTCTTTTCCATGACAAAGTCCGTTTTATAATTATCTTATTATTCTTTTTATCCTGTTGGCATCTTCGATAAGCGAACGTATTCCCGGTTCGTCGAATTCATCTATGGCCCTGCGGAAAGCGTTGATCTTGTCGATATACGTATCTATCACCTTCAGCAGATTCTCCCTGTTCTGGGAAAATATCGGCACCCACATGTCGGCGTTGCTTTTCGCCAGACGCACGGTAGATGAAAATCCTCCCGAAGCCAGATCGAAGATGTGCTTTTCGTTCTTTTCCTTGTCCAGCACCGTAAGGGCCAGAGCGAAAGAAGTGATGTGGGAAATGTGCGACACATACGCCGTATGCACGTCATGGCTTGATGCGTTCATGTATATCGGTCTCATATTCAGCACATCATACATTTTCTCCACCAGACGCACGGATGCCGGCGAAGATTCCTCCTGATTGCAGATGATGCAGGCTCTCCCGTCGAAAAGCCCCGGCATGGCAGCCCACGGGCCCGAATATTCAGTACCGGCCATCGGATGCGTCGCCACATAATGGGTCCTCATGGGATGGTAATGCGCTGTTTTCGCCAGCTGTTCCTTTGTAGAACAGACATCAATGACCGTTCTCCGGCACACTCCCGCCGCATTTTCCTCTGCCTTGAACATATCCAGTATTTCCGGAAGCATTCTTACGGCTGCCCCCACCGGGACAGCCAATATTATCATGTCGCTGACATCCACACATTCTTTCAATGGCAATATCCTGTCCACAAGTCCGATCTTCAAGGCAGCAGCCGCATTCACGCTGTCCGACTCGACTCCGGTTATCTCATCGGCAAACCCTTTTCTTTTCAGATCGATGGCCATCGAGCCTCCTATCAGGCCCAGACCTACAATTCCAATCTTCATTTCCTGTCTGTTTTGTTTTCTTTTTCGCTATCATGCTGTCAGATTCGACATCCTCATATCCCCAGGATTTTTTCAGCCGAGCATTCGAGGATTTCCGGCTTTGCGCAGAGCGAGATACGTATATAATCACGCCCGTTCTTGCCGAAAATGAAACCCGGAGTGATGAAAACCCCTGCATTATATAGAATCTTATCGGACACCTGCTCTCCGAGAGAAGCGTCACCGGCCTCTGGATTCAGGAATCTGTTGCCCGGAGAGATTCTCCCCCATAGAAACATCCCGCTGCTGTCCCTGTCATAATCCGCGCCGATAATGTCGAAAATCCTTCCGGCCAGAACCCGGCGGCGCCGGTACTCCGCATTGAGGGATTCGAACCACTCAGGCCCCTGGGACAATGCTTCCACGGCAGCCAGCTGCAACGGTTTGAACATCCCCGAATCCATCTGGCTCTTGACCTTCAATATCTGCGAGATGATTTCAGCATCTGCGGCCACCATTCCGATACGCCAGCCGGACATGTTGTGCGCCTTGCTCAGCGAATTCAGCTCCAGACAGCAGTCTTTGGCTCCCGGAACGGCCAGAATGGAAAGCGGGTTGTCATTCAGGATAAAACTGTAAGGATTGTCGTTGCAGACCAGGATCCCGTGTCTGCGGCCGAAATCCACGAGTCTGCCATATAATTCCATGTCAGCGGAAGCTCCGGTCGGCATGTTGGGATAGTTCGTCCACATGATTTTCACTCCGCTTAGATCCATTTTTTCCAATGCATCGAAGTCTGGCCGCCACCCGTTGTCTGCCTTCAGGTCATACGGCACCAGTTCAGCTTCGGTCAGGGCTGTAGCGGATGAATAAGTCGGATATCCCGGATCCGGAACCAGAACCTTGTCTCCGGGATTCAGAAAAGCAAGCGATATCAGAAGTATTCCCTCCTTCGAGCCGGCCAAAGGCTGGATTTCCTTTTCAGAATCGAGAGTAACGCCGTAGTATCTTGCATACCATTCCGCAAATGCCTGTCTCAGTTGCGGAATACCTATGTAGCTCTGATAAGCATGATTGCCCGGCTGCGAAGCCGATTCCCTGAGAGCATCTATTGCCGCGGCAGGCGGCATCCCGTCAGGTGCGCCTATGCCCAGATTTATGATACGGTCGCGGCCGGAGGCAACCCTTTCCGCGTTCATCCTGTCTATTTCTTTCAGCTTCCGTGAGAAGTAATATTCCCGGACTGATTCTGTCCTTTTGGCTGGTCTGATTATCATGATACTTATGTGTTTTCTGTCAGTGGTTACAATGCAGCTTCATATTCTCCGAGGATATTGAGATCCTCCATCAGAGGGCGTACAGCCGAAACAGCCTGGCTGTAACGGAGATAATTGTCGAATTTTATGTCGGCATAGAAAAAATACTGCCACGATTTCCCCGGTATGGGAAGAGACTGTATTCTGGTGAGATTCATATCGTAGAACGAGAGTATGGTGAGGACCTGCGCCAGCGAGCCTGCCTTATGGGGAAGCGTAAAGCACAGGGAAACTTTATTCACCCTGTCTTTGGGAATAGTGATGCTGTCATCGAATACCAGGAATCTGGTGAAATTCTGCTTGTATGTCTCGATGCTTTCCTGAAGGACTTCCAGTCCGTAAAGGTCAGCCGCCAGCAGGGATGCCACGGCTCCTACCCCGGCAAGCTTCTGCTCCGCAACATCCGCAGCGCTTTTCGCCGTATCCTCAGACTCCACGAGCCTTATCCACGGATAGGACTGGAAAAACGGACGGGTCTGGTTGATGGCCATGTAATGCGTCCTCACTTCCTTGATATCTTCTATCTTCTGGCCAGGGAGCGCCATGAGGTTCTGCTGGATACGCAGGAAAACCTCTCCCTTTATCTTCACGTTGTATTTCCTGAGCAGTTCGAAATTAGGGAGCAAACCGCCTGAAACCGTATTTTCGATAGCCATGATGGCCGCATCCGCCCTTCCCGCATCCAAAGATCTGTACAGATCATCGAATGTAGGACACTCCACTATACCCGGCGTACTGCCGTCGAATTTGTCATAGAATATTCTGGCAGCCTGCTCGTGAAAACATCCCGAATAGCCCTGTATCGCTACTCTTTTTTTAGTCGTATTTTCCATTTCTTCAAAAAAAAACGGAGCCGCCCGCACCCGGACAGCTCCAACATATTTTTTATATTATATTGTACTACACGCGACGTCCGGCTATCACCTTTTCTGGAAATAGAAATAAAAATAACCGTATGCGCTAAATCGTTTGCTCATATTCAGACGTAACAAGTACAAATATAAAGCTATTTTTTCAAAAATACAATGATCAGACCGTGAGAATTTCCTTCTCCTTCGATGAAACGAGTTCGTCGATATTCTTCACGAATGAATCGGTATCCTTCTGGACATTCTGTTCGAAGTCTTTCTCCGCATCCTCCGGAAGGCCGTCCTTCTGTGCTTTTTTCAGGGCGTCTATGGCATCACGGCGTGCGTTCCTGACCACGACTTTCGCGTTTTCACCTGCAGCCTTTACTTTCTTTATCAGTTCTTTTCTCCTGTCTTCGGTAAGAGGCGGCACGCTGCATCTGATGCTTTCTCCGTTATTCTGCGGAGTCAGACCGATATTGGCGTCCATGATGGCTTTTTCGATGACCGGGATCATCTTCTTTTCCCATGGCTGTATGACCAGGGTCCTGGCATCAGGAGTCGTCACGGAAGCCACCTGTGGAACAGGAGTGGGAGTTCCGTAATAATCTACGACGACATTATTGAATATAAGAGGATTGGCCTTACCTACCCTGTAAGTCTTGAGGTCTTCCTCCAGAAATTTCACAGCATCGGACATCTTGGTCCTGGCCGTAGCTACAAGTTCTTTTGCTTTGTCTATCATAATTCCAATCTATTTGTTCACGATAAAATCAGACATGCACGAGAGTGCCGACCTTCTCGCCCCTGAGCAGCCGCATCAGATTCCCTTCAGCGTTCATGTCGAAGACGATTATCGGCATATTGCCTTCCCTGCACAGTGCAAATGCCGTCTGGTCCATTACCTTCAGGTGGTCTTCCATGGCCTTGTCGAAAGTAAGTTCCTCATATCTGACGGCTTGTGGGTCCTTTTCCGGGTCAGCGGTATAGACTCCGTCCACTCTGGTGCCTTTCAGCAATGCGTCCGCCCCTATTTCAAGGGCTCTCAGCGCAGCTCCCGAATCAGTGGTGAAGAACGGATTGCCGGTTCCACCGGCAATGAGCGAGACTCCGCCGTTTTCCATAAACGCCACTGCATCATCCCTCATATAATATCTGGCTACCGGCATCATCGGAGTGGCTGTAAAGACTTCTGCCCCGACTCCTTCGGAACGTATGGCCATCGCCAGACCGAGAGAATTGATGACTGTCGCCAGCATTCCCATCTTGTCCCCGTTGACACGGTCGAAACCCTTGCCCGCACCGGACAGGCCTCTGAAAATATTCCCTCCTCCTATAACGACGGAGACCTGGAGTCCGGCCTTTACGGCAGCGGCTATCTCACGCGCGTATGCCGCAAGCATGTCCTCACTGATTCCCTTGCCCGACGGGCCTCCCAGACTTTCTCCGCTGAGTTTCAGCAATACTCTTCGATACATAATTCTCCAATCACAGCCATACCGGCTTATTTTTACGCAAACAAAAATATCATTTTATTATGAAACTTGCAAGAAAGAATATATCTTTGCACAACTGAAGTCTAAAACGAATTATTTAGGATACTGACATGGCAAACATTTTTACATCTTCGATCGGAAAGAAGCTCATAATGAGCATCAGCGGACTGTTCCTCATTATCTTCCTCCTGCTCCATCTTACCATCAACTCATTTTCCATCATAGATTCATGTACTGGTAACTTCGGGGCGCCCGACGGCCTTTTCGCCATGGGATGCGAATTCATGTCTCTTCCTATCGTGACCATTATGGTGCCGGTTCTGGCATTCGGTTTCATAATCCATATCATTTACGCCATCATACTTACCCTGCATAACCTCAACACACGCGGAGGATATTTCCGCTATAAGGTAGCCAGCAAGGCAAAAGCCGATTCATGGGCTTCCCAGAACATGATCGTTCTCGGCATCATCGTACTCGGTTTCCTGGCTTTCCACCTGACTCATTTCTGGGCAGACATGCAGCTTAAGGAATTCATGGGAGAAGAAGCCGTAGATCCGTACCTGCTGCTTACCACCACTTTCGGACACTGGTGGGTGCTCGTACTTTACATCATCTGGTTCGGCGCTCTCTGGTTCCACCTTACCCACGGGTTCTGGAGCGCATTCCAGACTCTTGGATGGAACAACAATATCTGGCTGAAGAGACTTAAAGTCATTGCATATATTTTCGCAACCCTGATTTTCCTCGGATTCACCGCAACAGCGATAAACGCCTACATAATGGCATAAGGAAAACAGAACGGAACTTTAAGGAGCCAGCCGGAAACAGATACCGACTGGCTCTTTTTATTATTACCTATATAAAACCTACTTAATCCATCGCATCATGAAACAGAAACGATTTTTTCTGAATGAGGCCGATCTGCCGAAACAATGGTACAACATCCAGGCGGATATGGTGAACAAGCCCATGCCTCTGCTGAATCCGGCTACGAAGCAACCGTTGAAAGCCGAAGAGCTTTTCCCCATCTTCGCAAAAGAACTCTGCCGTCAGGAACTCAACCAGACCGACCGATGGATAGACATACCAGACAAGGTACGCGAGATGTACGCATATTATCGCTCTACCCCGCTGGTCCGTGCATACGGGCTTGAAGAAGCGATAGGAACACCTGCCCATATATATTTCAAGAACGAAAGCGTGAGCCCTGTCGGCTCCCACAAACTCAATTCCGCCCTCGCACAGGCATATTACTGCAAACAGGAGGGCATCACCAACGTCACCACTGAAACAGGGGCCGGACAGTGGGGCGCAGCCCTTTCGTACGCAGCCAAACTGTTCGGCATAGAAGCGGCTGTATATCAGGTGAAAATCAGTTATGAGCAGAAGCCGTACAGGCGCAGCATCATGCAGGTCTTCGGAGCCCAGGTCATACCGTCCCCGTCCATGACCACCAGGGCCGGAAAAGACATCCTGACCAAGGATCCGAATCATCAGGGGTCCCTCGGAACGGCGATTTCGGAAGCCGTAGAGCTCGCGCAGATGACTCCGGGATGCAAATACACCCTCGGTTCCGTCATGAGCCATGTCACCCTTCACCAGACCGTCATCGGTCTGGAGGCTGAAAAACAGATGGAAATGGCCGGAGAATATCCGGACATGGTGATAGCCTGCTTCGGAGGCGGTTCGAATTTCGGGGGAATTTCCTTCCCGTTCCTCAGACACAATATCCTGGACGGGAAAAAGACGAGATTCATAGCGGCGGAGCCCGCTTCATGCCCTAAACTGACAAAAGGAAAGTTCGAATATGATTTCGGAGACGAAACAGGATACACCCCGCTGCTGCCGATGTTCACTCTCGGACACAAATTCAAGCCGGCCAATATCCACGCAGGCGGGCTGAGGTATCACGGAGCCGGAGTGATAGTGTCGCAGCTGCTGAAAGACGGGCTTATGGAAGCGGTGGACATCCAGCAGCTTGAATCGTTCAAGGCAGGCTGCCTTTTCGCCAAGGCCGAAGGCATAATCCCGGCCCCGGAATCATGCCATGCGATAGCTGCCGCCATACGCGAGGCCTTGAAATGCAAGGAGACAGGCGAGAAAAAGGTCATCCTGTTCAACCTTTCAGGACACGGGCTCGTGGATATGGCTTCATACGACCAGTATCTTGCAGGAAACCTCGTGGATTACTCACTCTCGGACGAGGAAATCGCGAAAAACCTCGCTGAATGATACTTATACAGGACGAGTCTTCGAACGCAGCCACGCCGTGACATCTTCGTCAAGTTTCGGGGAAAGCATTGCGAAGACATGCCTGTTATAGCCGTTCAGCCACTCTATTTCATCCGCTGTCATCAGGTCTCTGATGATGGCGGATGTGTCTATATGACACAGGGTAAGGGTCTCGAAACATAGCCAGGAACCGAAAGCGTTCCGCTCCATTTCGCGGCAAAGCAGGATATTTTCATGACGGACTCCGTGCTGTCCCTCCCGATAGATTCCTGGCTCGTCGGATGTAATCATTCCCGGAAGCAGAGGCTGGCTGTTGAAATTCTGCCTGATGTCCTGCGGGCCTTCATGTACCCCCAGGTAAAAACCGACCCCGTGCCCCGTACCGTGACCGAAATTCCTTGCGCGCTGCCAAAGCGGATTTCTGGCGAGCACATCCAGATGGCACCCGGCAGTCCCGCGAGGGAATATTGCCCTGGAAAGGGCAATCATACCCTTGAGGACGAGTGTATAATCTTCTTTTTCAAGATATGTGCACTCTCCCATCGGGACAGTTCTGGTAATGTCTGTCGTACCGAAAAGATATTGTCCTCCGGAATCTGTCAGATACAGACCGTGCGGTTCTATTACGGAAGAACCGGATTCCGGTGTAATATAATGAGGCAGAGCGGCATTAGGACCATAGGCGGAGATATTCGGAAAGCTGTTCCCGCGGTATCCGGGAATCGAGGAACGCAGCGACGTCAGTTTTTCGGACGCTTCCCATTCCGTGACCGTCCGGCCGGAATGCACCGTAGTATCGAGCCAGAAAAGGAATTTTTCCATCGCCGCGCCGTCTTCCAGAAAAGCCTCTTTCATGCCCTCGGTCTCAGCAGGTGTCTTGACTGCCTTCCAAAGAGGGACAGGAGAAGTGCCTGCCAGGATATTTTCTTCGCCGGCCGCTTCGAGCAGGTTCCGGTAAAGAGTATGATTCAATGTCGTGAAATCCAGGAAAATCTTCTGAGGCTCCTCTTCCGACATTTCCTTCAGGAAAGGGACGATATCCTGATACTGCATTATGGATATCCCGTCCGCTTCAAGTTCCTGGAAGCTGTCCTCCGTGTCGGGGTCCGGAGCGTCTTCGTCTTTCCTGACAAACCATACCGCTTCCGACTGCGAAACGAAAAGCCATGAAATCACGTAAGGGTTATAATCGATGTCTTCTCCACGCACATTGAGAAGCCACGCTATCTGGTCAAGGGCTGAAATGACTGTACAGTCGCAGTCACGGAGCAGCAGGAACTTGCGAAGGTCGGTAAGCTTGTCGTAACGGGATTTGCCTACTGATTCTTCTGACAATGTCATGACCGGGGTCGACGGGATTCCTGGCCTGTCATGCCAGATACAAGAAAGCAGATCCGGCACATCTTCCACCTTGAAGCCGTAATGTTCGAGTTCGGCGACCGAAGCTGCGGTCAGGCAAAGGCCGTCCACAGCTACAGTGCGGACTTTCCCGGACATCCACTCCGGAATACTCCGGGCATCGGGGACTCTGGTCTTATGCAGCTCCACTCCTGTACCTTCCAGCTGGCGGACCGCCTGTATGAAAAACCTGGAATCCGTCCACAGTCCGGCATGTCCGGCAGTAATGACGACATCTCCCGCTTCGCCGGTAAATCCGGTAAGCCAGGCTATCTGCTGCCAGCGTGAAGCCGTGTATTCGCTCGCATGCGGATCCGAACCTGAAATGATCACGGCATCCCAGCCGTTCCCGGACATCCACGCCCTCAGGCGTTCTATCCTTTCTGCAAAAATGTTCATGGCTATAAGATTTTCATACGATTTCTGCTATGATGGAGTCGGAAATGAAGAACTTGTCTTCCGGAATCCTGACAAAACCGCCAGGCAGGCGCACCAGATTCCCTTCCGCTATCATTCTGTCCGTTCCTCCCGGCGACCCGTCCTGCCTCAGTACCGCCTCGGAAATCCCCGTGTCGGTTCTCAGTGAAAGCATGATCCGCTCCATTTTCACCTGATCCTCAGTCAGCACTTCCTGTCCTCTGATTCCTGTATCGGCTTCCCGGTTCCGCCCGGCTGAATAAGCCCTGACATAATCACGTACTGACGGCCTGTTCCAGCTTCTTACATGCCTGCCGTCCGTTACGGTATATGAATGTGCCCCGGGACCAAGCCCCAGATACGGACTTCCGGACCAGTATGCGGAATTATGGACAGCCTCATGGCCCGGAAGGGCGAAATTGGAAACTTCATAATGGCGGTATCCGGCTCCACGCAAGGCCGAACACAGCATATCATACTGCCTGCAGCAAAATTCGTCATCCGGTTCCCTGTACCGGCCGGTCCTGACAAGTTTCTCCAGGGCAGAACCCTGTTCTACTGAAAGCTGATATGCAGAAATATGCTCCGGCGGGCCTCCGGGAAGTCCGAGCACACGGTCAAGAGTATCCTGCCAGAGTGCATCGGTCATCAGTCCGATACCGAAAATGAGGTCCAGGCTGATATTCCTTACGCCTGAACGGCGCAATATCGAAAAGGCTTCGACAGCTTCCGCGGCATCATGCCTGCGGTTCATCCATCCGAGTATGCCGTCATCGAACGACTGCACACCCATGCTGATCCTGTTCACGCCGAGGGACAGCAGGGCACCGACATATTCCTGTCCGCCGGCAACGATATCGTCAGGATTGACTTCTACTGTAAATTCCCTGTATTCGTGCAGTCCGTCACCTCTGCACGAGACGGACTGCACAATGGATCCAAGCACGGAAAGAGGCAGCACCGACGGGGTGCCGCCTCCGATGTACAGCGTATCCGGACTGTCCGGCAATCCCTGCTTCCTTAATGCGTATTCACGGCCGAGCGCTTCGGCATAAGACTCCGGCAACTCCCTGTTCCGGCAAAGCTGCTCGGAGTAGAAACCGCAATAGGTGCAGAATGTCCTGCAGAACGGAATGTGAATATAAATCACCTGTTATCTGAGCATGAGTTCAGCAGAACCGAGAAGATTGTTTTCCGTATATGCATCCACGGTATATATGCCTTTCATATAATCTTCTATACCGTTGAGGTATATGCTCAGTTCCACTTCCTGTCCCTGATAGTCCACTTCTCTGGAAGCGGAGCAGATCAGAGGCTGGCCGTCGAATTCGAAAGTATGCTGGTCATTGCTTGTAAGCAGGACTCCGTCAGGACCTTTCACTCTGATATACACTCTTACAGGACCTTTGGAAGCCAGTTCGTTTTCCACAAGGCTGAGAGTCGTCAGCAGTCTTACCACCCTGCTGCTCCTGTCAGTGACCTTGTCCGAAGCATTGTATGCGTCCATCCTGATGGCCCTGCCCTTGAGGATGGCCCCTACGGCCACCTGGCCGGAAAGGCTCTCGACAGCCTTGCTCAGCTGCTCTGAGTGCTTCCTGGTTTCAGCCGCTTCCTTCCTGGCGGCAGCGGCATCGGCAGTCAGCTTGTGATTAAGGGTATTGAGAGAGTCGATCTGCGAGATATAGTTCCTCATTATGCTGCGGAGAGTACCGAGTTCCTGCTCGTATTTGCGGATCATGGCCCTGTTCGTGGCCTCTGTTTTCCTGATACGTTCGATAAGCTGGGAAACTTCTTCCCTGGACGAATCCAACTGGGCGTTTATCTTGTCATTGTCGGAAGACAGGGCGGCATAATCATGCTGCAGGGAAATCATCTGCTCGGTCAGCGCTTCTTTTTCGATGTTGAGCTCATTTACCAGCGAACTTTTCTGATACCATATATATGCCAGCACAAGAGCCAGGACCACCGCCACGGCGATGAGGGCATACATGACTTTCTTCAAAGTCTCTTCCTTGGTGTTTACAACGTTTTCTTCCATTGCCAATCAGATTAAAAATTATTTATTTTCCACAATATCTTACAAAGATAGGAAAATATGGGAATTTTCCTATCTTTGCCACATACTTATCGTTAATTGACTGCTAATTATGAGATATTTCATCCGGGCGCTCAAGACTTTCATATATTTTCTGCTTATTTTCGTGGCCATTGTAGCCGTAGTGGTATTGACAGGAATGTCGGAATTCGATATCGAAACCATGTTCCGCGACGGATACAACTCATTGTGGCAGATACTGGCGCTGCTCATAGCGATAGCGGCTGTCTATCCGAAGGTCAGCTATGTGAAAGTATTCCCGAAGGTAAACGGCAATCTGAGCGGTCTGAGAGTGCAGATCATCTCTCTCATGCAGGAATTCGGCTATGAAGTGGAAAAGGAAAGCGTAGGCATGATGACTTTCCGGCTGAAAAGCGGAGCCGCCCGTTTCTCCAGAAGATACGAAGACCGTATCACCATGGAGCAGACAGAGACAGGACTTTCCGTAGAAGGCCTGCGCAAGGACATAGTCCGCATCATGTCCCGCATGGAATACCGTCTAGGGGAAAATTAAAGCGCAGACGCGACTTCCTCCATCTCATTATAGAAATCTTCTCCGAAATACCTTATTATAGGCTCTTTAAGGAATTCATAGACATGGATTCCTTCTTTCTTCCCCTTTTCGAATGCGCATTTGCATATCTCCCATCTGTGCAGGTTCAAGGCCATGAGTCCGCTGCCGAGCACGGAAACCCGTATCGGGTAAAGCCAGCAAGATATAGGCTTGCGGAAATCGCCGCGACCTGCCATCCAGCAACGTTCCACGGTACAGAAACAGTTCCCGTCGGCATCGAAACTGCTGTAGACACATTCTTCCGTCTCCGGGACAAGCGGCGTGACCAGGTCACCGTCAGAATCCACTACGGAAAATCCTGAAGACTCCACTACGCTGCGGCCTTTTCCGCCCATCAGGTCCTTATAATAATTATAATTCCGTTCCAGCGCCTCCGGCTCACAGTCTTCCAGCGGAGCACCGCTGTCTCCGGCCACGCAGCACGCTCCCTTGCATACCGCATAATCGCAAGCAAAATATTCCGTAAGAATCTCAGTAGAAACTAGGCTGTCGCCTATCTGCAAAATAGCCGGTTCCATTCAATTGTCCTTTTTTATCACATATTCCACCTGGCTGCCCTGATACAGGGCTGTCAGTACATTATTCACGCTTTCCTCCGAGACAGCCGCTATTTTCTCTTCATAGCCGGCATCCAGATTCTTTCCGGTAGCTATTCTGTCAGAAACGACTCTGACCCAATATCCCGGATCTTCCTGTCTGGATTTGTAGCTGTCCGACAATATTCTCTTGTACATTTCGACGTCATCCTTGTCCAGACCTTTTTCCGCCAGTTCAGACAAGGCCTTCCTTATGGAATACAGGCATGCGAAATAACTGCCTTGCCCCACAGAAGCGGGAAGGGATGAAATCCTGGCCGGAACTGCCGATATGTAAACGGTATATCTTTCATGCGGAAACTGGGAAAAGGTTCCTGAAACATTCACTGTCATTCCGAGCCCGGCCAGAGCCCTGGAGGCGGCATCCCTGACAGCCATTGTAACTATCTGCGCCGACATATAGCTGGAAGAAGTCAGGATCAGCCTTGCGGAAGACACCACATCGATCGAGTTCGATCTTCCGTCCGAGACATAGGTGGACCAGCCCGAAACATACCTGTAATGTGCATTGGGCCTCCTGGCCACATCCGGCGATGTCCTGAATCCGCCCATGAAATCTTCGAGCACTTTCCTGACATCATAAGCCTCCATGTCCCCGGCCAGGACCAGGGCTCCGTCATTCGTCCTGGAAAACTGCCCGCGGTAAAATTGTCCGGCGCGTTCCGGAAGATCCGGATAAAGCCCGGACACGGATTTGTTCCCGGAATATATGTATCCGGGACTCATTATACTGTCGATAGCGGCAAGTCTGGTCACATATTCGCCACGCATGGACGACAATCTCAGCCTTTCGCATTCGAGGTAATAGTTTCCGAGAGCATCATCCTCGGAATAGGTTTCGGACAGGGACAGCAGCGATTTCATGAGCAGTGTCAGCCTGTTGAAAGGTGCGGAACCGTAAATCCTGGTATCGGTGACTCCTGCCGAACAGTTCATGGATATGCCCTCCGCTGAAAGCATCCGCCTGAAATCCGAACTCCGCATGCCGCAGACATCTCCCTTGAACAGCAGGTCGGAGTAAAACGCTCCTTCTCCGGGTTTCAGATCCGGGACCGAAGAGAAACCGCCGCGCATGACCCATGAATAATACAACATGCCGTCGGTCGGCATCTTTTTGTAAATCACGCGAATCCCGTTCGGGAAATACCATACGAGGCTGCCTGAGTTCTTCATCTCGCGGGTCTTCCTGACTTTCATCGGCTGCTGCCATGATGTCAGCAGCAATGTATCCGCCATGGCAAACGTCCTGCGAGGTCCGTAGTAAACCTGCTCCTTTGCAATATTATCGGGCAGGATCGCAGAGATATATTTGTTCAGCAGCCTCCTCCCGGTCGAATCGGACAGGCCTGAAGACAGAAAGAAATCCGCTTCGTCCCTGGCGGAAATTATTCCTGCACCGTAAATGAATGCATCGGCACATTTCATAACGTAATCACTGTTGGCCCGAGACGGAGAGACTGACCTGAAATACATGTTCCTGGAAGAAATGGAGCGGAAACAGCGGTACTCTTCTTCACCCAGCCCGTTATAGCGCAGATCGGAAAGGACTGAAACCAGTATGGATTTCACTCTGGAAGTATCCTCCGGAGCCACGCCTGCTGATATGCTGTATTTGTCATAATCCCCCGAACCGGACATGGCGGACCTGGCCAGACGGATATTGGAATACGGTATTTTTTCCTGTCTGAGAAAAGAGGAGATACGCACTTCGGCCGCGGATCTGAATTCATTCCAGAACCGGGACGAGACCAGAGACAATGATGAGCCTCTCCTGTTCCTCGGAATCTGCGGAGAATAAAAGACGGCCTGGACATAAGCTACATTCCCTATGGAATCCACGTAAATGCAGGTCTCCAAGGTATCCGCGACAGTGGCTGTCAGTTTTACGGTATCTTTTACGGGGCGGTCTGCAGACATTCCGTTCATATTGAGCATCAGGGACATGACATCCAGTTTTTTCAGCACGGCATCCCTGTCTATATCTCCCGATACTATAAGAGCCTGAGAGGCAATCCCGGAAGAAATGCTGTCGCAGCCGCGGCCGGACGATGCGGCCCTGGCTGCAATATCGAAAAGCATCAGCAAGGTCGAATCAGCGATTTTATCCGTTCTGGAAAGGCTGACATTCCTGAAATGATACAGGGCGGCATCTTCCAGTACGGACACATATCCGTTTCTCGGATATGCAATACCGTTATCCTGCAGGAAATCCATAGGGCTCCTGTGCGCGAAATGCGGCAGAGAGTCGAGACAGGCCCTCGCGATATCCGTTTCGGCAGAACTGCCGGCATTCCCGTCAAATTTCGACACCAGGGCAAAATCCGCAGTCCCGGCTTCTGACGGATTGGAAACAAGATAATACGCAAGACCGCAGTCAAGCATTCCTGATGAAACCGCAGGGTCCGTTTTCAAGGCCGAAGCGGCATCTGCGGCAAGTCCGGACAGCAGGGCTGCCGACACTGCCGATAATATACTTGCCAGGCGATTTTTCATCGAAAAAGCATATTTTTTATAAATCTGGACAAAAGTAAAATAAAATTTTGCTATTTTTGTACGGATGTGCAAAAATGCATGCGCGATTCCATAAAGAAAAGATTAGAATTAAATAACACATCATTATGAAGAAAATCATTCTCATCGCATTATCTCTGGCGGTATCGGCAGTTTCCCTTTCTGCCCAGGACATGGCCGCAGCTACTGAAACTTACAACAATGGTGCTACTGCCCTCAACATGGGGGACAACGAAGGTGCGCTCCAGTATTTCCGTGACGCCCTCACCATGGCCGAAGCTTGCGGAGAAGAGGGTGCCGACATAGTGGCAAACTGCAAAGGCATCATCCCTCAGATAGCCCTTTCCATCGCCAAGGATAAAATCAAGGCTGAGGATTACGACGGTGCAGTGGCACAGCTCGATGAAGCCATAAAGATCGGAGAGGAATTCCAGAATGCAGACGTAGTGGCAGACGCCAAGGAACTTATACCTCAGGTATATGTACAGAAAGGCAATACCCTTATCAACGACAAGGATTTCGCCGGAGCTGCTGAAAGCTACAGGAAATCCATAGAAATCGACTCTACTAACGGCATGGCCAGCCTCAGGCTCGGCATGGCTCTGGCATCTTCAGGCCAGATAGCCGAAGCTGAGGAAGCATACAAGATGGCCATGAGGCACGGACAGGAGAAAAACGCAGTGAAGCAGCTTTCGAACACTTATGTAAAGCTCGCCGCTTCAGCCCTGAAGACCAAAAAGTACGATGCCGCCATCCAGTATGCGGTAAAGTCAAGCGAATATCTTGAGAACGCGACCGCCATGCAGGTAGCTGGACAGGCAGCCCTCCAGCTGGGCAAGAGCACTGAGGCCATCTCATATTTCGAACAGTATGTAGCCCTCGCCCCTACTGCAAGGAATGTAAACGACATCTATTATTCCATCGCAGTCCTCGCGCAGCAGGCAGGTGACAATGCAAAGGCATGCGGATACTACCAGAAGATCACTTCCGATCCGAAATACGGCGAGACTGCAAAGCAGCAGATCACTGCCCTGAAGTGCAATTAATGCGTGAACTCGAACTTCTGGCTCCGGCCAGGACAGCTGACATCGGCATTGCAGCCATCGACTGCGGTGCCGATGCCGTATATATTGCCGGACCCGAATTCGGGGCAAGGCAGGCAGCAGGAAATTCATTCGAAGATATAGAAAGGCTGTGCAGTTATGCGCACAGGTTCGGGGCGAGGATATTCGCGGCACTGAATACCATTATCTACGACAGTGAGACAGACCGTGCCTGCGAAGCTATGGCGGGGCTGCAGGAAGCGGGGACGGATGCCATAATCATACAGGATCTGGGACTGAGCCCGGCAGCCGTTTATCTGGCAGACGCCGCACGGGACATAAGGATTCCTCTTCATGCTTCCACACAGTGTGCGATACGGACTCCGGAAAGGGCAGCGTTTCTGGAAAAGCTCGGATTCTCAAGACTGATTCTGGAAAGGGAGCTGTCTCTGGAACAGATAAGGCAAATCCGCGACACAGTCAGCTGTGAACTGGAATTCTTCGTGCACGGTGCATTATGCGTATGCTACAGCGGACAGTGCTACATTTCCGAACAGATAGCCGGACGCAGCGCGAATCGCGGAGCATGCATCCAGGCCTGCCGGTCGCTATATAACCTTAAAGATTCGGAAGGCAAGACTCTGGTTTCCGGCAAACCGCTGCTGTCGCTCAAGGATTACAATCTCAAGGACCGGCTTGAAGATCTGGCGGAAAGCGGCATATCGTCATTCAAGATAGAAGGCCGGCTGAAAAGCATGTCCTACGTCAGGAATGTCGTCAGAGAATATTCCATGGCACTGGACAGACTCGTGGAAAAACATCCCGGAAAGTATGCAAGGTCCTCATTCGGGAAAGCCCGCGGAGGCTTCGTGCCGCAGCCCGGCAAGACATTCAACAGAGGATATACCGACCTGTTCATAGACGGAAAGCGAGGACAGTGGGCAAGCGGAGATGCCGCCACATCCATGGGAGAACCCGTGGGAAGAGTAAGAATCCTATCGCCGGACAAGACACGCATCCGCATCATCCCCGACAGGAAAGATCTGGTACTGAACAACGGAGACGGCCTGTGCTTCGTAACCGGAAGACAGGAAGTGGCCGGATTCAGGGCAGATGTCTGCACGAATCTCGACATCAGATGCAAACCGGTGCCGGAACTCTTCGACGGGGCAATGATTTACAGGAATATAGACACGGCTTTCGAGAAAGAACTCGAAACGGACAAGCCTGTACGCACACTGCAGGTAGCGATAAACATATCAGAATCCTCGGAAGCAGGAAGGCCGGAGCTGGAAATCACGGCCGTTTCAGAAGACGGGCGCACTTGCAGACTGACCGCGGGAAGCGGTTCCGAAATGGCCAGGGACAGGGAAAACATGGCCAGGACATTGACAGCCCAGCTGTCGAAGACGACAGGGCACTATTCTTTCCAAGTGGAAAACATTTCGGCCGGGGAACTGCCGTTCATGCCGGTTTCCGCCGTAAATTCGCTCAGAAGGGAGATCGCCGGCAAGCTGGACGAAGAGCCATGCAGGGCCAGGCCGCTGTACAAGGCCGCATTCCGGCCGGAAACACTGTCCTCACGCGGAGAACAGGCCGGAACCATTTCATATAAGGACAATATCGCCAACCGCAGGGCTGCAGGCCTGATGGAAAAACTCGGCGCCTCATCCATCGAACCGGCATACGAGCTCACGCACAGGCCTGATGCCGAACTTATGAGAACCAGATATTGCATAAAGTATCAGTTCGGCAAGTGTCCCAGACATCACGGACATGGCTGGACCGGGAAACTTTTCCTGGAAAACAACGGAAGGCGTTTCCCTCTCCGCTTCGACTGCGAGAATTGCGAGATGGCGGTAATGGCTCCTTCAAGCTGATTTTTTCCGCGGATTTTTCGCGGATTTTGCATACCTTTGCAGGTTGTCTACATTATCGGACACAAAGAGATTATTGACGTTAAATAAATTTATAACATGAGTTTGAAAATCGTAGTATTGGCAAAACAGGTTCCCGATACGCGCAATGTCGGGAAAGATGCCATGACAGCCGAAGGCACGATCAACCGTGCCGCACTCCCTGCCATCTTCAACCCTGAAGATCTCAACGCTCTGGAGCAGGCTCTCCGGCTGAAGGATACACATCCCGGCTCGACAGTGACCATACTGACCATGGGACCGGGCCGCGCAGCAGAAATCATCCGCGAAGGATTATACCGCGGAGCCGACGGAGGATACCTTCTTACAGACCGCGCTTTCGCAGGAGCCGATACCCTGGCCACATCCTATGCACTGGCTACGGCCATACGCAAAATTGGAGAATACGACCTGATTATCGGCGGACGCCAGGCTATCGACGGGGACACCGCACAGGTAGGCCCGCAGGTAGCTGAAAAACTCGGACTGGCACAGGTGACTTACGCCGAGGAGATCATCAGCGTGGATGAAGAGGCGAAAAAAGTCGTCATCAAGCGCCATATCGACGGCGGAGTGGAAACCGTAACGGCACCTCTCCCTCTCGTAATCACTGTCAACGGAAGTGCAGCTCCCTGCCGTCCGCGCAATGCCAAACTCGTCCAGAAATACAAAAGGGCTCTCGGCGCCCAGGAAAAGGCGGCCATCGCCAAGGAAGGGGCGGAACTCCCTTATTCCGGACTGTATGACAAGCGCCCGTACCTCAACATCGAGGAATGGAGCACTGCGGATGTCAATGCAGACCTGGCACAGTGCGGCCTCAGCGGCTCTCCGACAAAGGTGAAAACCGTTCAGAACATCTCTTTCCAGGCAAAGGAAAGCAAGACTCTCACCGGAAGCGACCAGGACGTGGAGGGACTGATTGTAGAACTTTTGGAAAACCATACGATAGGATAATAGACAAGTCATGAATAACGTATTCGTATATCTTGAAATAGAAGGCACTACAGTTGCCGATGTCAGCCTGGAGCTGCTGACCAAAGGACGTAAGCTGGCCAGCCAGCTCGGCTGCCGGCTGGAAGCCATTGCCGCAGGCCACGGCCTGGCGGGCATCGAAAAGCAAGTAATGCCTTTCGGTGTAGACAAACTGCACGTATTCGATGCGGAAGGACTTTTCCCGTATACTTCACTGCCGCACTCTTCCATCCTCATAAATCTCTTCAAGGAAGAGAAACCGCAGATCTGTCTGATGGGGGCTACTGTTATCGGAAGGGATCTCGGTCCCCGCGTATCATCCGCCCTTACAAGCGGACTGACAGCTGACTGTACCGCTCTGGAGATAGGCAGCCACGAAGACAAGAAAGCCGGCAAAGTATATGAAAACCTGCTTTACCAGATCCGTCCGGCCTTCGGCGGAAACATCGTGGCCACCATCGTGAATCCGGAACACCGCCCTCAGATGGCGACAGTCCGTGAAGGTGTGATGAAAAAGGAAATTCTCGACGAGAACTACAAGGGCGAAGTAATAAACCATGACGTAGCCAAATACGTTCCTGAAACGGACTATGTGGTAAAGGTCATCGACCGTCATGTGGAAAAAGCCAAACATAACCTCAAGGGAGCATCCATAGTAGTGGCCGGAGGTTACGGCATGGGATCCAAAGAAGGGTTCGACATGCTGTTCGAACTGGCCAAGGAACTTCATGCGGAAGTGGGAGCCAGCCGCGCCGCGGTAGACGCCGGATTTGCCGACCATGACCGCCAGATAGGACAGACAGGCGTGACAGTGCGTCCGAAACTCTACATCGCATGCGGAATCAGCGGACAGATCCAGCACATAGCCGGCATGCAGGAGAGCAGCATCATCATTTCCATAAACAATGACGAGAACGCCCCTATCAACGCCATCGCCGACTATGTCATCAACGGCACTGTCGAGGAGGTTATCCCGAAGATGATCAAGTACTATAAATCACACAGCAAATAATATGGCAAATTTCTATACAGAACACCCGGAACTGCGCTACCATCTGAACAACCCGATGATGGAGCGTATCTGCGAACTCAAAGAGCGGAACTACAGGGACAAGGATGAGTTCGACTATGCCCCGCAGGACTATGCCGATGCCATGGACTCATACGACAAAGTCCTCGAAATCACAGGCGAGATTACCGGCGATGTCATCGCCGCCAATGCCGAGGGCGTGGATCTCGAAGGCCCTCACTGCGCTGACGGACGCGTGGAATATGCCTCCGGCACAAAAGTGAACATGGATGCGATGGTAAAGGCCGGACTGAACGGCATGACCATGCCGCGCCGCTTCGGAGGCCTGAACTTCCCTATCACTCCGTACACGATGTGTGCGGAAATCGTAGCTGCGGCTGATGCAGGATTCAGCAATATATGGTCTCTGCAGGACTGCATCGAGACTCTTTATGAATTCGGAAACGAAGACCAGCACAGCCGTTTCATACCGCGCATCTGCGCCGGAGAGACCATGTCCATGGACCTTACGGAGCCGGACGCAGGATCAGACCTGCAGAGCGTGATGCTCAAGGCTACGTTCGACGAGGCAGAGAACTGCTGGAGACTGAACGGCGTAAAACGTTTCATCACCAACGGAGACGCAGACCTTCACCTTGTGCTTGCCCGTTCGGAAGAAGGCACACGCGACGGACGAGGCCTGTCCATGTTCATCTATGACAAGAGAAGCGGCGGAGTAAATGTACGCCGTATCGAGAACAAGCTCGGTATCCACGGGTCACCTACATGCGAACTCGTATTCAAGAACGCCAAGGCCGAACTTTGCGGAGAACGCAAACTCGGTCTCATCAAATATGTGATGGCCCTGATGAACGGCGCCCGTCTGGGTATCGCCGCCCAGAGCGTCGGACTCAGCCAGGCCGCATACAACGAAGCTCTGGCATACGCCAAGGACCGCAAGCAGTTCGGCAAGGCCATCATCGAATTCCCTGCCGTATACGACATGCTGTCCACCATCAAGGCCAAGCTGGACGCCGGCCGCGCCCTGCTGTACCAGACATCCCGCTACGTGGATATCTACAAGGCGCTGGACGACATCGCCCGTGAACGCAAGCTGACTCCTGAGGAAAGGCAGGAACAGAAGAAATACGCCAGACTGGCGGATGCATTCACCCCGCTGGCCAAAGGCATGAACTCCGAGTATGCGAACCAGAATGCCTACGACTGCATCCAGGTACACGGAGGAAGCGGATTCATGCTGGAATATGCCTGCCAGCGTATTTATCGCGATGCACGTATTACAAGCATCTACGAAGGTACTACCCAGCTGCAGACTGTCGCTGCGATACGTTACGTCACCAACGGCTCTTACCTTGCGACTCTCCGCGATTACGAGCAGGTAGCATGCTCCGACGAGATGAAGCCGCTGCTTGAGCGTGTAAAAGCCATGACAGACAAGTTCGAAGCATGCACGAATCTGGTAAAGGATGCTGCAAATCAGGAACTGCATGACTTCATGGCCCGCCGCCTCTATGAGATGGCTGCCGATTGCGTAATGTCCCACCTGATAATACAGGACGCCACCCGTGCGCCTGAAATGTTCACCCAGTCCGCAAAAGTGTACGTGAACTATGCTGAAGCGGAAGTGGAAAAACACAATGCATTCATCCGGAATTTCAACAATGAAGATCTGGCCTGCTACACCAAATAAAGGCCTTGCAGATAATTGAGGACAGGAGGGCGCATCGATATTCAACGGACGCCCTCCTGTCTTTTTCACATGCTTTCCTCTATCTCGAACGTCACATCCACATCCCCGAAATGCTGCTGCTCACCGCTATGGGCTTCAAGATACCGGCTGCTGAGAGAGCCTCTCCAGACTATGTCATCCCTGGTATTGAACGGAAGTTCGACTTCGATACCGTAACTTTTGGAAGCGATTCTTACCAGTGCAGTACACTTCCACGACGTTCTCTTCCCTCCGTCATCTTCGATAATCATGAAAGCGCAGTTGTCCACCTGGCCGGTCCAGTCGGAAACGAGGACGGCATTGAACGGCTGCGGCTTGCCGACCTGACTTCTTTTCACCACTATCATGAAATCCGTTATGGAAGGCGAATACAGCTGGAGTTCAGCTTCCGTACTGGCGGTGAAATTCTCCACCGAACCGCATTTGACAAAAAATTCCGAAGCTCCGGCAAACCACGGATCGTAATTTCTTTTCATAACGAAGTCCTTAAGGACCAATGTCTTCACTTTTTCCGTCGAAGAAGAGTAGCCAGAACGCATCGTCGGTACCGGATTCACCACGATACCCCCGCCGTCCACCCGGTCAGGATAAAGCTGCCTTATCATATCCAGAGAAAAATAGCCGTCGTCGGTATTTCTGTTGACTACCCAGACTGGTGTCGTTTCTGCCATCTTCTCGTCTACTATCACCGTATCAGCCTGTACGGTCCCGTCGGGATTCCTGCGTATTCTGTATCCGATATTGGTAGTGGATTCGTCTTCAGGATCGAATGTAATGACCGGAATATCATTCCCTCCGGTCCAGTTCTCCGAAAAAGGCCAGTATACCTGGATATCCGACGAAGCCAGAATATCCATATACCCGGACACGTCTTCTTCACTTTCGAAAACGGTATTGCCCACCGCCGACCTGGTCCCGGCCTTCGACAGAAGATGCTCTCTTATAAGCTCGGAGACAGGATTCCGATACGTCGAAGGCGTCTTGGTAGGCAGATGTTCGTCTCCGACACCGGAACCTGGGACAGAAAAGAGGTTAGCCATGGTGTATTCCTCATCGTATCCGTTTGCGGAAGAGGCGGAAACCGCATCATGCACTTCGGCAATATGCTCCTTCTCGAATGGCAACTCCGCCAGCAATGCTGCAATTTCCGCCAATGACGGGACGGTTTCCGTTTTTTCCGTTTCCGGTTCTTTCTCATTTGCGGCAGGAATCGGGTCGATACATCCGCAGACGGCGAAAAATGCCGAGCACAATGCTGCTGCGACCAATCTGTCAGAAAACTTTTTCATAACTATTCTCCTTTTTTCTGCAAATAGAGCAATAGCTATCCGTTTTCTCAAGAAATAAACGTTTAATTGCAGTAAAACGGCTGGCGCGAAAAGTAGACGAACCTGTCCCTGCCGGACAAATCCTGGCGCAAACAGGTAAATGACATGCCGTTCCCGGCAAAGATATCGCAGACCTGCGGCCCGAAAGCTTCATTTATCTCTACAGCCCCCACTCCGCCGGGAGAAAGATAGGATGACGCGATGGCGGCTATCGCCCTGTAAAATACAAGAGGGTCGGAGTCAGGGACAAACAGGGCCATGGACGGTTCATAATCCAGGACATTCCTCCTCATCAGCCTTTTCTCGGATTCAGTGACATACGGAGGATTGCCCAATATGAAATCGAACGTATTTTCTCCGAGGCTGCTTCTTATGCTTTCAGCACTTCCGAGGACATCAGTCCTGACAAATACAGGGACATTGTTCCCTATGGCCTGCGAAGAAGCTACGGACAAGGCTTCTTCCGAAAGATCCGCCGCAGTGACCGCCGCATCGGGAATATGGTATGCAAGAGACCAGGCGATGCAGCCGGAACCCGTACACAAATCCAGGATTGCCGGCCTGCGTATCCCGGAATCAGGAATGATATGTTCCGCAAATTCCCGGCACATCTGTTCCGTCTCCGGACGGGGAATCAGGACTGACGGAGACACATTGAACTCCAGCCCGAAAAATTCAGCCTTTCCCATGACATACTGCAGCGGTTCGGCTGCAAGCAGTCTGTCCATACACGATTCCAGGCGCTGCAAATTTCCGGCAGAAATCTCCATATCCGGCTCCGTAACATGAATATAGCCCGGCACACCGAGTACCGAGCCGTACAGATTGCCTACTATTGCCGCAGCCTCCTGCCCGTCGTACAGACTGGAAAGGGCCTTCCTGGCACTGCCGACAAATTCACCTATAGTCATTCCCCGATTATCTCCGTAAGGAAATCAGTCATGTCCATACCGGCCGTCCTTACCATCTTCGGGACCAGAGATGCACTGGTCATACCAGGTATGGTGTTGACTTCAAGGAAATACAGATCATCCCCTGAGAGGATGTAGTCTACCCTGACCACTCCCGAACATCCCAGCCTGGCGTAAATCTTCCTGGAAACTTCCTGGATCCGGGCTGTCATGCTGTCCGATATGGGAGCCGGACATATTTCTTCGCTGAATCCGTTATATTTCGCATCGTAATCGAAGAACTCATGATCGGTAACAATCTCGATGACCGGCAGAGCGACCAGCTCCTTCCCGTTGAAATAAATCGCATCTGTCAGCTCCCTGCCAGGGATGAACTGCTCAGCGATAATCATTTTCCCTTCCGAGAACGCCACTTTTACGGCATCATCGAATTCTTCTTCCTTCTTCACCTTTACCACGCCGAAGCTCGATCCCCCGTCCGTAGGCTTTACGAAAAGCGGCAGGCCGAGTCTGTCTATGACTTTCCGGGACAGATCCGGAGTCACTTCCCCTTTCCTGACAAACACGTCATCGGCGCACTTTACATAATCGAGACCCCGAAGATAGTTCTTGCACGTGAACTTGTCGAATGTAATGGCCGAAACGAATGAACTGCAGCTGCTGAAAGGAACACCGAGCATTTCCAGATACCCCTGCATGAGTCCGTTCTCTCCGGGAGTGCCGTGCTGCATGATATATGCATAATCGAATTTCACCTTTTCTCCGGCTACAGTCACGGAAAAATCCGTCTTGTCTATCTCGGGACGTGCCCCTTCCGGGAGTATGACCCTTACCGAATTCCTTTTCCTGTAAGCGACCAGAGTCCATTGCCCGAAACGGGCAAAAATTTCATAGACATCGAATTTCGTCCCGTCGATACGGGATGACACGAATTCACCGCTGCGGCACGAAATCTCCCATTCGGACGAATCGCTGCCGTAAATGACTGCAATAGTACTGTACTTGCTCATATCAATCAAAAAAATCGTCTCCGCCGCTGTCTGAAACCACATCGGCATCGCTGCCGTCGCAATCCAGATTCAGATGCATCCCTGCAGGTGCAATGAACTTTTCTTCTCCGGTTATGCCGAGAGTCCCGTCTTCCAGCACCTTATTCATGAAAATAGCCCATATCGGAAGTGCCATGTTGGAACCCTGGCCGAAAGTCAGGGATTCGAAATGGACCTGTCTGTCCTCTGCACCGACCCATACTCCGGCTGTCAGGACTGGCGTATATCCGATGAACCACCCGTCAGCCTGGTCGTTGGTCGTACCTGTCTTGCCGGCAATCTCTCCGGTAAGGTGATATTTATAACGCAGTCTTACGGCCGTACCGCCGGTCACCACACCCTGCATGAGATTCGCCATCAGGTATGCCGTCTGCTCGCTGATGGCCTCCCTTTTGTTGTTGCTGAACTCCGACAGCAGGTTTCCCATATTATCCTCGATTCTCGTGACGAACAACGGTTCGACATACACTCCGCGTGACGGGAAAGTGTTGTAGGCTGCCACCATCTCATACAGAGACAGGTCTGCCGGGCCTACACACAGGGAAGGCACCTCGTCGATATGGCTTCCTATTCCCATTTTCCGCATCATTTCCGCCATGGCGTGCGGTCCGAACTGCTTCATCAGATATGCAGATATGTTGTTGCTGCTCTTGGTAAGCCCCCATTTCAGCGTCACCGTCTGGCCTATCCACTCTTCACTGTCCGTACTCTGTGGCGTCCAGGTATCCTCTCCGACGATGAAAGTCTGGGGAACGTTCACCACCTTGTCGCACGGAGACATGCCTTCCTGCATCGCAAGGGTGTAAAGGAACGGCTTGATAGTGGAACCTACCTGCCTTTTCCCCTGACGGACATTGTCATATTTGAAATACCTGTAATCCGGACCTCCCACATACGCCTTCACATGTCCGGTCTCCGGCTCCATCGCCATGAATCCGGCACGCAGATGCGCCTTGTAATATTTTATGGAATCGTCCGGGGTCATCAGCGTGTCGATATAACCTTTGCCGTCCCACGAAAATACCCTCATCTGAGTCTTCTCCCTGAAACTCCGCATGATTTCCTGTTCGGATGCCCCTCTGGCCTTCATTATGCGGTATCTGTCGCTCCATCTCCTGGCCTGCGACATGAGGCGGTCTCTGGTAGCCTCGTCCACTTCATCGGAGAACGGCTTGTGGCTTTTGCCTCTGAGATCTTTCCAGAAACTTTTCTGGAGATCGAGACCGAGATGCTCGGCGACAGCCTCCTCGGCATACTGCTGCATCTTGTAATTGATGGTGGTATATATTCTCAGGCCGTCCTTGTCCAGACTGTACGATGTCCCGTCGGCCTTCTTGTTCTTGTTCAGCCATCCGTAGAGATCATCGTCCGCCCACAGAAGCGAATCTACCTTGTAATCTTCATAAATGCTGTACGATGACCGTTTCGGCTGTTTGGCGTTCATGATCCGCCGGAGCATGTCCCTGAAATAGGGTGCCAGGCCGGCATTATGGTCCTGGACCTGATAAGCAAGCGTTATGGGAAGCCTGCTTATGGAATCTGCAGCAGCCTCAGTCAGATATCCGGCCCTGGACATCTGTTTCAGCACGAAATTGCGCCTGCCCAGAGCCTTGTCCGGATTCAGGACAGGATTGTATCTGGTCGGCTTGTTCACCATTCCCACCAGCATGGCGCTTTCCTCGACAGTCAGCTCCGAAGGGTTTTTGGAAAAGAATGTCTGTGAAGCCGTCTTGATTCCGTACGCATTGCTGCCGAAAAAGACAGCATTCATGTACATGGCGAGTATTTCGTTCTTGGTATAGTTCCTTTCCAGCTTGACAGCCGTAATCCATTCTTTCAGCTTGGTCCACACCATCTTGACCTGACGTGCCCCCGGGAAACTTCCGCCCAGGTTCTCCCTCGGATAAAGTGTTTTGGCCAGCTGCTGGGTTATCGTGCTGCCTCCGCCCTGGCTCGAATCATTCATCATGAGCGTCTTCACCAGCACTCTGGCGAGGCTCTTGAAATCGATGCCGGAATGTGAATAGAAACGCTCGTCTTCAGTAGCGACAGCCGCCTGTATCAGATAAGGGGACAGTTCCTGGAAACTGACATACGACCTGTTCTCTATATGGAACGTAGTCAGTATTTCCCCGTCTTCGGCAATCACCTGCGTGGCAAGCTTGCTCTCCGGATTCTCCAATTCCTCGAACGACGGAATATCGGCAAACGCCCATACCGCCAGGACGAGCAGGATAAAACAGGTGATCGGTATCAGGAGTATGATCCAGAACCATTTGACTATCCTTTTTTTCGTAATGTCTTTCATTCCGGTATTTTATTAAGAACTGCAAAAATAGCAACAAAATTTGAAAATTACTTTGTTTGTATTTTACTTTGCAGATTTATTGCCCGGCCGTGCCGGCATCCGGATACTGAAAAGAAAATATTATGGAAGAGAATCTAGTCATAGTCGAGTCCCCCGCGAAAGCGAAAACGATACAGAAATTCCTGGGAAAAGACTTCAACGTAAAGTCCAGCCAGGGACACATAAGAGACCTGAGCAAAAACAGGCTCAGCATAGACATCGAAAACGGATTCAAGCCCCAGTACGAAATCCCCGCAGACAAGAAAGCCATCGTGGCGGAACTGAAAAAGGCAGCAAAGAGCGCCACTACAGTATGGCTGGCATCCGATGAAGACCGCGAAGGAGAGGCCATATCCTGGCATCTTTACGAGACATTGGGTCTGAACAGGGAAAATACACGGAGAATCGTATTCCACGAAATCACCAAAGATGCGATACAGAACGCCATAAAGAATCCGAGAGACATAGACATGGATCTGGTGGACGCCCAGCAGGCCAGGAGGATTCTCGACAGGCTGGTAGGTTTCGAGCTTTCGCCTATCCTGTGGAAGAAAATCCAGCCGAAACTTTCCGCCGGGAGGGTGCAGTCGGTAGCTCTGAGACTGGTAGTGGACAGGGAAAAGGAAATCATCGGCTTTCAGAAAGAAAGATATTACAGGATAGAGGCCGTGTTCCATCCTGCCGGCATGCCGGGCAATGTCCTGGTGAAAGCCGTCCTCGACAAAAAATTCGCCACGCCGGAAGAAGCGACCGGCTTTCTGGAAAAATGCGCCGGAGCCTCCTTTTCGATAAAAGGGATAGACAAGAAAGAAGGCACCAGGACACCACCTGCACCGTTCACCACATCATCGCTCCAGCAGGAGGCGTCGAGAAGACTGCGCATGTCCGTCAGCCAGACAATGAGCATTGCCCAGAGGCTGTATGAGTCGGGACTCATCACATACATGCGTACAGACTCCACGAATCTGTCATCGCTGGCCATAAACACGTCAAAGGAATATATCCAGGAGAATTTCGGAGCCGGATATTCCAGACCTCGCCAGTACAAGACCAAAAGCAAGGGTGCGCAGGAAGCCCACGAAGCCATAAGGCCGACATTCATCAGCAATACGCAGATTTCCGGGACACCTCAGGAAAAACGCCTGTATGAACTGATCTGGAAAAGGACCGTGGCATCCCAGATGTCCGACGCCAAAATCATGAAGACAGACATCAGGATAGGCTGCGACAGATTCGCGGAAATGTTCACGGCCCAGTCCAGCGAAGTGCTCTTCGACGGATTCCTGAAACTGTACATGGAAAGCATCGATGACGAACAGGACGGAGAGGAAACCATACTGCCTGAGCTCGGAAACGGCCAGGACATGGAAGCAAAGGACATATCCGCCATCTGCAAGTTCACGGCACCGCCTGCCCGCTACTCGGAAGGCACGCTGGTAAAGAAACTCGAAGAGCTCGGTATCGGAAGGCCGTCCACATACGGTCCTACCATATCCACTCTGACCAAAGGCAGGGGCTATATAATAAAAGGTGACAAGGAGGGCGAAAAACTGAAAGTCACGGATTACATCCTGAAGGGCACTTCGATAGTCCCGACAGACAGGACCGAGACGGTAGGGGCCGAAAAAGGACGTCTGCTGCCGCAGGAAATAGGGATGATCGTGACAGACTTCCTCGTGGACAAGTTCAAGACCATCCTCGACTATGAATTCACGGCAAATGTCGAAAAGGAATTCGACCGGATAGCATCCGGCAATGAACAATGGGAAAGCCTCATATCGGCATTCTACACCGCTTTCCACAAAAAAGTGGAAGAAACCCTAAACAACAAGGAATACAGCCGTGTGAGCAGGGAACTGGGCACAGACCCTGCGGACGGCCAGCCGCTGATCGCAAAATACGGACAATACGGACCATATATCCAGAAAGGCGAGGGCGACAAAAAACAATATGCAAGTCTCGCCCCGGGCCAGCTCATAGAGAGCATCACTCTGGAAGAGGCGCTGAAGCTGTTCAGCCTGCCGCGCGTCGTAGGACAATATAACGGGACGGACATCATTGCGACCAAAGGCCGGTTCGGGCCATACCTGAAATACGGGGACAAGAACATATCCCTTCCGCGCGGGACCGATCCCATACGCATTGATCTGGAAAAATGCATCGGCATCATAGAGCAGGCAGGGACCAGGCAGGAAAAGCAGGTCATTGCCGATTTCCAGGAAAGCGGCATACAGGTCATCGCAGGCAACTACGGGCCATACATCAAGTTCTCCGGCAGCAATTACAGGATACCTAAGGGGACTGATGCGGAAGCATTGACGGAAGAGGACTGCAAAAGGATAATATCGGAAGGACAGCCTACCGGCAGAACGAAAAGAAAACGCAAGGAATAATATCGAAATTTCATTAAAATGCGGAATTGGATTATGATTTATAATTTTTAACCCTGTTCCGATACCATTTTTAAAATTTTATTATATCTTCGCGGTTGAATTTTCAGGTGTATATAGAAATGCAAAGTTATCACATCGACCAGATTGACCAGAAGATCTTATCGTTTCTTGTAAAAAATGCAAGAATGCCGTTTCTGGAAATTGCGCGTGAATGCGGAGTTTCCGGTGCCGCCATCCACCAGAGGGTGAAGAGACTCGAAGCCAACGGGGTCATCACGGGATCCAGGCTGCTGGTAAAGCCCCAGGCTCTCGGTCTGAACGTTTGCGCCTACGTAAGTGTTTCGCTTTCCGAATCCAACAAATATCCGGAAGTCATAGAATCTTTCAAGAAAATATCCGAGATAGTAGAATGCCATTTCGTAACCGGCAAATATGCGCTGCTGCTCAAGATCTACTGTTTCAACCACGACCATCTGATGGAAATTCTGGTAAACACTATCCAGAAAATCCCTTACGTACAGTCTACTGAGACGCAGATATCGCTCGACCAGGCTATCGAAAGGCAGGTCTGGGTAAAAGAATACCAGAACACGAGCTTTTCGGCAAATGCCAGAAAAATGCAGGAATCAGAGAAAGAATAATCCCTGTCACCTGCTTCCGAGCAAGGCATCGGCCAGAACCATATCATCCGGAGTCGTGATTTTCACATTGTATTTTTCACCCTCCGGATATTTTATTGCAATCCCGCAACGCTCCACGACAGAAGCGTCATCCGTAAATTCCGGAGAATACGGCTGCGCATACGCTTCCTTCAATATTTCAGACCAGAAAATCTGAGGGGTCTGCGCCGCATAAAGCCGGCTTCTGTCAGCCCTTTCCCCGGGAACGGGAACAAGATGTACCTGCCCGTCCGCGGTTTTTTCCTTTTCCAGGACTTTTACGGTATCCACCACAGGCACCACAGGTACAACGGCCGGGTTTGTCCCGGCTTCCGTAAAAAGCCGGACAATCATTTTTCCGGAAAGCAGAGGGCGCACTCCGTCATGCACGGCGACGACAGCCCCGTCCGGCACCTTTTCCATAGCGTTTTTCACGGAATGGAATCTGGTAATGCCTCCCGAAACCAGTTTCTGCGGATAAACCAGGTTCCTTTCATAACAATAGTCCGTCCATGCCTGTTTCCACCCTTCCGGCAAAACCGTTATGATCCGGATATCCGGACAGGCCGAGACGAATCTGTCCAGAGTATGGTGCAGGATAGCCTTGCCCCCGATTTCGATAAACTGCTTCGGCTTGTCCGCGCCCATCCTCGTACCGCTGCCTCCGGCCAGCAACAGAAGATATTTATTTCTGGTCATTCAGTAAAAATCATTAACTAAACGTCAAAAATACAAACAAGTTCCGAGTTTTTTTATAAATTTGTGGGTTATTTGCGTAGAACTATTTAATCGTTTAGTAAACAATGGGTTTTTCTTTCTTGACACAAGAGCTGGCTATGGATCTCGGAACGGCCAACACCGTCATTTTCCAGAATGACGAAATCGTTCTGGACGAGCCGAGTATCGTAGCTATAGACAATAATACAGGCAAGCCGATAGCTCTCGGTCAGAAGGCCAAGCTGATGCACGAAAAGGTAAATCCGAGCATCAAGACCATCAGGCCGCTGAAAGACGGAGTAATCGCCGACTTCAACGCAGCGGAGATGATGATCCGCGGCTTCATCAAGGAAGTGAACAGCCGCCGCAGGTCGCTTTTCACCCCTAACCTCAAAATCGTGGTCGGCATTCCTTCCGGAAGTACGGAAGTGGAAATCAGGGCTGTCCGCGACTCTGCAGAACATGCCGGAGGCCGTGACGTATATCTGATTTTCGAACCTATGGCCGCAGCCCTCGGAATCGGCATGGACGTAGAGGCTCCCAAGGGGAACATGGTGGTGGATATCGGAGGCGGAACTACGGAAATCGCCGTAATCTCTCTCGGCGGTATCGTACAGCAGAACAGCATCAAGGTCGCAGGAGACGTGTTTACCAGCGACATACAGTACTATCTGAAACAGCAGCACAACATAAAGGTGGGAGAAATCACCGCCGAAAAAATAAAGATAGCGGTCGGCTCCGTAGTCACGGACCTGGAAGTGGAACCGGAACCGTTCCTCGTCAGGGGACCAAACCTGATGACGGCTCATCCGGTAGACGCCACGATCACGTATCAGGAAATCGCCCACTGCCTGGACAAATCCATCGCCAGAATCGAAGCGGCGGTCCTCCATGTACTGGAACAGACACCTCCGGAGCTTTACGCCGACATAGTGGAAAGCGGTATCTTCCTGTCCGGAGGAGGCGCGCTTCTCAGGGGGCTGGACAAGAGGCTTTCGGAAAAGGTAAACATCCCGTTCCACGTAGCTGAAGACCCGCTCAGGGCCGTGGCGAGAGGAACCTGTCTCGCACTCAAGCACACCGAAAGCTATCCGTTCCTGATGAGATAGGATGTCGGGCCGCACGCACATATTCAGGATTATCATCAATGCAGCTGTCTTCATCATTTTGGAGGTAGCTGCATTGGTTATGCTGACGCATAACGGCGAAATGCAGAATATCTGGATTTCCAAAGGAATACACAATGTCCAGTCTTTCCTGTGGGGCGGTGCGGAAAACATCTGGAGCTATTTCACGCTCCGAAGGCAGAACGACGAACTGGCCAGGGAAAATTTCAGGCTGACCAATGCCCTCAGAAGATATGGCCCGGAAGCGCTCCGGGGAACGGACTCCGACAGCGACTCGGCCGTAATTGGCGGATACAGATATGTAATGGCCGATGCGGTGAAGGTCAGCAACAACAAGCAGCACAACTATCTGATTCTGAATAAAGGCTACGAAGACGGGATCGAAGAACTGTCCGGAGTGGTGACGAACAGCGGAGTCATCGGCATCATAGACGCCATAGGCAGGCATTATTCATACGCCCGGTCTTTCAAGAATTCCGGGATGGTAGTCAGCGCACGCATCGGGAAGGAAGGACCTGTGGGTGAAATAATGTGGGACGGCATGTCCAGCAACGGAGCCGTATTGCGGGAAATCCCGCACCATATCGTCCTCCATCAGGGAGATACGGTATATACAAGCGGGTTTTCGGCCATATTCCCTCCGGACATTCCGCTGGGGACTACCGGGGAGGCGACTGTCGTGAACGGCTCGACATACAACATAAAAGTAACTCTTTTCGAGGACTTCAGCTCGATCAGATACGTGACCATAGTAAGCAATATAGACAAGGAAGAAATACAGGAACTGGAAAACGCGGATGAAGACTGACCGGAATTTCACACTGACTTATATCTTATTGGTGATAGCGCAGATACTGATCTGCAATTTCATCAATACCGGACCTTATGTATTCCTTTCCATCCTGCCTGCCGCCGTGCTTTGCCTGCCGCTGGGCATACCGACGATATTGCTCATGATAATAGCGGCGGTCACGGGACTGGCCGTAGACTGGCTTGCCGAAGGGATAACAGGACTTAATATGGCGGCACTCATACCGGTGGCTTTCATGAGAAACCTGACCGTCAGCCTCCTGTTCGGAGAAGAGCACGTGGACAGAGGCGAAGGCTTCTCGATGAAGAAGAACGGAGTCGTGAAAGTCTCTGTCGCCATCCTCGTCTGCCAGGCCGTATTCCTCGCCATATATATCATCGCCGACGGCGCCGGGACCAGGCCGTTCCTGTTCAATCTCATCAAATTCGCCATTTCCCTCGTCTGCGGCTATCTGATTTCCCTGCCTGTAGTCAACATGCTCACTTCGGATAAAAAATAGGGAATCAGGATGAAGCTCGACAGATCCAATAAACTGAAAATCGGACTGGGTGTCGCTGTGGCAATAATCCTGTCCCGGCTTTTCATAATCCAGATAGTCGACGAAAAATACAAAATCGACGCGAGCAACAACTCCATGGTCTATTCGATAATATACCCTCCACGCGGAATTATCGATGACAGGAACGGGAAAATACTGGTAGGAAACAAGATAGCATACGATCTGCTGGTGACTCCCAAGGAAGTGGAGGCTTTCGACACCCTGGCTCTCTGCGAAGCTCTGGACATCAGCCCGGAGTTCGTCAGGGGAAAAATGAAGGAGTATTACAGGAACAGGCGGAGGATAGGCTATCAGTCCGTCGTAATGCTCAAGCAGATGACACCCGAACGGTATATGAAATTCGCTGAAATAGCATACAAGTTTCCGGGATTCAGGGGACAGGCCCGAAGCATCAGGGAATATCCGTACAATGCAGGAGGAAACCTGCTGGGCTACGTTTCTGAAGTGGACCAGGATTTCATCAGGAAGCACGAAGGATACAGCGCCGGCGACTATGCAGGGAAAACAGGAATAGAAGCGACCTGCGAGCCTTATCTGAAAGGAGAAAAAGGATACAACATCTATCTGAGGAACTCGCATAACAAGATAGAAGGAAGCTACAGGGACGGGGAAATGGACAAGGAGGCCGTTCCCGGAAAGAACATCACCACGACCATTGATGCGGAACTGCAGCATTACGGACAGATGCTCATGCAGAACAAGGTGGGAAGTCTGGTCGCCATAGAGCCGTCGACAGGGGAAATCCTTACCCTGGTTTCGAGTCCGGGCATAGATGTGGACATGCTCGCGGACATCGGCTCGCATTATAACGAAATTCTGGCGAACCCGTACAAGCCGATGTTCAACAGGGCCGTGCAGTCAGCCTATCCGCCGGGTTCGGTATTCAAACTGGTAAACGGCCTGATAGGACTGCAGGAAGGCGTCTTTACGCCGGAGACGGAATATCCCTGCAGGATGGGATACTTTTTCGGCAGGAACAAACTCGGATGCCATGACCACCGCTCCCCTCTCGATTTCGAAGAATCCATCATGATGTCCTGCAACGCATATTACTGTTATGTACTGAGAGGGATACTTGAAAACGACAAATATGCTTCCGTCGCCGAAGCCCTCGATGCCTGGAACAGATATGTGGAAAGTTTCGGATTCGGCAGGAAGCTCGGCAGCGACTTCCCGTCAGAACTCGGCGGATTCATACCTGATTCGAAGTATTATGACAGAGTTTACGGAGAGGGCAGATGGAAGGCGACGAATGTGATATCATTGTCCATAGGACAGGGAGAAATCGGCTGTACGCCTCTGCATCTGGCGAACCTGTGCGCGACCATAGCCAACCGGGGATTCTACTACATCCCCCACCTTATCAAGGATTCGGAAGAAGTGTCCATTGACGGCAAATACAAGGAAAGGCAATACACTCTGGTAGACACGTCATATTTCCCTGAAGTCATCGAAGGCATGTACCGCGCCGTCAACAGCGGATACGGTTCAGGCGGAACGGCAACGATAGCGGCTGTGGACGGGCTTGAAATCTGCGGGAAAACCGGCACCGCCCAGAACCCGAGGGGTGACGACAACTCGGTATTCATCTGTTTCGCGCCCAAGGATAATCCCAGAATAGCCGTAGCTGCATACGTGGAGAACGGATCATTCGGAGCCAGATGGGCTGCGCCGATAGCATCCCTGCTGGTGGAAAAATATCTGGAGGGGGATATCCGGGGAAACAGGAAAGCCCTCGAAAAGAGAATACTCGACGGAAACCTGATGGACAAAGTCAAAACGGATTAATCTGGAAACGGCATGGAAAGATCTAGACGAGGACGAGGATTGAAAGAGACACTGGACTGGCCGCTGATAATCTGTTATCTGCTGCTGGTCTTCATAGGCTGGATAAACATATACGCGTCTGTCCAGTCCGCGGAACCGTCATCCATATTCGATTTCACGGCCAGAAGCGGGAAACAGTTTATCTGGATGATAACCGCATTCTCTCTCGGCGCCATAATACTGTTCGTGATAAGCCCGACTGTCTACGAAAGTTTTTCTTTGCCGATATACCTGGCCACAATAGGCCTGCTGGTCGCCGTCATTTTCCTGGGAGTGGAAGTGAAAGGCTCCAGGTCCTGGTTCGAATTCGGGCCCGTCCGGTTCCAGCCCGCGGAAATATCCAAGATATCCACATCCCTGATGCTGGCCACTGTCATGAGCCAGTACGGATACAAACTCGGCAATATCAGGAACTTCATCCTCACGGCCGCTATCATTCTGGTCCCGATGGTCATAATAGTCGCGCAGAGCGAGACAGGATCGGCCCTGGTCTATGCCGGCTTCATTTTCATGCTGTACAGGGAAGGTCTGTCAGGCTGGCTGCTTTTCATGACAGGCGTGGCGATTCTCCTGTTCATACTGACATTGACCGTGTCGCCGTATTTTTCCATTCTGGCCCTCATGGCTATCGTCACATTGTGCAACGACCTGTTCCCTGGAAAAATCCGCAAATGGCTTCTTATCATATTGCCAGTACTCACCGTACTGGCAATACTGCCGTGGGGACTGGAAAGGATAGCGGTGATAACTCATGCCGGAGAAGATTCCATACTCTACAGACTTCCGCTCGAATATATTCTGGCCGGAATAGGCGTGTGCTCCATCCCGTATTTCGCCATACAGGCTTTCAGGGAAAGGAATACGTTCAAATGGATGTCCATAGTGGCATTCCTGGCAGGAATCTTCCTGGTCTTCTCGGTGGATTTCATTTTCCACGACGTGCTGCAGGACCATCAGCGCAAGCGTATAGAAGTCCTTCTGGGGCTGAAAGACGACCCCTCCGGTGTCGGATACAACGTGAACCAGTCCATGATAGCGATAGGTTCAGGCGGACTGACGGGCAAAGGCTTCCTGAAAGGGACACAGACCACATACGGATTCGTGCCCGAACAGAGTACTGACTTCATTTTCTGCACCATAGGGGAAGAATGGGGATTTATCGGCAGTGCATTCGTCATCCTGCTTTATGCATTCCTCATCTGGAGGGTGATACATGATGCGGAACGGTGCCGCGAGAATTTTACCAGAATATACGGATACTGCGTGGCGAGCTGCATTTTCATGCACCTGTTCATAAACATAGGCATGACCATAGGAATAATGCCCGTCATCGGCATCCCACTGCCTTTCGTAAGCTATGGAGGGTCCTCCCTCTGGGCATTTACCGTCCTGCTGTTCATTTTCATCGCCCTGGTGCGTCACGAACGGAGGTATTTCGGCTGACGGACAGCCGGATGCGGCACGGAGGTTCAGGCGCCGTAGAGATACCTGCGCTGCTCTTCGGTAAGCGTATCTATTTCGCATCCCCAGCTGGCAAGTTCCCGCCTGGCCACTTCCTGATCGATTTCCGCAGGTATTTCGTTCACCATCTTGCCAGGAACTCTCGGCACAGATCCGCGGTGCTCTACCAGATACCTGGCGCTGAGCGCCTGAATGGCAAATGACATGTCCATGATTTCCGCAGGATGACCGTCCCCTGCCGCCAGATTCACGAGACGGCCTTCCGCCAGTACGTAGATGGTATTCCCGTTGGAAAGCCTGTAGCCTGTAATATTCTGACGCGCCTGCACGGTATCTGTCGCCATGCCTCTGAGAGAAGCGACATCCACTTCGACATCGAAATGACCGGCATTGCAGCAGATCGCCCCGTCTTTCATTTTCATGAAATCCGGGCCGGTAATGACATCCCTGCACCCTGTGACTGTTACGAATACATCGCCTTCGGATGCCGCATCGGACATTTTCATCACCGAAAATCCGTCCATCACGGCTTCAAGCGCCTTTACAGGATCCACCTCGGTGACTATCACCTTGGCGCCCTGGCCTTTTGCACGCAGGGCCACTCCTTTTCCGCACCAGCCGTACCCGGCGACTACCACGGTCTTCCCGGCAACTATCAGATTCGTGGTCCTGTTTATTCCGGTCCACACAGACTGGCCCGTTCCGTAACGGTTATCAAACAGATGCTTGCAGTCGGCGTTGTTTACCAGCATCATGGGGAACTGGAGGGTCCTGGCCCTGTTCATGGACTGGAGCCGGAGGATACCGGTAGTCGTCTCCTCGCATCCGCCTATGACACCCGGTATGAGATGAGGGAACTCGCTGTGCATGAGCGACACCAGATCTCCTCCATCGTCGATGATTATATTCGGGCCGACTTCCAGAACTTTCCTGATATGCCTTTCATACTCTTCCGAAGTGGCTCCGTACCAGGCAAACACATTCAGCCCGGACTGCACGAGAGCTGCAGCCACGTCATCCTGCGTGGAAAGAGGGTTGCTTCCGGTCACATACATCTCCGCCCCGCCTGCGGCGAGAACCTCGCAAAGATAAGCCGTCTTCGCTTCCAGATGCACGGAAAGCGCTATTTTCAAATCCTTGAAAGGTTTCTGTCCGAGAAATTCCTTCTCCAGGCCGTTGAGAAGCGGCATGTGATGCTTCACCCAGTCTATCTTCATGCGGCCGTCCTTCCAGAGGTCCCTGTTCCTTATTTCGTGTGCCATGTCCGTCAATATTAAAAAACCGGATGCAAAGATATGAATTTTGTGCGAATGAGGATTCGGGACAGGTTCAGGAAATAAAATTTGCTTAAAAGGAAGAAGTAAGATAATTTTGCAGGAATTATAAAACCAATAAACAAAGAGACAAAATGGGACTTCTAAACGGAAAAGTTGCCGTCATCACAGGTGCGGCAAGAGGTATAGGCAAAGCTATCGCTTTGAAATATGCGTCAGAAGGTGCAGACATCGCATTCACTGACCTTGTCATCAACGAAGCAGCAGAAGCTACTGCAAAGGAACTCGAAGCTTTCGGAGTAAAAGTAAAGGCTTACGCGTCGAATGCAGCTGATTTTGAAGAAACCCACAAGGTAGTGACCGAAATCCTGAATGAATTCGGCCACATAGACATCCTCGTGAACAATGCCGGAATCACAAAGGACGGACTCATGATGAGAATGACTGAGGGACAGTGGGACGCAGTCATCAACGTGAACCTGAAATCCGCTTTCAATTTCATACATGCCGTAACTCCTGTAATGGCCAAGCAGAGAAACGGAAGCATCATAAACATGTCATCCGTAGTAGGCGTATCAGGAAACGCAGGGCAGTGCAACTACTCGGCTTCCAAAGCCGGCCTTATCGGTCTGGCCAAATCCATAGCCAAGGAAATGGGCCCGCGCGGAATACGTGCCAACTGCATCGCACCGGGATTCATCATCACGGACATGACGAACGCACTTCCTGAAAAAGTACGCGAAGAATGGGAAAAGCAGATTCCTCTCAGAAGAGGCGGAACTCCTGAAGATGTGGCCAATGTAGCCCTCTTCCTAGCATCCGAACTTTCATCATACGTAAGCGGCCAGGTCATCCACTGCTGCGGCGCCATGAACTGCTAGATTTTTCTTTTTCTGTCACATTTTTTTCTTTTCCAATATATCCGTGGCAGGATTCCACGGTATCTTTGAAAGAAAAAATGGACAATCTGAAATATTATCTGTCCGCCCTGACAGACATCGCATTGCCGCGATGCTGCATAGTCTGCGGCAGAGAATTGGGAATAAGGGAAAGCCACCTGTGCATTTATTGCTCGGCCGACTTTCCCTTTACGCGTTTCTGGATTTCCACTCACAATGAGATGGCGGACAGGCTGAATCTCATGATAGGCAAGGATATGGAAGAAAACAGCGGCAAATTCGAAAGATACTCTTTCGCTGCGGCCCTTTTCTTCTACCACGGTGAAGCCGGATACAAGAAGATACCGCAGGGACTGAAATACAGGAAACGGATCGGAGAGGGAAGGTATTTCTCCAGAATGCTGGCGGACAAGATATTCTCCGCAGAATGGTTCCGGGACGTGGACATGGTGGTGCCTGTTCCGCTTCACTGGAAAAGACGGTGGAAACGCGGGTATAATCAGGCTGAAATCATTGCGGAAGAGCTGGCCGGGAACAAGAAGGCTGAACTGTGCAGGAATCTGCTGTTGCGTGGCAGATACACTGCCACGCAGACAAGACTGGCAGTAGAGGACAAGAAAACGAACGTGTCGGGAGCCTTTTCGATAAATGAACGTATCGCATCACGATGTTCGCCGTCTCATATCCTGCTCGTAGACGATGTCTTCACGACAGGGGCCACCATGAACGCCTGCCACAGGGTCTTAAGGAATTATTTCGGCAGACAAGTGAGAATCAGCGCCGTGACTCTCGGATTCGTCAGCAGCGGATAGGCCTATCCTTATCCGTTCTTTCGGGACAAAATAATATTTGACGGCATCGTCGGCGACTTTCTGCGACGGGACGACCACCAGATCGGCCTTACGAAGCATACGGCTGTACCGGAAATGCAGCCAATGTCTTCTGAACCAGCTGTAACCGGGTTTTGAAACGAAGTCGAAATTTCTGACTGCGACCACCTTCTTTCCAGACATTCCCAGTAATTTATGCGAAACTTCGCGAATTTACGACATTTTACATAATTTCCTATCTTTGTGCCGTCATAAAACCTGTGCGCAGATGAAATCTATCCTGAAATTCCTGATAGTGACGGCTGCCGCCATCGTCTTCTCCGCCGGCGTGTGCGATGCCAGGCCCGTACCCGGAAGACCTGCAGCGGGACTGTCTTTCGACAAAAGCATTTATACGTTGCGGTACAATGCCGTAGGAGACTACAGGTACAAATTCGATGACTACCTCCAGTATGTCCCTGCCGGCGTCATGGTCGGACTAAAAGCCTTCGGATATGAAAGCCGCAGTTCATGGGGCAGGATGATAGTATCGGATGCTTTCTCGACAGCGGTAATGGCTGCAGCCGTCAACGGTATAAAATACACGGTGTCCAGACTTCGGCCGGACGGTTCCGCATATAATTCCTTCCCGTCAGGACACACCGCCACCAGTTTCATGGTGGCCGCAATGCTTCATGAAGAATACGGATGGAGAAGTCCATGGTTCAGCCTGGGAGGATATGCCCTGGCGTCAGTAACCGGGGTTTCCAGAATCATAAACAACAAGCACTGGACTTCGGATGTCATAGCAGGTGCTGCCATAGGAATAGCGTCCGTAAAGCTCGGCTACTGGCTGGCGGATCTGATTTTCAAGGAAAAATACCTCGATCCACAGTACGCGGAACCCCGTTTCGGTTTCGATGACTACGGTAAGTACCTTGATATAGGTCTGTATTTCGGGTACCGGTTCTTTTTCGGAGATACCGGAATGCCTTCAGGCAAAGGAAATCTCAAAGGCGGCGGCACATCAGGCCTCGAAGTGTCTGTCCCCGTTGCAGCCTCATCCGCACTCAAAGGCTCGGCCGGTGTAGCCGCAAGAGTCGGGGCCAACTCTTATATCGCTGACAATCTTCTGACATTCAACACTTATGATTTTATGGCAGGAGGATACTGGAGGCATCCGTTCGCCAGGATACTGGAAGTCGGAGCCAGAGTCATGGCCGGATACTCATTGGCCGGGAACCGGCAGATATCCGGACCTGCAGGTATTCTCAGCGGAATAGCGTTGTCGGCAGGATGCAGTCTGGCCATCGCGACCGGTGAAAACTTCAAGATAAAGGCTTTTGCCGAATATGAAGCGTCACGCTTCACATCGCAAAAGCCTCTGGCAAGTTCCGCGGTCCTCGGAGGTTCCGCGTTGTTTTTCTGGTAAAATCCCTGTCAGATTACCTTCACCTTGAAAATAGCCTTGTGGATCTTGCCTTCTCCGATAAGAGGGGCATGTGCCATATCCGGCGCGAATGTGACAGCCTCTCCAGGCGCGATGGTCTTCGTTTCCTCTACCGGGTCTTTGTAGAACAGAATGTCTTTTACGGTATTCATCTCCCCGTCCGGAATCCGGCATTCGCTGCGCGGCTTTACTCCGAATGTCTCTTCCTTCGACAGCGGCACCTGGATGTCGATGTATTTGTCATGGACTTCCAGTCTGGCCTGCTGCGGCGTCTTCATGTCGCTGTCCACGATATTTACATACAGGTTATCCCCATCCAGAATATGCTTTCCGTTCTCAAGAGCGTTCAGATCATGAGTCTGGATATACTCTATAGCCTTCGCGTAGTAAGGATTGTTTTTAAGTTTATCTTCCATAGTCGTATGATTTAAGGTATATGACTGTTTTAGTGCTACATTCTGCTAATATAGCAATTTTCTTTCTTTTCCATTTTCGATGCGCCTGATTTTTTTATATCTTTGTCCCCAGGAAGCTCTGGTGTTGGAATTGGTAGACAAGAGGGACTTAAAATCCCTTGGACAGAAATGTCCGTACGGGTTCGACCCCCGTCCGGAGCACGAAAACGGGGTGGACTGGAAGAAATCCGGTCCGCCCCGTTTCGATTTCTTCAAAATCTCTTCATTTTCGTGTCACCCCTCCAAAATCCGCCCCTCCGCATGGGAGGACTTACCTTATCATTTTCTTCTGAACGAATATACCAGACTCAGCATGAAGTACCTGCCGGTAATCTTTTCCCATGTCTGTATGGAAGATTCCGCAGTCACGGTTTCAGTGAAGGACGAGCCGGAATCCAACAGGTTTACGCAATGTGCGGATGCTTTCAGCATGCCTTTGCAGAATTCGTATGACAGGGATAACGAGCGTCTTTCGTCGTTTATCAGGTAGTTTTCAAAGCCCGCTCTGGCTGAAAGCCCAGTATTCCTGCCGAATCCGTCGGAAGAAAGCTGTCTTCTGAAAGACGAAGTGGCAAGCGTGTCTGTCTTCCATGATGACGAATTGGAATCGGACATATTGAAGTCTACTGAAACTTCAGGATGCATTATGACAGCGTCATTATTCTTCCAGGCCAAGTGGGCATCCACATTGTAGTCTCTGGTATCTGAGGCGGAAGTTTCATGGCGCCGCGATATGTTGTCTGAATCCGCCGTCGACGTTTCCGAAATGTCCAAGGCTGAGTTTCCGGTATTCCGTATATCTCCGGACAGGGACAGGAAAACTGATTTCAGAGGTGTGTCCTTAAGGTCGAACTGCGTGATGAAATAGTGGCGCCCCGTTACGGCTGCCGATGAGGAAGTGTCGGCCGATTTCCCTGCCGGATTGTCGCCGTCCGCGAAAAATTCACGCAATGTACTGCTATTGCCGTTTTCGAACTTATGGGAATAATTGTATTCGAAACTTGCGCTGTTTCCGTACTTTCTGTCTTTCTTTCCATGCTTCCGGCCTCTCCTTTGGTCAATGACATCGGCTTCGTCGAAAACCTTTATTTGCGTCACTTCATCTGCCATTAAAGCATCTATTGCCGTAAGAGGATTGTCTCCGAATATCAGGGTGCCGTTCACGTATGTCCTTTTCACTTCCTCACCGTCGATAAGCAGTTTTTTACTGTCGGCCTGGAATCCGGGTAATTGTTCGAGGACGGCCCGCAGTTTTTCTCCTGGAAGATAGCTGACAGCTGCCGTGTTGTATACAGTGGTGTCGGCGATTTGCCTCATAAGGGCGGCTTCAGCAGATACTGTCGCTTCTTCCAGTTCTTCCGGCAGATCTTCCATCCGGAAAAAGAAGGCATTGGCTCCGGCTTCGACGTCGTATTTCTCGGTGATGGTCCGTTTCCCGGTATGCGACAGTCTCAGAATGATATTGCCTGGCCGGATGTCTTTAAAATAGAATATTCCGTCTCCGTTCGTGACTGTATATGATGAATCTCGTCCGGAAACAAGCAGTACGCTGACTCTCGGCAGTTTGCTTTCAGTATTATAATGAAGAAGACGGCCCCGGACTGTCCCGTATATATTGGCCAGTGTGTCGGTTTTTTCCGCAGCCAGGCTTTCATGTCCCATGACGATTCCGGACAATACGGATAATATGGCCAATAGTCTTTTCATATACTTTCTGGAAAGAGCACGCCCAGTTTCTATGACACTTGAAGCGTGCTCTATACAATTTATTCAAACAATAAGAATTATAGCCTAGCCGAGGAGCTTCTTCACGAGAGTGGAAATGAGCTTCCCGTCAGCCTGTCCGGCAAGTTTCTTTGTGGCCACACCCATGACCTTGCCCATATCGGACATTTTGGAAGCCCCGGCCTCGGCTATTATCTTCCTCAACTCGGCCTCCACTTCTGCCTCCGACAGCTGCTTTGGCAGGTAGACTTCCATCGCGGAAGCCTCAGCCAGTTCGTTCTCCGCCAGTTCAGGCCGCCCCTGCTGGGAATATATCTCGGCGCTTTCCTTGCGCTGTTTCACTAATTTGCCTATAATCTTCACTATATCGGCATCGGTAATCTCCCCGTTTGCCCCTTCTGAAGTCTTTGCCAGCAATATGGCTGCCTTTATCCCTCTCAACGCTGCCAGCCGGACAGTTTCCTTGGCCTTCATGGCCGCTACCATATCCGACTGAATCTGTTTCTCAAGTTCCATGATAGTTATGTTTTTATTATGATTCTATTTGAATTGTTCAAATCCCGGCATGGCCAGCCCCGAAATGAAATCCTTCACGCGCTTGTCGCTTTTCGGACAAATCAGGAGCGCATCGTCGGTATCGATGACTACAAAATCTTTCAGACCGCTGACAGCCATCAGCTTGTCCTTTTTCTCCGATATTACGAGCGAACCGGAGTTATCTCCGGAAAGGACATACTCGGAATTGAAGACATTCCCGTCTCCGTCCTTTTTCGTCACATTATTATATAACGACTCCCATGTACCGACATCGGCCCATCCGAATCTGGCCGGATAAAGCCACGCCTTCGACGTTTTCTCCATGACCCCGTAGTCGATGGATATCTTGGGACAGTCGGAATACGCCTTTTCTATGAACATGTCCTCCACCGGACTGCCTATGGCGTTTTCCCACCCCATGAAAAGACGGGTCACTTCCGGAAGGCATTTCTCCATCTCGGACTTGATGCTCTCTGCCCTCCATACGAATATCCCGGAATTCCAGAAGAACTCTCCGGAAGAGATGAACACCTTTGCCAGTTCCACATCGGGTTTCTCCGTGAAAGTCTTCACTTTCATGACCTTCTGTTCCTCGACATTGCATCTTCCTCCGCTTACCTGGATATAACCGTAATTCGGGTCGGGTCTGTTGGGAACCATACCCAAGGTCATCAGGACATCTTTTCCGGAAGAATATTCCATCGCTGCCTGAAGATCTTCCGCGAAAACCCGCTCGTCCCGGATAATATGGTCTGCCGGTGTCACCACTACAGTCGCCTCCGGATTCCTTTTCAGCAAAGTATATGTAGCATAAGCTATACACGGCGCGGTGTCCCTGCCATACGGTTCAAGCAGAAGATTCTCTTCCTTAAGTTCCGGAAGATGCTCCCTGACCAGGGCTCCCAGCCTGTCCGTAGCGACCACGATAATATTGTCCTTCGGGACAATTCGGGAAAACCGGTCATAAGTATGGCGGATAAACGACTTGCCGGTATCATCTATATCCAGGAACTGCTTCGGTCTCCCTGCCCGGCTCATGGGCCAGAACCTCGTACCAGCGCCGCCGGCCATTATCACGCAATAGAAATTATCGTCCATATCGGTATATTAGTTTTAATCATCACTGTCATACAAACACTGGAATAAACGCATTCCCGAAATAGTCGAGCCTGTATGTCCCCTCGTCAAAAACGACACTTACCACGTCGAAAATACATTCCGCATCCTCCCTGCCGTTAAGTTTCAGCCACTTGCCAGCCGCTGCCACCATTCTCCTGCGTTTAAGGAATCCGACATTCTCCTCAGGCTCCGCTTCGGTCGGGAAAACGCGGCTTTTGACCTCTACAAAATGTATTCCGTCTGCCGCCTCCGAAATGATGTCGACTTCCAGATGCCCGGACCTCCAGTTTCTCGCCAGAACCGTATGCCCTCTGCCGCACAGGAACTTCGCGGCAATATCCTCCCCTCTCTTCCCTACTCTGCTTCTGTTATCCTGCAAACGCGCCATACGCCATCCTCCCGCACAAGTTCCACAGCCTTGGTCCTCACGTCCCCGTTTTCCGTCTCTATCGTAAACTGCGTCGTAAATGAATTTTTCTTCTGCCGGCTTTCAGCCAATGACATCCTGGCTTCCTGAAGGATTTCCGAAGCTACATGCAGAGATGTCGAATCCGTTTTCCGGGCCTTTTCCCAGAAATCCCGGAAAGTCTGACAATATGTCACCATGCCGTCATTCTGCAGACACAGCCCGGCCGCCTCGTCCCATCTGCCTGTCAGCAACGATGAATAGAAAGCCCTGACGGTATCCTGGGGTGAAAGCGCCCCTTCTTCCGTCTTTCCGCAGCTTTTTACAAACCAGGCCATCAGCACACCCAGACCGGCAATGCCGACAAGAAGCAATATGTTCAGAATGAATTTCCTCATATTATATCTCAATAAAATGTAACTACCGTCACTCCGGTACCGCCGAACTGTATATGCTCGTCAGAAACTTTCTCCACTCCCGGCATCGTGCGCAGCATTTTCTGGAGTTCGTCACGCAGGACTCCCGTGCCCTTGCCATGAATGATCCTGACACTCGGAATACTGAGCATGATGGCATCATCGACATACTTCGTCACTTTTTCAATGGCGTCATTCAGTCTTTCTCCCCTGACATCCAGTTCAGGACTGAAATTCAGCTTGCGTTCCGAAATGGAAGAATCTATCCGGACGGAAGAAGCCCTCGGAGAAGTTTCCTTCACGGCATCCCTGTACTCGTTCGACGTTATCCTCTCGACCCTTTCCGGAGAAAGCTTGGAACTGATATTGCCGATATTCACCATCACTGTCTTGGCGGACACCTTGACGATTTCACCTACCATGCCGTTATCCTTGATACGGACTTTCTCGCCGGGTTTCAGAGGAGCATTCCTGAACTCTTCCAGCTTTCTCTGCTCTTCAGCCTGCGCCTCCATTTCACGGCGCGTCTTTTCATCCGCCCGCTGGAGCTTTCTCTGTCTCTCTCTTTCCCGTCTGGCGTCTATCTGCCTTATCTTCTTTTCTATATAGTCATCTTTCGCTTTCTGTTCCTGCTCCTTTTTTCTGGTAAGGGCCGACACGAAATCCTGCAGTTCTTTTCTGGCCTCTCTGGTTATTTCCTTCTCGGCCTGAGCCTCTTTTATGGTCTTGATGGTATTTTCCACCTGCCTGTTGGCTCCGGCCACTATCTCACGGGCTTCCCTGGTGGCTTCGTCCAGAATCTCTTTCTTCTTCTGTCTGATCTCCAGCAGTTCTTTCTGGTATTTGTCCGAAATGCTTTCCAGGGTCCTGTCAGTATTCCTGATCCGTTCCAGTTTTTCCTCTATGGTCTTCCTGTTCCTGGCAATTCTCCGCAGATTCCTTTCGATTCCCACGAACTCTTCTCCGGCCCTGTTTTCCGCATCCTTTACGATATTCTCCGGCAGCCCCATCTTTCTGGCAAGTTCGAATGCGAAAGAATTTCCCGGCAATCCCATTTCCAGTTTGAACAGAGGAACGATATTCCGGACATCGAACATCATAGCCCCGTTCGTCACATGCGTGTCGGCACCCGATGCATAAAGCTTGAGATTCGTATAATGCGTAGTTATGATTCCGTAAGTCCCGCGTTTGTCCAGTTCCGCAAGAATAGCTTCGGCGATCGCCCCTCCTGCCGCCGGTTCAGTACCGGAGCCGAACTCGTCTATAAGCACCAGGGTCCGGTCATCTGCATGAAGCAGGACTTCACGCATGTCGGCAAGAAAAGAACTGTATGTACTGAGGTCGTTGTCTATGGACTGGTCATCGCCGATATTCACCATAATCCTGTCGAAAACGAGCATTTCGGACGTTTCCGACACAGGAATCAGCATACCCCACTGGAACATATACTGAAGGAGCCCCACTGTTTTCAGGCATACGGACTTTCCTCCCGCATTCGGGCCTGAAATCATCAGTATCCTCTTTTTGTCAGTCAATGTTACCGTAAGAGGGACTATTTCTTTCTGTTCCTTTTTCAGAGCTTTTTCCAGCAACGGATGCCTGGCCTTTCTGAGACTCATCTCGCCCGTAGACGACAATATCGGAATCCCGGCGATCATATCCAGGGCGACATTGGCCTTGGCCATAAGGAAATCCAGTTCTCCGAGGTATTCGGCGGCATCCAGCAAATCCGGTATGTACGGCCGCAGAAAGTCGGAAAATGCAGTCAGTATCCTGAGTATTTCCCTGTTCTCCGCAAATTTCAGCTCCTTTATCCTGTTGTCCAGCTCGACGATTTCAGCAGGCTCGATGAAAGCGGTCTTTCCGGATGCCGATTCGTCATAAATGAATCCCGGCACCTTTTTCTTATATACTGCAGGCACCGGTATCAGCAGCTTTCCGTCCCTCACGGATACGGAAGCATCCTTGTCCGCCACCCCTTCTTCCTGCATTTTCTTCAGAATGGCTCCTGCGCGTCTGGATATGGCGCCCTCGGCATCCCTGAGAGACCTGCGGATGGAAGCCAGTTCTTCAGAAGCAGAATCCCTCACCTCGCCGAATCTGTCCAGAATGACATCCACCTGCCTCTGTACTGCAGGGAAACTCATGACCGGCCCGGCCATCTTTTTCAGTGAAGGATATATGCCGTCCTTTATCGAAGAAAAGAAATCCGTCACTTTCCTTACAGTCTCAAGCATGGTCCTGAGCTTGCGCATGGAAATCAGATTGATATACGAAGACGGCGTCTCCAGAAGCTTGAGGAAGCCCAGACAGTCTATGTAACCGCTGGTCGGAAAACTCTCCTCGAACATCAGGATGAGCCGCATCTCGTCCGTGGGAAGAAGTCTCTCCCTGATGGCTTTCGGGTCCGAGATGAACCTCTCCTCCATCGTCCTGTTCACGGCATATTCCGTCGCACAGCGGTCGGCCACCGCCTTTCTCACCCTGTCGAAACCGAGCTTCTGTTCCAGCCTCTCATCTATGTCAGCCATGTTTTCTTCCAAACCTAACCCTCCTGTCCTTTTGAAAATGATTTATTCAGAAGCAACTGCAGTTCATTCGCATTACTCAGCGGCGTTATGTTGCCCTCCTTGACAAATGATATCTGCCCGGTTTCCTCGGAGACTACGATGACATCCACGTCAGTCATTTCAGATATGCCTATCGCAGCTTTGTGCCTCATCCCGTAATGAGCCGGAATATCGGTCTTTTCGGTAATCGGCAGAGTACACCGCGCCGCTATTATATGGTCGTTGTTCATCACCATTGCTCCGTCATGGAGCGGGGAATTCTTAAAGAAAATATTCATTATCAGCCTTTTGCTGATTATGGCATCGATTCTGTCACCTGTCTCTATCACGAAGTCAATCGGAGATTTGTGCGGAATGACTATCAATGCGCCCGTCTTCTGTTCGGACATGGTGCGGCAGGCTTCGGTAACCTCTTTCACGGTAGCACTGCCCATCGTCCTGGCCTTGTTTCCGAAAAGCTTGCCCAGAAAGCCGTTCTGCCCGGCTTCCATCAGGTATCTGCTTCCGAACCTTATCAGGAATTTGCGGATTTCCGGCTGGAAAATGACGATAAGGGCCAGCACGCCGACATCCAGAAGCTGGCCGAGGATGGCCGACATGAGCCTCATGTTGAACGCGCTTACGACCACTCTCGCGAAATAAAGGGACAGGATAGCCACGAATATACTCATGGCCGAGGTCCCCCTTATCCATCGGAAAATCACGAAAATGATAAGAGCCACCAGTAAAATGTCGAGTATGTCTATCAGCGACAGGCTCAGAAAGCCGAAAATTGCCAGCAGCATTATACTTTAATTAAATTGCCTTGCAAAGATAACCAACATTAAATAATATTTCAAAATCGGACATCCTAAAATCCCTTCGGGAAATATTTTCAACTTAATCAGCACAATCTATTGAAAATTAAAATATTAATTGTATATTTGCAACCCGCAAAAATGCATTGCGGTATGTAATTTATTAATAAACAATTAATTAAACAAACCAATGCCTGGATTAATTGGAAAGAAAATCGGAATGACTTCCGTTTTCGGTGCTGATGG
>CALUSC010000012.1 GCA_944323345.1 uncultured Bacteroidales bacterium | reverse complement strand
AAATCAAGGAGCAGAGCTTGAATATATTGTAAAAGAAAACGGAGTCCTGACGGCTCCGTTTTCTTTTACTTTGACTCAGAGATTCAGACTCATTCCAGTATCCTTATATTGAAAATGTATTGCCCTGATGCAGGGGCATCCGGCGATGAAGTGAAAGAAATCCTGGTCAATTCATCTCCCCAGACTCCGGACAGACGCGGATCGTCGAGATGCCGGACAGTCACTGACGGGGCTAACGATGCCGGATAGGACATTTCCGCAGCCACTCCTTCTCCGAGAATCACTACACGACCTTCGGCCACAGTCTTCCGTTCCCCGTCCAGACTGTAGGACGTACCCGGGAGGAATACGTCGCCGAGAACCAGGAAATTCTCCACATCGGCCCCTTTCCTTTCCGAAAGGCTGAAACTGTCCCTGATGGAAAGTTTTCCTCCGGAAAGCCTGTAATACCTTTTCCATACATCGCATGATGCTGCTTCAGGATAAGCACCGGATATATCCAGGCTGAACTCGCGTTTTTTCAAGTCGCTTTTCACATCGCCCGAACGGTATTCCCGGCCATAGCTCTGGGAGACTCCGTTTATCACAGGAAGGCTGTGCCAGTCGCTCTGCATTGTCCAGATGGTATATCTCTCCGAACTGAATGTCTTCTTCGTGTATGTCCCTACTCCGGCATCGACGAACAGCGGCATGTCATCCGAATACAGGATGAAGGTACCGACATCGTTGTGATTGTGGCTTTCATCGTTGAACCCGCCCTTGGCAGCGAAGAAAATACCGGACTTGTCCCTCATATAGAAAAATTCCGTCTCCGGATACCATGACGCGGCAGGGACGGAAGTCCGCAGTCCTGCAAGCACTTCTTCAGCCGGGGCAGTCTTCATTTCCTCTTTGAGTCCGGAAACTCTGGCATTCATCTCTGAAAGCACTTTCGCCGCTTCGAGAGAACGGTATGTGTCATTGCCCAAAGGAATGGCCGGGGTCCTGAAATGATCCTTGTAATAAAGCAGGTATATGGCGAAATCCATCATTTCACGGCTGCCCATGGACTTTCCGTAGCGATATGTAAGATAAATGTCCGGAGTCATGGTCGCAGTGGCGTCGGCAAAATTCACCACCCTCGAACTTCCTATGTATGAACGCGAAATATATTCCCCCATGTTACGGATCTGCGGATTGTCGAACAAAGATACCTTACCGCCCGTTGCATCATACAGAATTTCCAGATAATCAAACAGTTTACCTGCAGCATGTCCCCAATATGAAGGTCCTTCCTCACATGCACCGTCACTTTTCACGAAATTCACGAACCTGTCCGCAGACCTGACGGAAAGTTTCAGTGCCTCATCGAGCCTCTCCTGGTCCTGCTCCATCAGCAGGAAACACAGCAGGACATTCGAATTGCACCACGGATTCCAGTTGTTCACCATCTGCCCAGGCTGCCAGTCATCTGCCATCCACCAGTTTGCCTTCCGGACCGACTCGTCGAAAAACGGATTCAGTATTCTTTCCTTTATCGCGGTTTCCACGCAGTAATTTATGGACGGGTCCAGGTCTTGCAGTTCTTCATTGAAAAAGTGATATGCGATAGCCATTGTCGCGCCATACTGTCCAGATACCAGATCGATGATATACTCCCTCGGATCAGGCAGCGACCTGTGGCTGGACTGCCTCGGATTATGAGCCGACAGCACCCATGAAGTCATCTGACAGCTCATCCAGAGGCCATTGGCTATCTGATCGATAAAACGACCCTCACCTTCGGCCAGTTCCGCCATTATCAATGTATTCAGCGCTTTTCTGTTGGCCTCCATCGGATCTTCCATGATTTTCCTGTTCCCGGTCCTCTCATATTCGAGATAAGCGCTTGCAGGAATCACTTTCCACTCATAGCCGAGATATTTCTCACCCTGGGATATGATACGTGCGGCATCTTTGCCGAAAACCTCCGACCACCCTTCACGGTCGCCGTACTGTGGATAAGGGAACCAGTCTCCGCCCGTCCTGACCAGGCTTTCCCCTCCGTTTTCAGCCAATGCGGCATAATACGCGGTGGAAATATAGTTTCTCTCTTCATACGCTTCCGCTCTTGCGGATACCAGCATGGTCATGACCATGCATGCCGCTGCGGAAAGCATCAGGTCCAAAAGTCTCGTCTGTTTCATAACAATTATCGGTTATCAGTTTTCCATAATTCTATCTTTCCGACATACAGTCCCCAGCATCCGTCGGTGACTATCGGAATTTCCCTGCCCGTCGCATCTGTCACCTCTGCCGCCTCTTCCAGAAAAGTATGCGAATGTCCTCCTATCACCAGATCGACATTCCTGAGACCTGCCACCAGCTCCGGATCAGTAAAGGATTCGCCTTCATATCCGAGATGCGTAAGGCATATCACCAGATCGCAGCGTTTCTCTTCTTTAAGGATTTCAGCATACCTGTTCGCGCATTCCAATGGGTCCAGATACCTGATCTTGTCGGCAATAGGCTTGTCCACTACGACGGAAAGATCGGTAAGCAGGCCTATTATGCCGATTTTCATCCCTCCCCTGCGCAATATGCAGTAAGGTCTGACCAGCTTTTCGAGAGCGTCGTTGTCAAAATCGTAATTGGCGCATACCACGGGAAACCTGCACCGCGCGATACGTCTGGCCAGTTCATCGAGTCCGTTGTCGAATTCGTGGTTTCCAAGGCACGCGGCATCATAACGCATGGCATTCATACAGTCCACCTCTACATCCCCTTTCATCAGGGTAAAATATGATGTTCCCTGGCTGAAATCTCCGGCATCCAGAAGAAGTACGCCGTTTTTTCCCGCCGCATTGCGCACGCTGTCCACGAAAACCGCCCTTTCGATGACTCCTCCGAGTCCGGCTTCTTCACCTGCCCGCACAGGATCTATGTGGCTGTGAGTATCATTGGTATGCAGAATGACCAGGTCCTGCGCCCCGGCACACGTGCACAGGAAAATCATAAATATTGCAAAAACATGCTTTCTCATTGTTCGTCCTTGTCTAAAATCCTTACTCTTCCGTCCGTCCTGTACACTATGTCCCGTCCTGCAGCGGTTTCCGAATTGACATAATCGAGCATAATGTCGATTATGTCAATATCCTTGTACTCCAGGACCTCAACGGCATTTCTTCCTACGTGGAGATTGTCGCCTCCGTCCATAAGGAACGAAATGGTGGCGACTCCGTAAATCCTGTCATCGTCGAGCGGCTGCCCGTCTATGAGTACGGATACCAGCTTTCCGTCAGAAACTTCTATCCTGACGCCTCCGAGAACCTGGATTCTGGTAGCGGCCATTTCCTCCAATATCACCCTGATATCCTTTCCTTTCAATGCCACATAAACGATACTGTTCTTGAAAGGGAACATGGAAAGCATGTCATCCAGCAGTATGTCACCCTCAGGCATGTCTACTCTGATGCCGCCGAAATTTCCGATTCCCATTGACACATGCCTTCCGGATTTCTTTTCGACAGCCTCCATTATCTTGTCTATGAACATATTGGAGAGGGCGCTTTCCGGTTCGGCCAGTATCATCGCTTCTGGAGAATGACCGATGACTTTTTTCACGGGAGCCATAAGCGGCTGGGCTGCAAGCACTGTCGAAGCTACTGACGCCGCCGTACCTTTCCTGTAGACTTTTCCGTTGGGCGCGTAGTATGTCTTTCCTTTCACTTTTCCAAGCGACTGTGGAATATCGTCGGCTGACGGAGAAATACAGCCTGTCCTGGAGCCGTTCATGATTACGCGGGACCATTCTATCCTGAAATCATCGCCATCTGCAGCCGAAGGCAGGGAAACGACACAGGACAATAGTGCCGGAAGTAGTGCGCACTTAATTATTCTGTCAATCAAATTCATTTCTGTTTCAACCATTTATACAAATCCCTGAACGTAGTCTTCTTCCCATACATGAGAATGCCCACCTTGTAAATTTTTGCGGAAATATATGCCATCGCCACGAATGTCACCAGCAACAGTCCGATGGAAAGAGCCAGTTCCCATACCGGGACACCGAACGGAATACGCGCCATCATCACGATAGGCGAAGTGAAAGGGATCATGGAACCCCAGAAAACCACCTGGCTGTCCGGAGCCTTGAAAGCATAGAATGCTATGAAAAAGGCTATGAGCAGAGGTATTGTCACAGGCATCTGCAGCTGCTGTGTGTCAGCCTCGTTCTCCACGGCAGAACCTATGGCCGCAAAGAGCGATGCATACAGCAGATATCCCAATACGAAATATATCACGAAACTCAGAAGTATCTCGCCGTAGTTCAGTCCGGCAAGTGTGGACATCACTGCTGGAAGCTCGCTGCCGGAAGATACCGCAAGCATGTCGGTACCTGTCATCATGGACATCTGATCGCCCTGCATGGCAGCTGATGCCATGATGGCGTCTATGCCTATGAAAGGACTGACTCCCAGCACGATGACAGCTGTCAGGACTATCCACAGGAAAAACTGTGTAAGGGCCACGGCCGCCACACCCATGATTTTCCCGAACATCAGTTCCAGTGAATTCACGGATGATATGAGCACTTCCACGACTCTTGTGGATTTTTCCTCGATGACACTCTGCATGACCATGGCCGAGAACATGGCTATGAACATATAGATAATCACGGACAGGACCAGGGAAACGATCATGTATACCTCCGATGAAGTGATCTTCTCCTGTCCGCTGTCATCCATGGTATATGTCGATACGGGGACATCGGCCCTGACTTCCTCCAATATCTGTTTCAGACCTTTGATATCATACGTGGCCAGGCGGTATTCTTCCACGGCATTGTTCACATTGGCCCTCAGGGCTTCTTTCATGTCCACGCTGAGAGGTTTCTGGGAGTAGGCCGACACTGAAACCGTCCTGGACACCGTATCCAGCTCCGAAATAAGCACCAGTGCATCCAGATCCAGTTCGAAATATCTGTTTTTGACGGAATCTGCAGGACTGCCGGAATAATCCACATAAGTCATCTGCCCGCTGTCTGTCATATACGGCATGACGATTCCCGACTCGTCCACGACACCGACCCTCTTTCCCTTGTCTTCTGCCATGAGCATGATCAGACTCGGCAGGATGCACAGGGCAGCGAAGAATATAGGGCCGAGAAAGGTAGTCAGGAGAAAAGATTTTTTCTTTACCTTGGTAAGGTACTCCCTCGCTATGATGACATTTACCGTACGTATGTTCATGACTACTCCTCCTCTGTAACTAATTTTATGAATATGTCGTTCATCCTCGGTATCAGTTCCCTGTACGAATTTATGACAAGCGGCTGCCGTATCAGATTTTCCAGCACCGCAGGCTTGTCGGATGCATCGTCCACGGCCAGCACTGCAGTATGGCGCCCGGATTCGTCATTGTCCGACAGGACCCTGTATATTCCCGGAACAGAAGACAGAGGAGCATCGGCAGTATATATCAGTTCGATATGGTTATTCCCGTATTTGTGCCGGATTTCATCCACACCTCCGGTGATCACGACACGGGATTTGTTTATAAGTGCGATATTGTCGCACAATTCTTCTACCGACTCCATATTATGCGTGGAAAGCACGATGGTGGCCCCGTCTTCCCTGAGCTTGAGAATCTCGTTTCTTATAATCCGGGCGTTGACCGGGTCGAAACCGGAAAACGGTTCATCGAGAATAAGAAGGGACGGCCGGTGCACTACAGTGGTGATGAACTGGACTTTCTGGGCCATACCCTTGGACAGTTCCTCCACCTTCTTCCCCCACCAGTTCTCTATGCCGAATCTGACGAACCATTTCTTCAGTTCGGATGCGGCATCCCTGGCGCTCATTCCTTTAAGGCGTGCGAAATACATGGCCTGGTCCCCTACCTTCATTTTACGGTAAAGGCCACGCTCCTCCGGAAGATAGCCTATCTTCCTCACATCCTCCTGCGTTATGGGACTGCCGTCGAAAAGGATAGTCCCGCTTCCAGGTATGGTTATCCTGTTGATTATCCTGATAAGGGTAGTCTTTCCCGCACCGTTAGGGCCGAGCAGGCCGAAAATCTTTCCTTTCGGGATATTTACCGAAACGTGGTCCAGCGCGATTTTCTCGCCGAAGCTCTTGCACACGTCCTGGCACTGTATCTTATATTCTTCCATGGTATGTTATGGGATTCTTCCTGATTATTCAACAATTCAATATTTTGGCTACAAGTTCCATCAGAAGTTCAGGCTGCGAGGCTTCCCCGGCATTTCCTCCCTTCCCCTTGAAATCATATTCCTTGATAAGGGAAATTATGGAGATGCACTTGCGTGCAGGATAATTGGCGGCAGCAGTATCGTACTCCCGCAAGAAATAGGGATTCACCCCCAGCAGCGCAGCCTTTTCGGCGGTACCGGCGCCGGGATTCTTCATCAGAAGGGCCTCATACCGCAATATCCTGTAGAAATGGTTGAAGAGCGGACCGGTAGCCATGAGCATCATGAACTTGGGGGCATTCCCGATATATGCGGCAATCCTGAGAGCCTTGGCGGAATTTTTGGAAGAGAGTTCTCTGGTCAGTTCGAAAATACTGTATTGGCGGCTTATGCCGACATTGTTTTCTATATCTTCCGCTGTTATATCGGTCTTGCTCTCAGGCAGGTTCTTGCGCATCTTGTCGGTTTCCACCGCGATCTTGTTCAGGTCGGTACCGGCAAATTCAGCCAGCAGTGCCGCAGCATCCGGGGTTATGTCCAGGCCTTTTTCATGAAAGAAGGACGAGATCCAGCGCCCCATTTCGTAATCCCTGACTGGAGCAGACTCGACCACCGTTCCGTTTTTCCTGATATTTTTGTACAGTTCCTTCCTTTTATCCAGGACAGCTCCGTGCAGATACAGCACCAGTACGGTGGTCGGAAGAGGATTCTGGCAGTAGCGTGCCAGCGCATCGAGATTCTTCATGGCCTGTGCTTCCTTGACTACCACGAGCTGGCGGGCCGCAAACACAGGATAGCGCATGGCGGCAGTCACCACCTTGTCCGCATCCGTATCCGTCCCGTAGCAGACAGTCTGGTTGAAGTCCCTTTCACTGTCGTCGAGGGCATATTTAATGATAGCATTGCAAACCTGTTCGGGATAATACGGTTCCTCCCCCATCAGAAGATACACGGGACTGAAGTTGCCCCTGACTGCATCTTCAACTATATCACGGCACAACGCGTGAGTCTCTGCAAAACCTTTAGCCATATCCGGCAAAGATAATAAATCCTGCCGATTTCAGGCAATATTATCGGGCATACATGTCATCAAGACTCCAGCTGTCCCTCCATACCAGTTCAGGCACGCCGTCCTCGCCGAAGGTTACTGGAAGCCATACATAACGGGCATCTATCGGCCTGTCCGGAGTCCAGATGTCAGCCATGAAAATCCAGCAGTCCTTTTTCCCGTGGACAGGAAGTACAAACGTACTCTGTGCGCCGAATGTAATCTCCGCGTCAGGTCCGGAGCACGGATTCGGATATGAGGTCCACTCCCCCATTATGTCGGTGGCGCAGGACAGCCGTGCAGGATTCGGGGACCAGCCTGTACAGCCGGAAGTGATCATCCAGTAGACACCGTCTTTCTTGAATATCGCAGGAGCCTCGTTCGATTTTCCCGGAAGCACCCTGGCATATACCCCGTCATGGTACAGATAATCGTCAGTAAGCCTGGCGACATGCAGAGTCTGGTTCTCTTCGGAAGCGAAAATATGATATGCCGTTCCGTCGTCATCCACGAATACCGTCATGTCGCGGGACATCTGTCCTCCTTCGATATCTCTGGCAAGCCACGCTCCGGCCACGACATAATCATGTCTTCTGTCAGAATCGAGATCGGCCTGTGTTATGGCCTTCGCCGCGGATATTTCCTCCTCAGTCATATTCACAGGCCATATTCCAGGACATGAACGCTGAGCATAAAGGAACTCGAACGGACCTTCCGGACTGTCACTCACGGCCACGCCATATTCAGCGGCCGAATATCCCATGCCTTTCAGCTCAAGGTGGAACCACATCACGAATTTATCCGTCTTCCGGTTATACACTACCTTCGGACGCTCGATTATGCATCCTTTCTCTATCTTGTGTCCGCTGCCTTCAGGCATCACGGACAATGCGACACCTTCCTTTTTCCAGTTATAGAGATCTTCCGAAGAATACACATTGACTCCGACCAGCGCGGATGAAGTGTTCTCCGACTTATGCTCGCCGTACCAGTAATATTTACCGTCGTGGTACAGGATACCGCCTCCGTGGGCATTGATATGGACTCCGTCAGTATCTTCCCATGTCCGCCCCGGAGTGAATGAGTCGTATTTTCCTGAAGATGTACAGGAGACCAACAATAAGGCACATACGATGTGGCATAGATAATTTTTTCCCATCTGCTTGTATTTTAACGTCAGTTCGACGAACTATTATACTCAGGACCAGAGACTTCGTCGAACTGACGTTACGATTTCTTCGAAATCTCTTTCCTTTTACGTGCCACCCCTCCTAAATCCTCCCCTTCGTATGGGAGGACTTACCTACGGATTCGTTTCCCGAATCCTATAAAAGAGGTAGTTCTCTGAAATTCACTGCGTTCTTTTCATCGAACTCACGTTATTTTAGATTTTTCTGTGATTCCAAAGGAAAACTTCCGCGTAAATTTATTAAAAATCACAAATACTGCAATTATGACAAGAGGCAAAACTATCGGAGAAACAGCACAGCTGTGGCAAGATGACAGGAAACGATATGTGAAACTGTCTACGATTTCGGCTTACGCGCTGATCATCAGGAACCACATCATTCCACATTTCGGGAACAGACGCTGCGTCATGGAAAATGAAATACAGGAATTCGCCCTGAAGAAGATGGACGAAGGACTCGGAAGAAAATCCGTCAGGGACATACTGACCGTACTCAGGATGATACTGAAATTCGGACACCGGCACAAAATGCTCCGGTGCCCCGAATGGTCCGTCAGATTTCCTTCCGGAGACAAGGTACGCACCCCGGTTGTCCTGGACAGGAGAGACCAGAGAAAACTGATGGAATATATATGCAATCATGTCACAGTCAGGAATCTCGGCATTTACATCTGCCTGAACACAGGACTGAGGATAGGAGAAATCTGCGCACTGAAATGGTCGGATATCGACATGGCAAAAGGCGTGATTCGCGTCCGCCGCTCCATAGGAAGGATTTATATCCCGGACAGAGGGAAATGCCGCACCGAACTTGTCATAGATACACCCAAAACCGGAAATTCCATACGCGACATACCGATGACAAAAGAACTTTCAGGAATGCTCAGGCCCTTCATGAAGACTGCTGACAGGAACTTCTATGTGCTCAGCAATGATTACAGGCCGGTGGAACCCGTGAGGTACCGGAACTATTACAGGAAACTGATGCTGGACCTGGGGCTTCCTCCGCTGAAATTCCACGGTCTCCGCCACAGTTTCGCCACAAGGTGCATAGAAAGCAGATGCGACTACAAGACGGTAAGCGTCCTGCTGGGACATTCGGATATCAGCACGACCCTGAATCTGTACGTACATCCGGGAATCGACCACCAGAAAAAATGTATAGAACAGATGGCCAGATCATTGAAAGCCGGAACGGAATAAGCCTGAAAACGGATTGCCCGGAAATCAGATGATTTCCGGGCAATTCTGTAGTACTCGGCCGGAGAATCGAACTCCGATTGCAAGATTGAGAATCTTGAGTACTAACCGTTATACGAGCCGAGCGTTTTACGATTTTGGGATTGCAAAGGTATGTCAATAATTTTTTATTTCCAAATTTATTTTCCGGCGTTATTTCAGGAAGACGAAAAACACAGCCATTATCAGAAGGAAAAAGGCTACGAAATGATTCCATTGCAGAGCCTGGTTCTTGAACAGCAAGGTAACTATTACGGTGAAGACAGTCAGGGAAATCACTTCCTGGATGACCTTGAGCTGGATAAGATTGAACGGACCGCCGTTGTCGGCAAAACCTATTCTGTTGGCCGGGACCTGCGCGCAATATTCGAAAAACGCTATGCCCCATGACAGGAGTATGACCAGTATGACCGGCCAGCCCGTAGTGACTTTCATTTCCTGGAGTTTCAAATGGCCGTACCAGGCGAAAGTCATGAATACATTGGATGTTATGAGCAAAAGGACCGTATAAAACGCTTTCATCATGTATTGTCTTTATAATCCGTAATTTACATTGCCATTGCACGCTCATTCCGGATATTTCCGGAAATGGGCTGCAAATGTAATAAAAATTTGGAATTGATTTCATTTTAGTTAATTTTGTAAAGATATGGACATAACCTTTACTGAACTTTCCAAAACATAATTATCATGACACTCATTAAATCTATTTCCGGTATCCGCGGAACCATAGGCGGAAATCCCGGAGAGGCCCTGACCCCTATCGACATCGTAAAATTCACATATGCATACTGCGTAAAACTCAGGGAACGCAGGCCCAAGCCGGCCGGTGAACGTTATCGCGTAGTCGTAGGCAAGGATGCCAGAATATCGGGACAGATGGTGGAAGAGCTCGTCTGCGGTTCTCTCATAGCCTGCGGCGTGGATGTAATCAAGGCCGGATACGCTTCGACACCGACTACGGAAATGGCCGTCATATTCGAGAAGGCAGACGGAGGCATCATACTGACTGCTTCGCACAATCCGAAACAGTGGAATGCGCTCAAGCTCCTGAACGAGAAAGGCGAATTCCTGAATGCCGCGGAAGGTGCAGCCATACTCGAATGCGCCGAACAGGAGAATTTCGATTTCGCTGACGTGGATTCGCTCGGAACCGTTACGGAAAAAGATTTCACCGATGCACACATAGATGCGGTCCTGGCTCTGGATGCAGTGGATGTGGAAGCTGTGAAGAAAGCCGGATTCAAGGTGGCCCTCGATGCAGTGAATTCCGTGGGCGGCATCATCATGCCGAAACTCTTCGAAAGGCTGGGAGTGGAATGCGTGAAAGTGAACTGCGAACCGACAGGGCACTTCGCACACAATCCTGAACCGCTTCCGGCAAACCTGGTGGAGCTCTGCGAGACTGTCGTGAAGGAGAAGGCAGACCTGGGAGTATCAGTAGACCCTGATGTGGACAGGCTGGCGCTCATCTGCGAAAACGGGCAGCCGTTCGGAGAAGAATATACTCTGGTAAGCGTTGCGGACTACATTCTTTCGCGCGAAAAAGACGGGAAAAAGCTCGCCACTTCATCCAACCTCTCATCGTCCAGGGCTCTGAGGGACGTCACAGAGAGCTATGGAGGACAGTATTTCGCAGCTGCGGTAGGTGAAGTGAACGTGACCACAAAGATGAAGGAATGCGGGGCCGTCATAGGCGGAGAAGGTAACGGAGGAGTCATTTATCCCGCCCTCCACTACGGCCGCGACGCCATCGTGGGTGCCGCCCTCTTCCTTACAAACCTGGCATACAAGAAGATGAAAGTATCGGAGCTCCAGAAGACATACCCTCAGTACTATATCACCAAAAACCGTATAGACCTCTCAGACAAGTCTCTCATCGACAAGATACTTTCCGAGATGAAGAACATATACGCATCAGAAGACATAAACGATATCGACGGAGTGAAGATCTCCTTCGAGGCGAAGAAAGAATGGGTGCATCTGCGCAAGTCAAACACAGAGCCTATCATCAGAATCTATGCAGAATCCGCCACAAAGGAATCTGCGGAGAAACTGGCATCCGACATCAAATCCATCGCCGAAAAAATCATTAAAGGATAATCATCATACAATAATTATATCAGAGGGTGGCTCAAAAGGGCTTTGGGACACCCTCTGATTTTTTGACAACAGCACCAGATGTTTTCATTCAGGACTACTCCGCTGGAAGATCAGCTGGACAAGGCACTGACCGACGGCAATGTCGGATGTTTCTGCACACAGAACTGCTGGGACACCGACAAGGAAAGATACATGACAGACATATTCCGAAGCAGGGGAAATCTCAAGGCCGTGTTTTCGCCGGGAAATCCGGAACTTTCCCTGCAGGAAAGCCGTATCTGTGCCGAACCCGGACAGCTTGCGGAACTCAATGCCGTGGTAGTGGAAATACAGGACGTCGGTACCAGGTATTTCAGGTATACGCGCGACGTGTGCCGTCTGATGAGGCAGCTCACGGAAATGGAAAACCCTCCGGCATTGTACATCGTAGACCATATAAATCCGGCAGGACGGGTGGTGGAAGGGGCCATGCCATCTGCCGAAACCGAAGATGACGTTCCGAAGGTAGCGCACAGGCACGGTCTGACACTGGGAGAACTGGCAGGCCTGTACTATTCGGAAATAGGGGCGAAATTTCCCCTGCATGTCATTTCGGCACAGGCCACCGACTCCAACAGACAGCTTATGCCATGGACAATCGCCCCAGCCTCCGATATTCCCGGACTCTTCACGTGTGAGATGTACAGCGGAGGAGGGCTCTGGAACGAAACCAGCATCACTCCGGGAATAGGGACGCCGCGTCCGTACGAATATTTCGGTGCACCGTTCATCAGGACAGACTCAGCAAATCTTCCGCCGGCACCTCCGCAGGTAATGATGCGGCCGTGTTCATTCTCTCCGGCTTTCGGCAAATATGCAGGGTCGGCCTGTCCAGGCTATCAAATCATGCTTGAACCGGGGGCCGAATACCATTCACTGATGCATACGCTCCAGCTTATGAGATACTTCAAGGACAGATACCCGGCATTCGAAATGAAGCCTGATTTCAGGCTCAGGCTGTCGGACGACATCCTGCTTTCATATATAAACGGCTTGACCACCTGGGATGAAGCAAGAGAACATATCAAGGTAGAAGAACAGAAATGGATCAGGAAAGCGAAAAAATTCTGCCTTTACGATGACCAGCCGTACAGGATCAAATAAAATCTGACTGAAATATTTGCAGAACGGAAAATAAGTGCTAACTTTGCGCGCTGATTTAGTTAACTAAAAAATTAAGGAAATGAAAAAAGGAATTCATCCCGAAAACTACCGTCTTGTAGCTTTCAAGGATATGTCGAATGACGTGGTGTTCATCACCCGTTCCTGCGCAAACACCAAGGAGACTCTCGAAGTGAACGGAGTAGAGTATCCGGTAGTGAAAGTCGAAATTTCAGACACTTCACACCCGTTCTATACCGGTAAGATGAAGCTTGTGGATACTGCAGGACGTGTCGACAAATTCTATCAGAGATACAAGAAAAACAAATAGCATAGTTTTTCGAAGACAAAGAAGAGAGGGAGATTCAAATACGGATCTCCCTCTCTTCTTTTCCGCCTGCCGTTAACGTCCGCACAGGTACTTCAGCCAGAACTGCCGGTTCTCATTCAGGAAATGCTCTCCCTGATAATCGTGGTAACCGTGTTTTCCGTCCGGATATACCATAAGTTCGAAACTCTTGCCTGTCCTGTGAAGGGCATTCACCAGTTGCAGCGTATTCTGGAAATGCACATTGTCATCCCCGGTCCCGTGCGTCAGTTTCAGATACACCGGCCTGGCTCCGGACATGTCATCCGCAGAAGCCGGATAATGTCTGGCATATCTGAGCGCACATGCTTTGGCGTAGCCTTCAGGATTATCCTGAGGCGTTCCCATATAACGTTCGGTGTAATGCGAATCATAGAGGGCCCAGTCATACACTCCCCCGCCGGCGATCCCGTAATGGAAACTGTCCGGAGCCTGGAAAAGCAGCATGGCCGTCATGGTCCCGCCGAAAGAAAATCCTTCAACGCCTATCTTTCCGGCATCGACGTATGGAAGAGACTTCATATAGTCGGCCCATGCTATGAAATCCTGTACCTCATATACTGTAAGCTGACGGTATATCATGTCCAGTGCACGCCTGCCGTTATGCCCTGCAGCCCTGCAGTCGGCCGTAATCTGGATAATACCGTTCTCCGACCACCACTGATTCTTTTCCGAAGGAGTATTCCATCTGTCCCAGACGAGAGGCAAGTCCGGACCGCCGTAAATATCGAAATGGACAGGATATTTCCCGGTAGTGTCGAAATCTTTCGGATATACTATTGAAGCCGGCAGACGGAAACCGTCTTCCGTTTCAATGTAAATAATTTCAGGCAAAGCATAATCGGACGGATCGAAATCAGCCCCGGCCATGTCGGCGACGATATTGCCGGACGGCACTTTGCCGGAAGCAGGGAATACCGCGACTCTGACAGGCGTCACGGAATTCGAATATGATGCGGCGAAATATTTTCCGTCAGGAGAAAAAACAGCAGAGCGGACATCGTATGCAGGATCGGTAAGTATCGAAGTTCTGCCTTTCTTGTCTGTCCTGTAAACGGAAGCTCTGACAGTGGATTCGTTCTTAGATGAAAAGAAGATTTCTTTTCCTGTAGGGTCCACATGGAGCAATGAAATATTCCAGAATTTCCCGTCGGTCAGCTGCCGGAGTTCTTTCCCGTCATACGAAAGGAAATACACCTGTTGCCATTCCGAATCCAGACACCTCGGCATATAAAGACCGTCCCGGGTAAAAAGCGCGCCGGAGATCCAGTCTACCCATGTAGAAGACGATTCACTGTAGATCATGGACTTGGTACCATCTGCAGCCGAGACGCCGTAAAGTTCGAGCGACTGCTGGGACCGCGGCATCCTGGAGACAAAGAAAGAATCGCCGTCAGGCCCCCAGAACGGCGTACCGAAATACTGTTCAGGGTCGTTTCCGAAATCCAGCCACAGAATATCCTGATCCGGACAGTTCCGGGGATTTTCCCTGAAATCGGAAAGATCGGCTATCCCTATCGTCACTACAGGGTTCTTCTCCCCTGCTTTCGGATATCTGGTTTCCTTCAGGCTGCCGTCCTGACCGAACGGTGAATAAATAGGGAAAAGAGGGACTTCCGTATTGTCGAACCTGTAAAAGCCCAGTCTGCGGCTGTCAGGCGACCACCAGAACGCGCGGTACTCGGAAGGACGGCCGAATATTTCTTCATAATAGACCCAGGAAGCGTATCCGTTCAAGATCAGGCTGCTGCCGTCATACGTAATCCGATGCTCGGTGCCGGTGGCAATATCCGTCACATACAAGTCGTTATTGCGTGTAAACGCAATCATGGCAGAATCAGGGGAATATGTAAGATTTACGGCATTCTCAGGCCTGACGGGGAAACTTCCGTACTTTTCCGGAGCAGTCACACCGCTGCGTATCACAGACTTCCGGGTATCATAAGAAAAGGCGGTCGAATCAGTATATTTTCCGTTGTACGAAAACACGACCTCATGGTCGGAAATCCATTTCCATGCGGAAGGGACTTCCCTGAAATCCTCGGCCACTGCCGGCAAAACAGCCGTACCGAATAAAATAGAGAGAAAAATATTACTGGCTTTCATCTCGTTCAGTTGGTTATATTGTAAAAAAAGAATCCTTGAAATTTACCAGATATACTTTTGAGGTGCTTCTGGTAATCGCAGTGTACAGCCATTTCAGGTCATCCGGGCTAAGGCCGTCCTGCCAGAACGGATTGTCGATAAAGACACATTTCCATTGGCCGCCCTGGGACTTGTGGCAGGTTATGGCATTAGCGTATTTCAGTTGCAGGGCATTGAAATACTTGTCCTCCCTGACGGCTTCGTAGCGCTTTTTTCTGCCGCTGATATGCGAATAATCCTCATTGACACCTTCATACAGCATATTCTGCTGTTCTGCAGTCAGAGACGGGCTTTCTGAAGTCAGCGTATCGAGTATGACAGTGGCCGTTATCTCCTGGTCCCCGTAATCCGGAAACGAAAGCCGGGCTTTGGCGAAATGCAGCCCGTACCGCTCTTCATAACCGGAGATGCTTTCCAGTACGGCAATGTCTCCGTTCGCGATATAGTCTACGTCTTTCAGGCCTTCCGTAAACTGGTAACAGTTCTTGACTATCATCAGCCTGTCTCCGCGGACCAGCATTTCTTCCTTGAACTGCACGGATGCCCTGATGCCGAGATTATACTTGATGGCCCGCCTGTTGGACCTGCAGATGACTACCGTCTCTTCATCCCCGTATTCTGAATAGGCTTCCGTCAGTTTCTCTATGAGTTCCGCACCGGAAATCCTTTCGATATCAGGAGACTTGCCCACATCCAGTTCTATTTTAATGTCATCCGCCCCCATATTCTCCGTCCTGCCTATCATGCTCCGCAGCATCGTCGCGTTTTTCAGGATGCCGGAGCCGGACTGCTGCCTCACGACTGTCGTCAGTTCGGACCAGGCCGCGTCTCCGAGCAATGACATATAGTCCGGTGACAAGGCCGGACTCACATCCAGTCCCACAGGCGGCAGCTGGGCCTTGTCGCCTATAAGTATCAGTTTGTTTCCGGCGCCTTTTCTGACATATTCCGCCAGATCTTCCAGAAGATTCCCTGAGCCGAACATATTCGGCTGCATGCCGCTGTCGAACCCTATGAGAGAGACCTCATCCACGAAATATACAGCATCCTTGTCCTTGTTCGGACCGATGACAAATTCTCCGAAACCTGCTCCGGTCACCGACTTCTGTCTGTAAATATGTTTATGGACAGTATATGCCGGACTGTGGGCATAGCCGGCAAGCACTTTGGCCGCCCTGCCGGTCGGAGCCAGAAGGATGCATTTCACATTCAGGCTCTTCAGAAAAGATATGGCCGCAGAAATGGCGGTAGTCTTTCCGGTACCGGCATAGCCGTTCACCACCATTATGTCGCTCCCGTCATTGTTCAGGAAATCGGAAAGATTCCTGAACAAATTTTTCTGGCAGGCCGTCGGTTCGAATTTCAAAGCCTTGATAAAACCGGAATAAAGGAAATCGGCGCTTCCCATCATTTACTTCTTTTGAAAATTAAAGAAAAAACGATGAACATGGGATAAATTTCCAGACGGCCCAGTATCATGTCCACGGAATAAATGAATTTGGCGATACCGAGCTGGGAAGCATAATTTCCCATGGTACTTATGGAACCCAGCCCCGGACCGGCATTTCCCAAAGAGGTCAGGGCACCCGAAACGGCTTCCGACACATCTACGCCGAACATGACCAGAAGCAAGAAAGAGATCATAAGTACTATCATGTAGAATACTATATACAATACTGCGGCTGATGCGGCATCGTCTTTCATGAAATGGTTTCCCACCCTGAGCTGCATTATCGATGAAGGATGCAGGTTCTGTTTTACCTGACGGGCTATCGACTTGAATACGATGTACATTCTGTCGGACTTGACACCTCCGGTAGTAGATCCTGAGCATCCGCACTGGAAAGCAGCATACAAAAGGAGGATGTTCGCGAATACCGGCCATCCGTTGTTGTCTGCCGTGCCGAATCCGGTAGTGGTAATGAAAGTGGTAACCTGGAAAGCAGAGTCGAGAATGGCGTTTCCCCAGCTGGAATATGTTCCGGATACCTTCAGGGATATGGATACAAGCACAGTCAGCAATAGGATCGTCCCCAGGAAAAATCTGACTACGGGATGCCTGAAAGGCTTGAGGGACCTGCTGGCAAACACTCCGAAAAGCAGACCGAAATGAATGGACGACAATATCATGAATACTATCAGGATAATGTCGATGGCAGCCGAATCATAATATGCAATGGAGGCATTCTTCGTACTGAATCCTCCCGTGGCGACTGTACTGAAAGAATGGTTCACGGCATCGAAGAAAGACATGCCTGCAAGCATCAGGAGCAGGGTCTCTACTGCAGCGAGTCCGACATATACAAAAGCTATGACGTGGACTGTCTTGATGGAACGGAACCTGTATCCTTCTCTCGAAAGTGAGGACAGTTCCATGTTCGTCAGACGCATGCGGAACGGGCTGGCGTCCGGAATGATCAACAGCAGGAAAACCACTACACCCAATCCGCCGATGAAATGCGTGGAAGAGCGCCAGAATATAAGGCTGTCCGGCAAGCCTTCCACATTCGTAAGGATGGTGGAACCTGTAGTGGTGTATCCGGACACACTCTCGAACCATGCGTTGATGAGCGTAAATTCTCCGCCCCACAGGACATAGGGCAACATTCCGAATATGAAGGACAGGAGCCAGGACAGGACTATGATCATGAAACCGTCCTGAAGGGAAATCGAAGAAGCTTTCCTGACGAAGATAAACGGGAATATGCCCACTACGAACGTAATGATGAAACTGATGGCCAACGGGCCGAATGCGGAATCCTTGCCGTTGGCGACAGAAACTATAAGAGAAAAGAACATGAACAAAGCGCTGATGAGCAGCGCCTGTCCCACATTACGAGATATAACCTTGATATCCATGCCCGGACTCCCTTTATAATTCCTGAGCCGCGGATGTCGACTCTATCAGTTTCTCCCGCTCTTCCCTGAGCCTGGAGACACGTTTCTTCAGTTCGGCATTCTCCTCTATGAGATCTCCGAGTCCGGAATTCAGCCGGACCAGTTCGTCGTCTCCTTCAAACTCGTAGTTATAGCGTCGTCCGGCCGCCTGATATTCGGTTATACCGGCCAGCATTTTCTTCAGCGGCCTGATATAATATATGAGAATGAAGACAAGCAGCAGAAGGACGAGCAGGAGTCCGGCTCCCACTGAAACTACACCCGGAATTATACTTCTGTAAAATCCGTCCTGGAATGTCTGCGAATTTTCTTTAAGCTGGAGATAAATGACGTCGTTCAGTTTCTCGATATCCGATTTCAGTCTCTGGTACTTGGGCTGAAGCCTTTTGAAATACCAGTCCCTGTTGTCTATGAAATCGTTCATGATGACTTTCTCGAATTCCATGGATGTCAACATGTAAGCAGAATATGCATATATCACGGAATCCGCACGGGCCACAGCCTCCCTGCTGTCCAGCGTCAGTTTAAGGCTGTCATATTCTTCGAGAAATGCATTGTGGTCTATCTCAGGAATCATTTCCGGATCATTCTCGCCGATGATGGCGAGCAGCTGGAGATTGTAACTGTCGCTTTCATTGGCCAGTTTCTGGGCGATATTGATGCAGTTTATATTCGAAGCTATAAGATTGGATACATAATCGCTCATCCTCCTGTATTCCATAATGGAAATGATGCTCGACAGCAGGAGAATGACAGCTATCGCGCCGAGTGCAAATGTCAGTTTTACACTCATCGACATTTTCACCGGAAAAAACTTTCTGAAAAACTTTTTGAACATAGGGCCGATATTATATGTCCCTGAACATCTGCAGCCTCTGATGGCTGATTTCATCCTGGTTCACATAGACGATTCCGAGCCGCGGCTGCATGTAGCCTGATTCGACGATGGAAATGGCAATTCGCCCTTTCCCCTTGAGTTCAAACAGAGTGGCATAATGGCACTTGCCGCTGTTGAGCAGCCGGAGTTCGATGCCGTCAGATTCTGTCTCGAAATCCTCGCAGGACATTACCGGATTCCCGTACTTGGCGATATACGAATCCTTATACAGGAAATACTGGCGTTCTATTCCGCTCCATGTTTCCTGTTCCGGAAGCAGGACGCTGACGGAAGCCACTTTCCTGTCATCCGATGCGGAAACGATGATCATACAGTTCTTGAAACTGGTAAAACTTCCCGCCAGAGTGTATTCGTTAAAACTGCGCCGGATCAGGATGCATCCCTGGGCTTTCAGCCTGGCTACGAATCTTTCGGCTCTTCCTTCGACAGGTATCCCCTTGAATGTCAAGCCATTTTGTGCAAAAGAAGGTATAGCGCAAAAGAGCACCAGCAGAGCAAACAATATTTTTTTCATAACGGTCATGCAAATTTGGCTTAAAAGTAGTCATTATTATCCATAAAAACAATTTTGCAAATATAGTATCTTTGTTCCCGCCTTATAACAGAATGTCATGGAAGATATGAAAAGATACCGGAAAAATCCGTCCAGGAATAAAGCCATCGTTCTCGCAGTCTTGAATATTGCCGCAGCCGCGGCAATAGGGATCATTGCCGGATGGCTCTATAAGTCATATTCCGGTCATGGCAGCCGGCTCAATCTGGAAGAAATGCGCGGCAGAATGGAAGCAGCTGCCGATTCGGTCGATGCTTGTATCGGTATCGGCCTGATATATGGCAGTGATACCTTATGTATTGCCGCCGGCAGTGTCCGGGAGCGGGAAACAGACAACGGCTGGAGATTTCCGATGCTGAGCGTATTCAAGTTTCATCAGGCTCTGGCCGTGTGCGGATGGCTGAAAGATTCAGGAACAGAGCTTTCTTCCGCTATCGAGGTCGCAAAAGGGCAGCTTCAGGAAAATACCTGGAGTCCTTTACGGGATTCATTCCCCGACGGCGGAGTATTCACATGGGAAGAATTGCTGGAATATACGCTGGTCTGGAGCGACAACAATGCATGCGATATCCTTTTCGGACTGACCGGCGGACCTGAGTATACGGATTCATACGTCAGAAGCTTGGGAACAGACGGTTTCAGGATCAGATATACAGAAGCGGAGATGCATGAAAACCAGGCCCTATGCCATGACAACTGGAGCACTCCCCTGTCGGCGGTATCGCTTTTGGAAAAATTCTACAGGATGCGCCATTCAGATGAATATTCGGAATTCGTATGGAAAACCATGAGCGGATGCCATACGGGACAGAAAAGGATTCCTGCCCCGATTCCTGACGACGGAACAACGATTGCCCACAAGACCGGCACCGGAGACATGGATCCTGACGGGAAAATCATGGCTGTAAACGACATCGGTATAGTCGAGCTGCCTGACGGGAGGCATTATTCCATAGCGGTTTTCATTACCGGAGCCGGATGCGGCCCTGAGGAGTGCGAAAAAACGATAGCGCGTATTTCGGAGATAGCTTATGAGTATATCCGATGATTTTTGCGAAAAAAGTCAAAAAAAATTTGCAGGCAAAGAAATGTTGACTATCTTTGCAATCCCAAACAAAAAGTGAGGGCAGTTCATTAAAGTCGGTGTCATAGCTCAGTTGGTAGAGCAAAGGACTGAAAATCCTTGTGTCCCTGGTTCGATTCCCGGTGACACCACACTGAAAATCAGAGAGTTGCAAAAATGTGACTCTCTTTTTTTTGTGTTGCATTTGAAGATCCTGCACACCGGCATAGTATCTGTCAAATAAAACACTAAATTTGCGAAGAATTCGAAAAAATTGCAGAAATGGATTTTCATGAACTGATCCTGAACCGCCAGAGTACCAGGAAATATCTGCCGGACGATGTAGACAGAACACTTGTGACGGAATGTATTGAAGCCGCCAGGCTCGCACCTTCAGCATGCAATTCGCAGCCGTGGCACTTCATCGCCGTGGATGACAAGGACAAGATAAAGGAAATAGGAACTGCTGCAGCAAGCCTCGGCATGAACAAGTTCGCCGCCGATGTTCCTGTCATCATAGCAGTAGTACTCGAAAAAATGAACTTCACGGCCAAGATAGGCAGCATGCTGAAAAACAAAGACTACTGCATGCTGGATCTGGGGATTGCCGTGGAACATTTCTGCCTCCAGGCTGCCGAAAAAGGACTTGGCACTTGCATACTCGGATGGTTCGACGAAAAGAAAGTCGCCGGAATTCTCGGAGTACCGGGGAATAAAAGAATACCGCTTCTGATCACCATGGGTTACCCTGACTGCGAAATAAGGAAGAAAATCAGAAAACCCCTCGAAGAAATATCATCATGGAACAGCTACTGATTCCCTGATCTTGTCTTCCAGGGACTGACCGTGGATATTCACCAGCGCAATCTTCCCGTCCGCATCTATCAGTACGACAAACGGGATAGAATGCACCGCATAAGCCTTTGCAGAACTGCTCTCGAATCCATCCAGGACAGACCATTGGGGCCATGGCATGTTTTCTTCCGCCACTGCCCCGCTCCACGCATTCTTGTCAGTATCCAAAGATACGCTGATAATCTGCAGACCGGCTTCATGATATTTTTCATACAGCCGTTTCAGCTCCGGTATTTCCGCCCGGCACGGACGACACCATGAAGCCCAGAAATCCAGAAGCGTCACATGTCCCGGGCGGACGAAATCAGACAGTCTGACAGTCTCCCCGTCAAAAGTCCTGGAAATGAAATCCACATACGGATTCCCGACTCTTATCATTTTTTTCGCAGCAGCTTCAGCCTCCATTTCCGCACTCCTACGCTTTTCTCCGGCCAGCTCCATGGCAATATACTCCTGAGGCACCGAACTGCACAGTTCATCATACAGGGAATCGGCATAAAACTGTCTGCTCCTGCTGAAGAACAGGGTAATTCCAGGGCCGGTACCAGCATATTTCCGTATAAATGACACGAAATCAGGCTTGACACGCTCATAGAAGACGCTTACGGAATCTGAAAGAGAAGTCCTGTCCACATATTCAGCAGAACTGGCACGTGCCCGCCTCGAAGGAGCCAACACCAGCCGTTCATAATCCTCGTTCCACGGCGTACCTGACACTGAAACACCGTATTCCGTATATACCAGACTGACCTTGCCCGGCTCCACCACACAGCTGGCATCAGGAAGATCATAATAAAAGACCGTATGTCCTACAGTATCCTTCGGTGCCAGTTCGAAACCGGCAATGAAAGCCCCGTCCGTCACCGGACAAGAAAAGGAATAGCGGCCTCCGGCAATGACCGTACTGTCCATGACAAAGTCTTCAGAACGCTCGACAGGATGCTTTCTGATCATATATACCGTCACACCATCATAAGCGTCCGAACCGATTTCTGCATCAAGGGAAAAATCCGGGCTGCATGCATGCAATGCCGCGACAAAAAAAAGAATAGAAAACCAGCGAGACATCATAGTCCTAAAATATCGTCATAACCGTCACTGTTGATAATTTCGACTGCGCGTATCATCAAAGGACTGGCAGTATTGAGTATTCTGTAATATATATTAAGGTCTTCAGGATAAAGTTCCCGGGCGAGCAATGCCTTGAGCTGTGTTTTCAATGCAGGTGCAGTCCTGTCGTACTCAACCTCGGATACTGACAAGCCTGCAGCATCAGCCGCATCGACAAGTTCAGCCAACATCCCGTCTTCTCCATGGAACTTTCTGAAAAACGAATCGGAAGTCCTGAATTCCTTCAAAAGCGCATCTCTGTTCCTGTCGATGTACGAAGAAACTATTGTTTTCTGGAATCCGTTGAATGTAAGATTATAATACCAGGAAGTCATAAAAGATGTATCCTGCATCACCTCCACATCGGCATCAATTCCTCCGCAGGCTTTCATCTGCCGGCCATTTGACAGAGTCCTGTATGTCGCTGCAGTATCAGCATAGACTCTGCCATATCCTTCATAGGGTTTCTGGATAATCATTCCTGACGGCGTCAGATATCTTGCTACGGTAATCCTCAGAGCAGATCCGTCCTCGAATGGCAAAGTCTCCTGGATAAGCCCTTTCCCATAGGTGCGGCTGCCGACAAGCACAGCCCTGTCCCAGTCTCTGAGGGCCCCGCAAAGAATCTCGGCGGCAGACATGGTCTGTCCGTTCACCAGCAGGACCAATCTGCCGTTTTCAAAACAGCCCTCGTTACGTGTCATGACCGAATTGGCAGGTACATGTGCGCCAGATGTCGTGACTACGGTCTTTTCGCCTGACAGACATTCATCCGCAATCTCCACGGCAGACTCGACGAATCCTCCGGGATTTCCCTGCAAATCGAGGATAAGATTTTTCATGCCGGCTTTTCTCAATCCGGCTACGGCAGAACGGAATTCTTCAGGAGCAGAACCGGAAAATACAGTCAGACATACATACCCCGTCCTGTCATCCACCATATATGAAGAGCGGACAGCACGTGCCCGTGAAGAACCTCCTGCCTGTACTGAAAGCGAATCCGCACCCATCGCCACAGGCCCGAACAGCACAGCCTCATTGGCCCTGACCTCTTCAGGAGTAAGATAAGCGGAAAAAGGATCCAGAGTCTTGACCGTCCTCGCTATCACATCATCCACGAAAGAAGCCTTGTCCACAGTATCCACATACATGTTCATTATCGCGTACATGGTCATATTCAGTTTCTCCTCAGGCGATTTCTGTGCTTCGGCCTTAAAAGGGATACCAAACGCCATGACGGCTGCCGCCAGGAAAAAGTACGGTTTCATAATCATTCGGTTTTAAGAATTTCTATTACAGCGGATATCTCATCCATAAGTTCGCTCGGACTTCCGCCGTATCCCTCGGCGACATAACGTACCCGGCCGTCTTTCAGGACGGCTTTCTGGGGAATTCCGGATGTGCCGTGGATAATGCTTCTGTAGACTTTGTCATACTCCTTGCCGCCATCCCGGCACTCGTCGAACAGGACAGTCATATCATGATATTTTCCTTTCGCCCAGATACGCTCCACCCTGTCCTTGTCCGGTTCATCCTGAGTACAGATAAAGTAAAAATGCACATGCTCGTCAGAGGCATATTTTTCTACGGCCAGCTGCATGCCGGCCAATGCCGCTATACACGGAGCGCACCATGTAGCCCAGAAATCCAGGACCACGATATCATCCGGTCCGAATGTCGAATAATCGACAATCTTCCCGTCAATTGAGGTAAGTGAAAAGGTATCGAACGGTTCATCCATCAATCCCGCCTGTACGGCTGCCCGGAGATTTTCCCTGGCCTTGTCTGTTTTCAAAGATGAATAATAATCATCGAATGTAGGTGCCGGCTTCGGATCCGATGAAAGATAGTACTTCCGTAATTTCGAAAACAGGACAGGAGTCAGGCGCCCTACTGCAGCCGAACCGATAATCGCATCTGTCGCCTCCTGATTTCTGTCCATAGACTCGAGAGCCGCTACATAAGCTTCATTTCCCGCGGGATACTGGTTGTATCTGTCTTCCGGACAAATTTTCTCCATGCATTCCACGGCATCTTCAGGACGGCCGCTGCGCTGCAGGACTTCCGTCTGGACGGCCAGATAATATTTCATGGACTCCGCACCGCTTCTTGTTTCCGCCGTAGCGGAATACATGTCGATATCCATGTCTTTCTTCCGCCACATCTCACTGATGATATCCTGGGCAATGTCGACATACTCACGCGGATCCACGGGAGCTTTCATGATATAAAACATAGGCCCGTGAGCATAAAGATCCGACAGCATCGAATAGGTCATCTCCGGCATGATTTCGCGAAGTTTGTCCCATTGACGGGATGCATACAGCATCCTGGCGTAGTTCCTGTAAAAATTCATATAGACAAATCCCTGTCCGTCAGGATTTTCTATCCATTCGGAAATCGGGAAGCCGTTCCTGAATTCATCCGCACGCCTGATATAATCCAGAGAATCGGACGCCATGTTCACGGCCTCGGCGGAAAGCCTGCGGGCGAATGCTCCTTTCGGATACTTTGCAAGGATTTCGGACTTCAGACCTTCGGCCTTCAAAGTATCTTTTTTACCGTAAAGTGCAGAATAATATTCTTGCGCCAGCCTGCTCTCGTCAGTCTGGACATCCTGAGCAAAAGATGTACTGGCTGATGAAGCCAAAGCCACAGCCAGTACCGTCAATACAATTGTTTTCTTCATGTACGTAAATCTGAAAATAAGATCACTCAGTAGCCATAGCCCTGAGATCGATACCGTAATTGTCCTTATAATAATCCAAAATGATATTCCATTTGGTCTTCACGGTTTCATATTGCAGGAAATCTGCAACCTGCTCTTCCGTCGCGTGGAAAATCTGGGAAATATAGTAATTGAAGTCATTGCTTCGCGGGTCATTATAAGTCCAGGAGCTCGTTCCGCCAGAATATGCCATATAAATCTCGTCATATACAGAATAACCGTAGGAATTGTATTTCGGGATAAAGCCGCGGTTCCGGAGCGCTTTGAGCTGCTCGTCGGTATAGTAATAGGAATATCCGTCATCGGTAGTCATTTCAGGTTCGGTATTATAATCGGAAACATTATAAAACTCGGAAGGGGTCCCGATGATGGATTTGGAAATCCAGTTAGTGAACAGATCACTCAACAGAGCGACCTTCTTGGCACGCTTCGTATCGGCATCGTAAGAGGCTACCTGACTCATTCCGCTCAGCATTATCGAATTGTCATTGATCTGATAATCCATGTACTGAGGGGCAGAAGTCTGGCCGCCGCCCCAATCCCTATATGAATAATACTCTTCCACCAGATAAACGCGGAACGGAATGCCTCCTTTCTGCAGGAATTCATCCGGGAAATAATGCCACCAAATCTCGTCGAGATAGTCAAGCATATCACCCACATATTTTGGATCACCTTCCTTGAAGATATAGACCATTCCGCCGCTTGAAGCGTTTCCGGATATCTGTTTCCAGTAAACATCGACGGAATCGACATCATACAATACGTATGAACTCCACTTTTCGTAAATCTCCATAATTCTGGCATTGTCCTCGTCGGATGCTCCGCTCTGAGGCAGCACATAACCGCCTGTTATCTCTACCGGATCACCCACAGGCACATCCTTGCTGCAGGAGACAACGGATACTGTCGCCATTATGCTTGAAATGGCTGCAAATAATGATATTATATTTCGTGTTTTCATTTCACCTTGGGTTTTTGACTATTCTGTAACCAGTTCACCTGAACGTACACCGCTGTTACGGCTCTCATTCTGTACCAGTGCGCTGTTTTGCTCCAGAATACAGCTCGGCAGCGGCAGAGTGTACATCGGATCGTTTTTCCTGAGAGTATAGACATAATCCTGTCCGCCCTGCTCAGGCCTGTACGTATGCCTGATTTCCGGCATTCCCTGACGCCTGAGATCGAACCAGCGATGTCCTTCATAGCATAATTCCTTGCGTCTTTCAGTCCTTATGGCTTTCAGAAGTTCTTCTCCGGCCAGTGATTCGGCCGTATACCCTGTGATTCTGGTAGCCCGGAAATCATTCAGGGCCTGCAGGGCTTCCGTTTCATTTCCGAGAAGCGCATTAGCTTCCATGGCATTCAGCACCGCTTCCGAAGTACGGACCAGCTGGCACAGCTCCATGGAAGAATATGGCTTGGTGATATAGAAATTGCTGTTATCATAATCCGTAGTACTGGTCGCAGCCGGTGCAGAAAGTTTGAACATGGTGTATCTGAGATCATTCGTACTGTCCCACAGGGCCTGGAAATCAGGATTGAGTCCCGGCTTGTAACCGGAATTCTCCACACGCGGAGACGGCCCGAACATCCAGAGCACTTCAGGATTCGAATATGTGAACGGGGCGAAACCGTACATAGTCGCATCGGCAGGATTGAATTCCGTAAGGAGGTTCATCACTCGGATTCCGAAATCCATAGCCTTTTCCACCTCATCCACGCAGTCCTGATAGCGCTCCATGTACAGATAGACACGGGACAGGATGATATGGATAGCAGGCTGGTTTATCCTGTAGTTATGCTCCACGAAAGGAAGCGGGTCCATAAGCCTGGCAGCTTCCACCAGATCCGGGACTATGACATTTTCGTAAGCATCCGCCACTGTAGAACGTGCGATAGGCTCGTTGCTCAGGTTCGCGTCCAGTTTCAGAGGCACTCCAAGAGATTCCTTGTTATAGTTGTACGGTTCACCGTATATATTGACCAACTGGAAGTAAAGCAGGGCGCGTATGGCCAGGGCCTCGGCTTTTACCCTATCCCTCTGCTCGTCGCTTCCTATGGCGGAATCGATCAGATCAAGTACTGCATTGCATCCCTTTATCTTCTGATAGAACTGGTAGTACATGGTCTCCGAAGGATTTTCGTTTATACGTTCCTGGAAGCCGTTGAAATCCACCATATCCGGCTGCCACTGATAATATGGGGATACCGTAACAGTCTGTTCTTCACCTGCATATTCATCAGGTGCAAAGACATCCACTCCGCCTGTCTGCCAATTCGACATGGATTTCGACAAGTTCAGCATCTGGGCGCAATCATCATCCAGATAGGTAAGTATGGAAATATCAGGACTTGTGGCGTCCGGATAACCGGAGCCAATGAGAAGTTCGGAAAAATCCTCCGTAGTCCGGGGTATCATTTCACTCTGCGATTCTTCTTCAAGAAAGCCGCAGCCGCCTGCAAGCAGAATTCCGGAAAATGCCGATATGATATATAATATAGTTTTCATGCAAGTAATTTTTAGATCATCAGAAACTGAGGCTCAATGAAATGGAGAAAGTGCGTCTTGTCGGCCAGGACATGGTCTCAGGATCACGTCCTTCCCATCTCTTGTCGAATGCCACCACAAACGGATTGGTCAGAGTGGCAGTGACGTACGCATTGATCATCCCTATCCTGTTCACAAAATCCTTAGGGAGGTCATACTGCAGGGAAATGGAACGGCAGCGGATAAAATCCGTATTGGCGATGCGGGCCGTAGACTGGTTATACATCGAATAGATGGAAGTGCTGTACTGTGAAGTACCGTCATCACCGTAATACAATGTAACATAAGTGGCATTCGTATTTCCTTCCGGGATGGCAGGAATATCCGTATACAACTCGTCTCCCGGCTCACGCCATCTGTCGAACATATAACGCGGCACGTTTACTTCCGGTCTCGGCATACCGCTGGTTGCATAATATGACGGAAGCCAGCCCTGGGCTCCGAGTGAAATGGCGAACGCTGCACGCAGATGCAGATTCTTGTACCTCAGGGAAGTATTGATACCTCCGTATATATCCGGCTCCGTACATCCGGCTTTTACCAGGAATTCCCTGAAGTCTTCCGGAGTCTCATCCATATTACTGAATGTAGGATGTCCTGTTTCGTGGTCCAGACCTGTAAAGTCGAATGCCCAGAAAGTACCGTATGACTCACCCGGCACGATGGCCGCACCGGTCAGATAGTCTTCAGGAGAATTGATGCGGTTATTGTTCTCCACCGTATTGTGTTCGCGGCTGGTATTGAATGACAAAGACCAGGTCCAGTCCTTGGTGCGGACAGGCGTGGCGCTGATGATGAACTCATATCCCCGGTTCTTCATGATGGAACCGTCGATATAGGCATTCAGGTCTCCGTATTCTACAGGAATATCATGAGAGGACAATACGGACGAATATTTGTCGTAATAGTTGAAGTCGGCGCTCAGCCTTCCCTTGAAGAACGAGAAAGATACGCCGGCATTCCAGTCACGCGTACGCTCCCATCCCAGGTCAGGGTAAGGAAGAGACTTGATGGTCAGATAATACTGATGGAAATAATCGTGGATACCTCCGTCCTGGGCTATCAGATACGGAGATACGGCAGTCACCGCATTTCCCCTCCATCCGTAAGCGAAAGAGATATCGAACATGTCATACCAGTTTTCAGCGAAATCCATAAACGGTTCCTCTCCTATCCTCCATTTGCCGCCAAGTGAAAATGTCGGGTTGAATCTTTTATTCTGGTCCTGTCCGAATCTGTTGGATGCGTCCAGACGCGCATTCATGTTCACCACATAACGGTCATCATAACTGTAGACAGCGGTGAAATATTCACTTAACTGGTTGGATATCGTATTGACGACGCTGGAACCGTTCTTCATGTCCTCGTGAAGCGTAGTTTCCTGAGAATTGGCACCTGTCACAGGAGTAATGGATGTCGGCACGTTGGCATAAGCCTCTCCCCTGTATTTCAGATAACCGTATCTCATGTTCGTGAAACCGTCGATTTTGTTCGAGGTCATCTGGAATCCCAGATTCATGGTCAGGCGATGTTTTTCCTTAAAGGTGTTATTATAAACGAATGCTGCCCTGACAGACCAGTTGAACGTACTGTTGCTCTGGGTATTGAGAAGTCCTCCGTAAGGAAGCGGACTGGCCAGTTCCTCTGCGGAATTCGGCAATACCGAACCGTATTCATAGCCTCTTATGGATGTGATGTAATTCGAATACTCCGTAGCCCATGACTTCATGTTGACAGAAGCCAGCGACATGCTCACATCGCCCTGAAACTGGAAATGCCTGAGGAAATCCCATCTGATACTGAGGTTTGTCTGGAAAGTATGGGTGACAGTCTCGGCGCCTGTATTCTCTATCTCATTCAGAATATTATAGTTATAGTAATTCTTCTGAGGTATGGAGTGGCTGGTAAGACCATATTTCTCATGATAGAAATAACTGCCGTCCTCATTATAGGCGGGAATTGCCCTGGAAGTATTCATGGCATAGTCATACGGATCGACTCCGAACGCGAAGTCATTGACCTTTCTGTAACTGCCGTTCATCGAGAGATCAATGGACAGTTTAGTGTTCGGACGGTATGTCGTATTGGAACTTGCCGTGAACTGGAGCTGGTCATTGCCTTTGGCATCTCCCTGCGTATCATTGACACCGATGGAAAAACGGCTCTGCACCTTCTCGCCTCCTGCAGACACGCTGACATTGTGAGTATGGCTGACAGCCGAACGGAATAGGATGTCGAACCAGTCCGTATTCATGTTTTCCATCTTGCGGAATTCCTGCTCGAATTCCTGGACAGTAATTTCCTTGTTCTGCAGCCTCTGGATCAGACCTCCGTATCCGACTGGGAGTATAGCCTGGGTATACTGGTTCCTGTCCTCGTACATTTCCTGCTGGAACAGCATCCACTCCTGGGAATTCATCATGTCATAAAGCCCGTAAGTAGGTCTCTGGCTGACATTCACGCTCCCGCTGTAATTAACTGAAAGACCCCCTCCCGAAGCTTTTTTCGTTGTAATCACGATCACACCGTTCGCCGCCTGTGAACCGTAGATGGCTGTGGAAGCAGCATCCTTGAGGACGGTAATGCTCTCGATATCCGCAGGATTCAACCATGAAATGGCGTTACCTGCAGTCTGCGCCAGGTCTTCCATATCACCGGATATTGGACTGGCGTCATTAGGGATCGGTGTCGGGTTAGTCTGGATGACACCGTCGACTACCCACAGCGGCTCCTGGTTTCCGAGTATGGTAGATGTACCTCTGATCCTGATCTTGGGCGTACCTCCGACTTTACCGGTCGTATTTATGACCGACATGCCGGGAACGACACCCTGGAGCATCTGGTCTATGGTCAACTCGCCCGGCACGAGAATATCTTCCGCCTTGATCTGGGTGACAGCTCCTACATATTCGCTGCGGTTGTAGTTGCCGTAACCGGTCACTACGATTTCATTCAGAGCCTGGGCATCATCCTGGAGAGTCACGTTCATGTGGGTCTGTCCGGTATAATTTATCTCCTGAATAGAATAGCCGAGACATGAGAAGACTATCACTCCCGATGACCTGCCTTTCAGGTCAAGATCATAGTTTCCGACCGTGTTGGTCTCCGTACCGATACTTGTACCCTTGATCATGACTGCCACTCCCGGAAGAGCCACACCGTTCCTGTCCTGGACTTTACCTATAATATGTCCTTTTCTGGGAGAAACATCGTCGGGGACGGACCGCTGAAGATTTTCAGTCCGGACTCCTGCCGCATTCATCGGCAAAGAAACAGCCATTGCTGACAGAAGCAATGCTGATAAGAATGCTTTCATAAGTCTGTAATTTGTTAAGTTGTTAATAATAAACCGCATCTTCTTTCATGAAGATGCTTTGGGGTGCGCACATTCCACAAAATTAGAGAAATTCTGTAAATCTTGGAACAGAAAAATCTATTTTTGTACATAAATTTTGCAATATCAGAAAATGAATATGTACGGGAAATTTTATATCGGCCTGGCCATGATATTCATGGCCTCGGCCAATGCAGATGCCCAGAGCGTCTGCGAATGCTCTCCGGAGACATTCTCCGAAGGAGATACGGTCACACTCCGCTACCGGCCTGAACTGTCATTCCTCGAAGGAGATATCCGGGGAGTATATTACAGCTGGGAAGATTACCGCTGGATAGCGGAAGACATGACACTGGAAAAGGACGAAGACGGGACACTTGCCACACGCTTCGCGATTCCCGGTCAGGCATCGCTTATAGTGTGGAAATTCTATGATCGTGATACTGTGGACGTCGGAGGTCCCGGATTCGGTTACGCCAAATATGTTCTCGACGCAAACGGCCGGAACAAGCCTTCGGCCAATATAGGATGGGGGCTGCTCAGAGGCAGGAACACCCAGGATCTGGCAGGAATCCCATCCCTTCAGAAAGCCGGATTCGACAGGAAAGACGATGAAGTGATACGCATGTGGATAAACTACGAACTGCGTGACTGGCCGCAGGAGCTGGACAACGTTTTCTGGTATGCCACAATGGCCATGTCCCGCGACACCACAGTATCAAAAGAGAACATGAAGGCTATCCTGCGGAATATTCTGGATCAGGACAAGGCAGACTCCAGGCTCGACGAGGAACAGCTTATGAAAGCGCATCAGCTCGTATCTTCAGTCATTCCGGACTCTACGATGAAAGCTGAAATAGAAAACGAACTTGCTGAAAGATATCCCGACGGGGAATTTTTCCGGGAGAAGGCCGCAAGGGAACTGTTCATGTCAGGGAATGACGAAGGCTTTGACGACAGGTTCAGAGAATTCATAAAGAGATTCCCGCCTGAAAAATTCAGGGATTCCTTCATTGAAGACGGAATGTTCGAACACTATTACAGCAATCTTTTCCGCATGTATATATATGGTGCCATCATCGGCCGGAACGACTATTCCAGACTGGAAGAATATCTCGGTGCGTCCCCTCGCGGCAATCTGGCCACATATTTCTGGCATATAATCCAGATACCGTATATGAGAGGCGATGCATCTGCCGAAAAGCTGTACCCTTATGCTGCAATGATTTATGATGAAATGATTTCCCGTCCGCGGACAAAAGCCGAAATGGTATGGTCTCCCGATGAATGGAAAGATCTTTTCTACAGCACGAACCGTCAGGCCTGTCTCGATTATTCCAAGATTCTGGAAGAAACGGGGAGACATGCCCACGCCATGGCGCTTGCCGACACTCTGTCAGGATACTTCGGCACCGGGGATGCCGGATTCAACGATTACTACACAAGGCTTCTCAGCAGGAACGGCCGGGAAAATGAAGCTCTGGCCCGGATAAAAGCTGCCATAGCCGACAACCAGGCTACACCTGAAATGCTCGGCATGCTCAAAGAAGAATACCTGAAAAACGGCGGGGACGAGTCCGGTTTCGACGGCTATGTGGAAGACATGAAATCCGATGCCGTGATGCAGGCTCAGAAAGCGGCTCTCATATCAAGCATGATAAATGTTCCGGCAGAACTGTTCAGCATGGAAAAACTGGAAGGCGGCACGGTGGATATGAAAGACCTCAAAGGACACATCATAGTCCTCGATTTCTGGGCTACCTGGTGCGGGCCGTGCAAGGCAGCCATGCCTGGAATGCAGATGGCTGTAGACAGATACAAGGACGACCCGAATATAGACTTCTTTTTCATTTCCACCATGGAAACCAGAAAAGATTATGTTCAGGTCATAAAGGATTTCATTGAAGAAAAAGGGTATGATTTCCAGGTCCTGCTCGACAATCCGGATGAAAAAGGCAGAAGACAGGCAGTTTATTCCCATTATGCAAAGCAATTCCATTTCTCAGGGATACCGCAGAAGATGATTATTGACGGCGAAGGGAATGTCCGCTGGATTGCTACAGGATATCACGGCTCACCGACGGCATTGGCTGATGAAATCAGCATAATAATCAATGAAATAAGAAAATGAAACGTTTGTCCGCATTTATATGCATCCTATACTCCTGCGTCAGCGTATGGGCTGACGGGACAGGGAACGGATTTCACGAAGAAAGGCTGGTTTTCCATGGGAAGGATTCACTCCGGTATGGAGCGACATTGACACTGCCTGATGCTCCGGGAAGGCATACGGCCGTAGTCATTGCCTCCGGCTCTTATCCACAGGACCGTGACGGGACCATGGCTGGACACAAAATATACAAGGAATTCGCCGACTGTCTCGGCAAACACGGGATAGCAGTCCTGCGTGTGGACGACAGAGGTGTCGGGGAATCGGGCGGAATATATGAAGAAGCGACGACCGCTGATTTCGCCCGGGATGTCATGGAAGCCGTCGAATATCTTAAATCAAGAAAGGATATCCGGAAAAACAGGATAGGCGTGCTCGGACATAGCGAAGGCGGTGCTTCATGTTCCATAGCCGCTTCGGAATGCAGGGACATAAAGTTCCTGATATCAGTGGCAGGGCTGATAACAGACGGGCTCAGTTCCGTCATCCGGCAGAACCAAGACATAGTGGCATCGACTCCCGGAATTACGGATCTGAACAGACAAAGGTTCGACGAGATCAACGGAATAATGTTCCGGACGGCGTATGAATATGCCGATTCCGACAGCACCGTTCTTTCCGGCAAACTTTTCGAAGCTTATGAAAATTGGAAAGCGAAGGACGACGCCAGAATGAGGGAACTCGGCATTCGTCCTGAAGACGATCACTTCAGATATCCTGTATACATGTTTGCGATACAGGCCACTTCCCCCTGGTACAGATTCTTCATCAGGTATGAACCCGGGCGATACCTGTCGCGGGTGAGGATACCGGTGCTGGCCATAAACGGCACAAAAGACGTGATGGTCAACTGTTCGCAGAATCTGGGGAACGTAAGGAAATATCTGGCACACAACAGGCGTGTCACGACTGTAGCTATTCCGGATGTGAACCACCTGATGCTGCCATGCGAAACCGGGATGCCGGATGAATATGCAAAAATAAGCGCCCCGGTATCTGCCGAGGCACTTGAAACTGTCTGTGACTGGATAGCTGATGAAATAGGGTTATAATTCCACCGTAAATTCCACCGTGGAAGGTGGAATGCACATGGAATCATTGCATGCGGCATATTCAAGATAGCCCTTGACATGACATGACGGTGAATTTACCCTGAACTTCTGGATAAATGTCACGCTGTTTTCGAAATAACGGACATCCATTCCGAACATGCCGTCAAAAATGCTGATTTCATTTCCCTCTGCCACGAGGCCGCCTTCAGGTTCGGCTCCTTCAGCCGAATCGACCGTTACGGAAGCCGATACGGGCCCGTCTTCAGGCATTTCTACGGAATATACATGCCAGCCTGGGGCGATGTCGGCCTTGAATATTACCTGGACCATATCATCGGACACTTTTTCCTGTGTCACCTGAAAACTGACAGGAGAGCTGTTCTGGGCTGTCATTTCCGCTCCTGCGACGATGAGGAGCGCGCTGATTAGAATAGATCTTAATACATTCATGTTTTTAGCTAGTTTCACCGGTTTTCCGATATGGAGACAAAAATACTGATTTTTCCGGAAATTATACAGGCTTCACTGATGCGATGCGAAACGCCTTGCGGCAAGAGTCTCGTATTCCGTACCGGGACGGCCATAGTTCGCATAAGGGTGTATCGAGATACCTCCCCTCGGAGTAAAAAGTCCCGTGACCTCGATATATTTCGGGTCCATCAGCCGTATCAGGTCCTTCATGATGATATTTACGCAGTCCTCATGGAAATCTCCGTGATTCCGGAAACTGAAAAGATACAGTTTCAGGCTTTTGCTTTCCACCATCCTGACATCGGGGATATAACTGATGACGATTTCGGCAAAATCAGGCTGTCCGGTGATGGGACAAAGACTCGTAAACTCAGGACAGTTGAATTTCACCCAGTAGTCATTGTCCTTATGCCTGTTTTCGAATGTCTCCAGAACCTCAGGAGCATAATCGTCCCTGTACACTGTCCTGCTGCCGAGCGCCTGCAGTCGGTCGGCGGCCCTGTTCGTTACACTTTCATTCATAACTCCATATCCTCCAATGATTTCAAAATAACTTCCCGATGTTCGGAATACTTCCTCAGCCCTTCGTTTCTCAGATGGCATGCCGGACAGTGCCCGCACCCCTCCCCTTTTACACCATTGTAGCATGTGACAGTCTCGTCCCTGACCAGTTCAAAGACACCGAGCCGATCGGCAAGAGCCCATGTCCGGGCCTTGTCCATCCACATCAGAGGTGTATGTATGACGAACTGCGCATCCATCGCCAGATTCAGAGTGACATTCAATGACCTGATAAATGAATCACGGCAGTCTGGATAACCGCTGAAATCAGTCTGGGAGACCCCGGCAATCATATCGTATATCCCGTTTTCCCTGGCATAAACAGCCGCAATACTGAGGAAAAACAGATTCCTGCCAGGCACAAAGGTATTCGGCACGGCATTCTCCGGCTTTTCCTGATCCATAGCCATACTACTGTCTGTCAGGGAATTCCTGCCTATCGAGGCAATGCCGGAAATATCCGTCAGATGAAAATCCACCCCGGCCATATCCGCAATCTTTCTTGCAGCCTCCACCTCGATACCATGTTTCTGCCCGTAAGTGAATGTAATAGTATGCACTTCCCTGAAGTGCTCCAATGCCCAGAAAAGGCATGTAGTGGAATCCTGCCCTCCGCTGAATACCACCAGAGCTTTATCTCTTGTCATAATCACAGCTTGTTTCACGTGCCCCGGCACAATGATCAGATATCGAAAATCCTGAACGGATTATATGAAATGCTTTCGTCGAATGTGTCTATTCTCTCGAAAGCTTTAAGCTTGCGCACCACCAGGGCGGTGACCGGCAAAATCAGGACCTCATACATAGTCTTCAGCACCACCTGGGTAACCATCAGCATAAGCATTTCTCCGGCGCCGAGCCCCCAGAAAGCTATCGGGAAGAAAATAAGGGAATCCACGGCCTCGCCTCCGAGAGACGAAACTATAGCCCTGACTGAAAATTTCCTCCCGGCGGTAGCTACCTTCATCCGGCTCATTATCCATGCATTGACTGTCGATCCGCACAAAAACGCCAGCATTGAGGCTGCCGTGACTCTCGGTGCCATCGCAAATACATAGTCGAAATGCGGACCGCCGTCCCAAAACGGGGCAGCCGGAAGCACCCTTACTATCTGTGCCATAGCCACGACAAAGAAATTCATCAGGAAACCCGACCAGATCACCAGCCTGGCTTTCCTGTACCCGTAGACTTCCACCAGGCAGTCATTGATGATATACGAAACGGGAAAAATGATGACACCGCCGGTAAGGGCAATGTTCCCCACCATGAAAAGTTTGGTCTCGAAAAGATTGGATGCTATCAGGCAGACATTGAACACAATGGCCATCAGCATAAAGGAAACAGACAGCGTATGTCTGCCGGAAAAATTCTGATCCATATTATCTTGTTTTGATTATAACGGGTGGTTCCCAAGCACACCCGGCCCGAAAGCGGTGCAAATATACGCAAGATGATTTATCCTGCAAAAAAAAACTGCTGTTTCCGAAGACAGAAAACCGCGCCTACGGTTATAAGAGACGTCAGAACGAACAGAAAAACGGGACAAGGAAAGGCACGCTCACGTCGCATACGATGCCGCTTACGATAGCAGCCGGAAGCATCCTGTCTCCGGCAGATTTCAATATTGCCGGAAGGCAGACATCGAATGCCGTAGCTCCTGCCGAGGCTACAGGGGCGAACGGACCGAACCATCTGCCCAGAAGAGGCGCCCCTAAAAGAGTGAACATTTCCCTGAAAATATTTGAAAGGAGAGCCACAGTCCCCAGCTCGGCAGCCATACTCGCACCGAGAGACACTTCCTTGAACTGTGAAATAAGTACTGACGACAGGGAATAATACCCCAGGCCGCTACCTACCGCAAGACAGTCGGACACTCCCCACCCCGAGTACGGACAGATTGCCCAGCACCTGATCATCGGACCCGATTTCCATGCCGAGGATAAACAACATCACCAATATTGTCACGGATATGGCCCTGCCTATGTGCGCAAGAGGTTTCCACTTGCGCAGGAAATAACCGGCGGCCACACCGGAAAACATCGTCATAATCAGAAAAAACATATTCATGCATTTTGAGCTCGCAAACATACGGAAAATTTATAACTTCGCGGCGATATGACGGAAAACAGGACATACGCATCCGTAATCCTCCCCCTGAGGCTGGACTGGACTCCCTCCTATGAAATCCCGCAGGGAGAAACAGTCTCTCCGGGAGACTGGGTACGCGTGGACTTTGCCGGAAGAAGTTATTGCGGAATCATCAGGGAAACCGGGATTTCTCCCGATACCGACACGGGGAAAATAAAACCGCTCGCTTCCATCGAACGGAATATAAGCCCGGTCACCGAAGAAGAAATCAGATTATGGGATATGATCTCGGAATACTATATGTGCTCCATAGGAGAAGTGTTCAGGGTAGCATATCCTTATTTGAAGATTTCCCGGCTGGAAACGATGGCCAGACTAAGGGAAAAGGAAAAGGCCAGGAAACAGAAAGCCCTGGACAAACTGCTCGCAAGGGCTGCACGCATCAAAGCCCGGATAGAAAAGAAAAAGCGGCCGGAAGACATTGCCAGACTCACTGCGGAGCTCCGCGAGACGGAAGCCGGAATTGCAGCCATTACAGGGCCGGACATTGCCGGAGGCACGCCGGAATCTGAAGCATCCGGAGCAGGACCGTCGTCAATCGTGCTTACGGCCGCCCAGAAAAGCATATTCGACGATATCATTGCCGGGAACGGCAATGGAAAACCGGTACTGGTCAAGGGTGTCACAGGCTCAGGCAAAACAGAAATCTACCTCAGCCTGGCTCAAAAGGTCATGGCGGAAGGCAGAAACGTACTTTATCTCGTACCGGAAATCGCTGTCAGCAGGCAGTTGGGAGAAAGAATCAGGACTGTTTTCGGAGAGAAGCTGCATACCTTCCATTCGGAGGAAACGCCTTCAGCCAGAGGGAAGACGGCAGAGTATATCCGGGAATGCCGCAATACTGGTAACAGATACATCGTTCTCGGAACCAGATCGGCCATTTTCCTGCCTCACCATAATCTGGGGCTCATCATCATAGACGAAGAACACGATTCATCCTACAAGCAGGATTCACCGGCGCCGAGATACAACGGCAGGGATGCCGCCATCATGCTGTCTACCATACACCATAGTCTGGCCGTACTCGGTTCCGCCACTCCGTCGCTCGAATCGGTGTTCAACGCCCGGTGCGGAAAATACTCCATGCTGACTCTCGATGAAAAATATTACAGGGCGGAGGAAGCCGGGGTGGAAATCATAGACACTGCTGCGGAGAGGAAAAAGAGAGGCATGACAGGTTCATTCTCCAGAAAACTTATCTTCAGGATAGAAGAAACCTTGAAAAGCGGTGGCCAGGTCCTCATTCTCCGGGCCAGAAGGGCCTTTTCACCGGTACTGCAATGTCCGGAATGCGGTGACATACCCAAATGCCCGAACTGCAATGTGAGCCTGGCCTACCATAAAAGTCCGGACAGGATGGTCTGTCACCACTGCGGATTCACTGCGGCATTCGACGGACGGTGCCGGAAATGCGGAAGCCGCCTCCAGGGACTCGGAAGCGGGACACAGAAGATAGAAGAGGAAATACGGACGCTTTTCCCGTCCGCCAGAACGGCCAGGCTGGACAGCGACACCCCGAAATCCGTCGTTGAAGCCACGATACGGGCATTCAATTCCGGAGAGACAGACATGCTTGTCGGTACGCAGATCATAACCAAGGGATTCGATTTTCCCGGACTTGCACTCGTCGCCGCCATTTCTGCCGACTCCCTGCTCGGACTGCAGGATTTCAGGGCGGATGAAAAGGCGCTGCAGACACTGGAACAGCTGCGCGGGCGATGCGGCAGAAGAGACCGGAAAGGTCATCTCGTCATACAGACCAACAGGCCGGAACACCCGGTATTCAGACATCTTGAAAAAGGTGATGCCGAAAATCTGTATACGGAACTTCTGGCCGAACGGAAAGAGTTCGGATATCCGCCGTATACGAGACTTGTCAACCTGACCGTAAAAGATACGGAAGAGTACCGGGCGGACATGATGTCCGGAAAACTGGCGGAAACGCTGAAAAGGACTCTCGCCTCCCATGCTTCCTCATGGAAACACGAAACGGTATCTGCCCCATACAGTCCTTCCGTAGACAAAATAGCGGGAAACCATATAAGAATCATACGGATAACCCTGAACAAAGACAAGACTCTCAGGGAAATGAAAAAACTGTTGGCCGTCACCGTGGCCGGATTCGAAAAATCGTCGAGGTATCAAGGCCATATCGCCATTGACGCAGACCCGGAATAATCAAGGCTTGTGCAGCACGTTTATCTGCTCTTCCAGGACTTCGAACCTTACAGGAGTATTTCCGATGATCTCACCGTCCACTTCTATAAGTTCGCGCCTGTCGGATTTCGGAACTACCGTTACCGAGCGGCCCCGCCTGGTCTCTATCCCCCTTACCGACGACAGTCTGCCACTGAAAAACTTAGGCAGTTCCATAAGGATACGCGGCAGCGAATAGTCCGGAATCACTGTCAGATCCAGAAGACCGTCATCATAGACAGCATCAGGGGTCTGCCTCAACCCGCCACCGCAATATTTCCCGTTTCCGAGAGCCACGGAAAAACACTTCCCGTCAAAGACCTTCTCCCCGTCGCAGAATACAGCCATCGGCACGGATTCATAATGGAAGAAAAGATAAAGCAATGCATTTACATACAGCAATTTCCCTCGTTTGCCATGTGCCTTGCGGGCGTTGACCCGCTCACACACCCTCGCATCGAAACCGACACCGCCTATATTCACCATATATGAAACTTTCTGCGGCATGGCAGTCCCGAAACCGTCAGTACAGTCTTCCGGAAGAATACTGATCTTCACTATGTCCTGACGGACAAAGGAGCCGGCCTTTATCAATGATACCGTATCTTCTATATTGTAACTGATGTTGTGGATCCTGATCCAGTCATTGCCGGATCCGATAGGAATGACTGCCAGGGTAAAATCAGAGATACCCGCTGCACCGGAGGTCCCGGATGACTCCTCCACATATCTCATGATGCCTTCCAGCACTTCATGAACAGTGCCGTCACCTCCGACCGCGATGAATTTGCGGAATCCCTGTGACGCAGCCTCATAAGAAATTTCCGCTGCGTGATACCTGAAATCCGTATATTTGTTGTCATGCAGTACCTTTTTTTCCTCTAGCAATCTTTCGGCTTCCCTCCATATTGACGCCGTCTTTCCGCTTCCTGCATGAAGATTCACGACCGCAAGCCACATCTGTCCGTTATCCATCATACTACTGTATTTCCGATGATTCCCGCTGTTCCACCTGATGAGTTATCTCAAAATTGCGGGAACAAAAATACTAATTAACGGGGACTAACGAAATTTTTTTATAAATTTGCAAGGATTTTGTCTTAATCAAAACGGATTGGAATTATGGGAAAAACGATAGCCATAGCAAACCAGAAAGGAGGTGTCGGGAAGACTACTACAGCCATCAATCTGGCTGCGTCACTGGCAGTTCTGGAAAAGAAAGTGCTGATTATAGACGCCGACCCGCAGGCCAATACGACATCGGGGCTGAATTTCTCGCCTGACGATGACCAGAAACGTACCCTGTATGAAGTGATGATCGGGAAACTGGATATAAGGGATGCCCTGATCCAGACTGAAATCGCGAATCTCCACATGATACCGTCGCACATAAATCTGGTAGGAGCGGAGATAGAAATGCTTGAGGATGAAGACAGGGAATCCGTCATGAAAAAGGCTCTCGCCCCCATCAGGGACGACTATGACTTCATAATAATCGACTGCTCCCCTTCTTTGGGGCTGATTACCGTCAACTCCCTTACTGCCGCAGATTCCGTGATGATACCGGTCCAGCCGGAATTTTTCGCACTGGAAGGGCTCGGAAAGCTGCTGCAGACTATCAGGCTGGTCCAGAACGGCGTAAATCCCGGACTCGGCATAGAAGGGTTTGTCGTCACGATGTTCGACGGAAGGACAAAAGTCCATACCCAGGTGGTAAATGAACTGAAGGAACACTTCAAGGACATGGTATTCAAGACCATAATACAGAGAAACATCAGGCTGAGCGAAGCTCCGTCGCACGGAAAGCCTATCATCCTGTACGACGTGATCTGCAACGGGACTACGAATTATCTCAACCTGGCCAAAGAAGTGCTTGAAAAAAACAATATGATATGAGCAAACAGCAGAGAGGATTAGGAAAAGGGCTCGGAGCCCTGCTCGGAGACGCTGACCTGAGCCAGATAAGGAAACCTGTAGAATATGTCCGCAAAAGTGTGGTTTCCCCCGATTCGGAACGCAGCAGCGCCGATATCATGCTCATACCAGTCGACATGATAGAGCCGAACCCGTTCCAGCCGAGGATGTCATTCGACAATGAAGCCCTTGAAGAACTGGCTGAATCCATAAGGTCGCTCGGACTGATCCAGCCGGTGACAGTAAGAAGGAAATCACAAGACAAATATCAGATAATAAGCGGAGAACGCAGATTCAGGGCCTGTCGCATGGCCGGTATGGAAGAAATTCCGGCCTACATCAGGGACACCAATGATCAGGGGATGCTCGAAATGGCGATCGTGGAGAACATCCAGAGAGAAGACCTGGACCCTATCGAAGTGGCCATGAGTTATGAAAGGCTCATAGAGGAATGCCATCTTACACAGGAACAGATGGCCATGAGGGTGGGCAAGAAAAGAGCCTCCGTCACCAACTACCTGCGGCTGCTTAAGCTGCCGGCGAAGGTACAGCACGACCTGAAGGTAGGACTTCTTTCCGTAGGACACGCCAAGGTGCTGCTGGGTATAGAAGATCCGGCACTGCAGGAACAGTTGTGCGACCTGGTTATCAGGAACGGACTTTCGGTAAGACAGCTGGAAGACAAAATCAAGAAAGCGGCGAATCCGGTACAGAAAGAAGAAACAGATCAGGATCTGCCTGAACACTACTTCCGGGTTCTTGACATAGTAGGAAAATATTTCGAGAACAACATAAGCCTGAAACGGACACCTAACGGAAAAGGTACGATGACTATTCACTTCTCATCAGACGAGGAAATCCGGAAATTCCTGGAAACTCTGGAAAATTCCGGAATCTGATCATGGACAGTCATAATTTCGTTATCGTGAAAAAAGCAGCTAAATATCTGGCAGTCACCATAATCTGTCTACTCGGCTTCTCCTCTGTCTCGCACGGGCAGTTCAGGGAAGAGGCTTTCACACAGACATATAATGACCAGACCGATACGACGGCCACCACCGACACGTCAGACAAGATGTTCACATTCAAGGAACTCTTCGGAGGTCTTGCCCATAAGACAGACCTGCGTATCGGTACCATGTTCGCCAGTTCGATGATTATACCCGGAATTTCACAGATATACAACAGGGACTGGTGGAAACTTCCGGTAGTTTACGGAGGAATCGGCGCCTGCGCCGGACTGGGAGGATATTACCTGCATCAGTACAACCTTTCGAAAAAAGCATACGAAACGGCTTATGCGGCGGACCCGTCCACACCCCTGAGAATCGATTACGGGGCCAGGCAGAAAGGTACATGGTTTCTCATAGGAGCCGGACTTGTCTACTGGGGCAGCCTCATGGACGGAGTGGCCAGCTACAAAAGCGACGTTCACCCGCATCCGGGACGCGCTACGATTTACTCCATACTTCTGCCGGGTCTCGGACAGGCATACAACGGAGAATACTGGAAGATACCCATATACTGGGGCTGCATAGCAGGCTCCATCCACTTCCTGTATACAAACAATACGAATTACCAGAGATTCAAAAGAATCCATAACGAGGCTACGAATCCGGACATTGAATATACGGGGCCGATTCCTGCGGAAACGGCCGTATGGTACCGTGATGTCTACCGCAGATACAGGGACTACTCTATCGTGGCGACGGCTCTGTTCTATCTTCTGCAGATAATAGATGCCAACGTATTTGCATACATGCACGATTTCGAGGTATCCGACTCGATTTCGATGAAGCTGGAACCGGCCGTTCTGCCTGCGGACAACTATTATGCGTCAGGTACGCCAGCTGCCGCCTTCGGCATGAACAGTATCGGACTCAGACTGGGACTGCGCTTCTGATTTGATTATGTTACCGACTATGGATATATTGAGATATTGTACGATTGTATCATTGCTGATCATTGCATGCACTGCCGGACATGCGGAAGCATTGCCGGACATGCGGGAAAACAAGGACGATGTCGAGAATGCGGCAAAGGCTCCGCGCAAAAAGTCCGACCTGATAAAGGAAAACCGCGACCTGCGGATGGAACTCGATTCGCTGAGAGCCGAAATCGCCCGTATCAGGGAAGAAATGAACGGTCTGGACAGTCTCGGCATGGAGATGCTCGAAGATCTGTATGACGAAAACGAGGACAAGAGCGCGGCCGGGCTGAATCCGGAGGATTATAATGCAGAAGTATCGGACAGTCTGCTGAATATATGGTATCTGCAGCAGAAGATCAGCGATTCCGGCAAAATGGAATACGACATGGATACGGTCAGGTTCAGATCCGATGTGCCCGACTCGGTATATGTCGAAAGGATAAAAGCCATGAATTCCTTCATCGATCTGCCATATAATTCCATAGTCCGGAACTACATCATCCTGTATTCAGAGAAAATGAACAAGCAGATGGGCCAGGTGCTGGGGCTGTGCTCATACTACATGCCGATAATAGAAGAAATTTTCGACGAACACGGCATACCGCTGGAACTCAAGGCTATGGCAGTTATCGAATCATCATTGAACCCTACTGCCGTATCCAGGGCAGGAGCCAAGGGAATGTGGCAGTTCATGTACAGTACGGCCAAACTATACGGCTTGGGCATCGACTCGTTCGTGGACGAAAGACTGGATCCCGTAAAGGCTGCGCATGCCGCTGCGGAATACCTCAAGGATTCATACAATATATTCGGAGACTGGAATCTGGCAATAGCGTCATATAATTGCGGAGCAGGAAACGTGAACCGCGCCATAAGACGCAGCGGAGGCAAGCGGGCCTTCTGGGACATTTACCCGTACCTGCCGAGAGAAACGAGAGGATATGTCCCGGCCTTTGTAGGTGCCTTGTACACCATGACGTACTACAAGGAGCACGGAATAGAGCCTGCAGCAGTGGAAATGCCTGTCCACGTCGATACTTTCAGGATAAACAGGATGCTCCATTTCAAGCAGGTGAGCGAACTCGCCGGCATTCCCCTGGCAGATCTCAAGAACCTGAACCCGCAGTACAAACATGAGATTATACCAGGAAACGAGAAAGAGTACATACTGCGTATTCCGTATAACTACGCCAATTCGTTCATCGACCATGAAGACTCTCTGTACGCATACAAGGCAGACGAATTCTTCAACCCTGTAGTCATCAAGAAAATAAAGGACGGAGGCGATGGTGAAAGAATAGTGCACAGGGTCAGAAGCGGAGAAGTTCTCGGAAAAATAGCCATCCGCTACAGGGTGACAGTCAGTCAGATCAAGAGGTGGAACAATCTCCGGAGCGACAATATCAGAATCGGCCAGAGGCTTGTAATCTACCGCGGAGGGAACGCTCCGGTTACCGCATCATCCTCTACAAGGAAACAGCAGAATACGGACAAGCCTGCTCCGCCGCACAAATCCTCGGTACCTATGGATGCCGACTATACGGTCTATACAGTAAAATCCGGCGATTCGCTATATCTCATAGCGAAGAACTACCCTGGTGTCAGCGCCCAGAACATAATGGACTTCAACGGCATAAGCAGCAAAATCAAACCAGGGATGAAAATCAGGATACCGAAACTGTAAACTGTCCGGTGCATCCCGGTCAGCCTATTCTGGAAGCACAGTTTATGCCGTCCAGGGCAGACGATACGATACCTCCGGAATATCCCGCTCCCTCGCCGCACGGATACAGACCGGGTAATGAAGGGTGCTCCAACGTCTCCGGGTCACGCGGAATACGGACAGGTGAAGATGTCCTGGACTCCACACCGAGAAGCAGCGCCTCGTTTGTATAATATCCTTTCATCTTCCTGTTGCCTATTTCAGGAAAGGCATACTTCAGACGCAGTGCAATGCTTTCAGGCAACAACTGGTGCAAAGGAGCGCTCACCGCTCCGGGATGATACGAAGTCTGAGGAAGGCTGGAAGATAGGGTCTGCCTGCAGAAATCCATCATTCTCTGCGCCGGTGCCTGTAAGGAACCTGTAAATCCGAACATTTTCCGTTCAATGTCACGCTGGAAATTCAGAAGGGACAGAGCACCGGAACGGGCATATTCAGGGACATCTTCCGGCTCTACGGACACTACGACACCGGCATTGGCCCATCTGGAATTTCTCACCGAATTCGACATTCCGTTAAGCACCACCTCTCCAGGTCCGGTAGCGGAAGGGACCAGTATACCTCCCGGGCACATGCAGAAAGAAAAGACTCCCCTGCCATTGACCTGAGTAACGAAAGAATACTCTGCCACCGGCATATATGGCTGATACTTGCCATGATACTGTATCCTGTTGATGACGGACTGCGGATGTTCCACCCTGACTCCGAGAGCAAATCCCTTAGGCTCAATGGCCCACCCTTTTCTGTCGAACATCTCGTAAATATCCCTTGCAGAATGCCCGGTAGCCAAAATCACATTTCCGGACTCCCATACGGAACCGTCGGATGCCGATATGGAAAATTTGCCGTTCCTCCCCTTCACGATATCAGTGACTCTGGCCCCGAAATGATATTCGCCGCCATGTTCTTCGATACATTTGCGGATATTCTCCACTATGGCCGGAAGCCTGTCGCTGCCGATATGCGGATGAGCATCCACCAGTATGTCGGGATCGGCGCCGAAAGACACCAGCTGATACAGGACTTCTCTGATATCTCCCCTTTTCGACGACCTCGTATATAGTTTCCCGTCTGAAAACGTCCCTGCTCCGCCTTCGCCGAAGCAATAATTGGAATCCTCGTTCACCTCTCCCCTGCGGGAAAGGGCCGCAATATCGAGTTTGCGCTTGTGGACATCCTTTCCCCGTTCCAATATCACCGGCTTGAATCCCCTTGTCAGCAATTTCAGCGCAGCAAACATTCCTGCAGGTCCGGCGCCTATAATGATGACAGGCTCGCAGGAAGATACATCCTGATATTCCCCGACCGAATATTCCGAAAACTGCTCTCCTGCCGCGTATGCCTCGACCCTGTACCTGTACAGAATCTCTCCCCTGGCATCTACCGAACGTTTCAGGATACGGCAGCGGGCCACTTTGGAGACAGGCACACCGAGAGCTCTGGCTGCCGCTGCCGTCATCTGGTCCCTGCCAAGTTCCTTCCCTATAGGTACAGATATCTCAAATTCTTTCATGACATCCTTATTTGAAGCGTTCTACGTCCTTGCATCAAAATCTGCGATACGTGATACCGGCGCCACGTCCAGACCAGTCCTCTCCCCATGAAGATAATGGAAATAACCTGCAATGGCTATCATAGCGGCATTGTCCGTAGTGAACTTGAATTCAGGCAGATAAGTAGTCCAGCCCCGCTTCCGGCCTTCTTCCGTGACTGCCGTCCTCAGCCCGCTGTTCGCAGATACGCCTCCGCCTATTGTCACCTGACGGATACCGGTGGCTTTCGCCGCCTTTATAAGCTTGTCCATAAGTATCTCTATGAGAGTCCTCTGAAAACTTGCGCAAATATCTTCCTTATTCTTCTCCATGAATTCCGGGTCCAAAGCCAGCTGGTCGCGCACGAAATACAGAAGAGAAGTCTTTATGCCGCTGAAACTGTAGTCATACCCCGGAACGTGAGGCTTCGCAAAATGGAATCTGTCAGGATTTCCCTGCCTGGCAAGACGGTCCACCACCGGGCCTCCCGGATAACCGAGCCCCATCATCTTGGAACACTTGTCGAAAGCCTCTCCCACCGCATCATCGATCGTCTGTCCCAGAATCTCGAAATCAAGCGGACTGTTCACCTTGACTATCTGTGAATTGCCCCCTGAAACGAGCAGACATAGATACGGAAACTCCGGATGTCTGTTTTCCTGGCCGTACTGTTTTATGAAATTGGCCAGGACATGGCCCTGGAGATGATTCACTTCCACAAGCGGTCTGTCGAGTGCGACCGAAAGCCCCTTTGCGAAAGATGTCCCTACCAGCAGCGACCCCAAAAGTCCGGGACCGCGGGTAAAGGCGATGGCAGTGATATCCTCCGCCCTTATTCCGGCCCTGTCTATGGCCTGGCTGACCACAGGGACTATGTTCAACTGATGGGCGCGGGAAGCAAGTTCCGGAATCACGCCGCCGTAAGCCTTGTGAACATCCTGGCTGGCCAGCACGTTCGACAGCAGATAACCGTCCCTGATGACAGCTGCGGAAGTGTCATCGCACGAAGATTCTATACCTAATATAATATCAGCCATTATAAAAGCCAATGAATAGATTAAACACGCTCAAGACCGCAAAATTAAGATATTTATTCGATAAAATGATTAATTTTGTAAGTTGTCTTAAAAGTTACGCGGAATTAAAAAGATACTTAAAATAATCTGGCTGACATTCGTAGCGCTGACCGCCCTGACACTGGCTGCAATACTGGCTATCCAGCTGCCGCTGGTCCAGACGTACATTGCAGACAAGGCTGCAGAGCGGCTTGCCGGTGCCCTGGACGGAGAGATTACTTTTGAGAAAATCCATGTCAGGCCATTCAATGCCCTGATTATAAAAAATATTGCAGTCACAGACAAAAATCCTGTCACGGAAGGGGCAGACACACTTTTCAAAGCTGAATATGTCATAGCAAGGTTTTCCCTTCAGGGTCTGTTCAGGAATGACGGCCTGTATATCGGCCGGGCATACGTTTCAAATGCGGAAATGACTCTGGTAGTAGAGGAAGACAGAGAAAACCTTACCAGAATATTCAGGATTCCGCTGCCGGATCCCGACAAGCCGAAAAACAGCAGCCATGTCTTCAGCATCAGGAGAGCATCCGTCTATGACATGACATTCAGACTATTGAACACTAAAGACACAGACTTTGTCTACTCCGGACACGGCATTAACTGGAGCGACATGGAAGTCAACGACATAAATATCGAAGCCAGAGGGCTGGACCTCACGGGAAACGTAATGACCGGAGCTGTGGACTACATGTCTTTCACGGAAAAGAGCGGCTATATATGCAATTCCCTGACAGGCAAGGCGACAGTCGGGAACGGAAGAAGCCTGATAGAAGAAATCCGCATCTCAGACCCATGGTCGGAACTCTATCTTCCTTCATACTGCATGAGCTATGATGATCCGACCTGCTTCTCGGACTATATAGGGAAAATCCGGATGGACGGAATCATCAAGGATTCTTTCCTGGATATGAAAACCCTGTCGTTTTTCGCTCCCGGCCTGGAAGATATAGAATTGAAAACAGCATTGTCAGGCCGCGTGACAGGGTATGTACGCGACCTGACATTCACAGACATGAACATCAGCACTACCGACGGTCTGAAACTGGATTTCGACGGGAGGATGACAGGACTGCCGGATATCGGCAAAACCAGTATTTCCCTTGACCTTCACCAGCTGAGGGCTACGGCTGCAGGCCTGGAAGCATCCGTCAGGTCTTTCGTTCCCGAAGCGGAACTGGATATCAGCGGTATGGCCGGGAATGCCGAACTCAGACTGCGCGGCCATGCATCAGGCATTCCTGATGATCTGCAGACAGACTTCGTCGCAAGCCTGGGGGCAGGATACATAAAATCGGACTTGAAAATATCGGACCTGCTGTCTGGCAAGGGAGCCGTAAGATTCGAAGGGAACATTCTTTCGCATGATTTCGATCTGAGCCGGCTTTTGGGCAGCGATCTGGTAAGGGAATGCAGCATGCGTGCAGGAATCAGGGCAGATATCGGCAATAAGGAGGACGGACCGGAACTCCGGATAGACTCTCTTTTTGTAGAACGGCTGAATGTAAACGGATACGACTATAGCAACATTGCCGCTGCCGGCACTATGAAAAAGCACGCGTTCGACGGAAGGCTCATAAGCAATGACCCGAATCTGAACTTCATGTTCCAGGGCGTGTTCTCGCTTTCGGCAAAAACCAGAAATTCGATATATAAATTCTATGCGAACCTGGGTTATGCAGACCTTAATGCCCTGAACATCGACAAAAGAGGCATATCGAAAGTAAGTCTGGAGGCGACCGCCAATTTCAACAGGAGGCAGGCAGGAGACATCCTCGGAAGCATGCAGATTTCCGACATTGCACTGGAAAACAGTGCAGGGAAATATGATATAGGCGACATCGACATCAATTCATATTTCGGGGATGACCTTTACAGGATGAACATGACGTCATCTTTCGCGGACGCATCCTATGCAGGCTCCGCCCAGATCACAAGGTTTTTCCAGGACATCAGGGACGTGACATTGAAAAGGGAGCTCCCCGACCTTTTCAGAGATACGGTACAGGTACGGCAAAATGACAGATACAGAATATCTTACCGTGGAAAAAACTCCATGGACCTGCTGGCTTTCCTGTCGCCCGGACTTTATATTTCCGACAGCACATCGCTGGATATCACGATAGATACGCTTGGCGTGTTCAAGGCGAAGATGGAATCTCCGAGAATAGCCTATAACGAGCACTACATCAAGGATATGGGAATGAGGATAGACAATATCAACGGGAGTCTGACCGGAGAATTGACAGGCGACGCCATAAACATCGCTACCGTCACATTCGAAAACAACGTATTCAAGATGTTCGCCAAAGACAATTTCATCGGCTTCGGATATACGTACGAGAATCCCGGAGCGCTAATCAACAAGGGCGAAGTCTTCATTACGGACAATATCAGCCGCACGGGCACCGGGAAAGCGAACCACCATATAGAAATGCTTCCTTCGCGTGTCCTGCTGAATTCCAGGGAATGGAGCATCAATCCTTCCTCACTGGACATAGCTGGAAAGGAAATAGAGGTCGGCAAAGTGGAATTTACGAGCGGAGACCAGTCTATCAGGATAGCCGGAGGATACTCGGACGACAGAAGGGATACCCTGAGCGTAAGGCTGGAGCGATTCGACATATCCATCATAAATCCATTGTTGAAGAACCGCTTCGGCATCCAGGGAGCCGCTACTGGAGAAGCCGGCATCACATCACGGGACCAGGGGCTGTCCGTCAGATTTCTGATAGACTCTACCAAAGTAGCCGGAGCAGACGTCGGGACTTTGAGGCTCGCCGGCCAATGGAACAAGGAGTCCGACAGAATAGACGTATCGGTTTCCAACGAAATGGACGGAATGCGGACATTCAATATTTCAGGCAGCTATTTGCCTTCAGACAAATATCTGAATGCAGCGGCAGAACTGGAAAAGACAGATATTTCTTATGCCGAACCGTTCCTTGAATCAATATTCAGCGAAGTTTCAGGACACGTGTCAGGGCTGATCAGGGCCGAGGGGCCTCTCGACGATCTGAGCATTACCAGCGAAAAAGCCAGAATCGACGATTCCAGGCTGAAAATCGCGTTCACGAATGTCCCTTACAATGCAGGCGGAGAATTCAGTCTGGACGATACTGGCGTCCATTTCGACAATATCACATTGAGCGACATGGCCGGGAACACGGGACGGATTACCGGAGGGATAAAGTACGACAAACTGCGGGACATCGAACTGGACACACACATCAGTATAGAAGACATGGAATGTCTGGATACGCAGGAACAGGACAACAGTTCGTTCTACGGGAATCTGTCCGCTACCGGTGATCTGGCCATAACAGGAGCTCTGAACTCCATCAGAATGGATATCGATGCCAGGACTTCAGGAGCCGGACAAATCCACATACCTATACCGTCATCGGCAACGGCCATAAGCAGCAACCTGCTTACATTCAAGAAAATAGAAAAGGAAGAATATATCGACCCGTATGACCTGATGATGAAAAAAATCAAGACCGAAAGGGAAACTTCCGGAGATTTCAGTCTCAGGCTCAATGTAGAAACCGCACCGGAAGTCGAAGCTTTCGTGGAAATCGACAAGGCGTCCGGGAATGTTCTCAGAGGCCGCGGTGCCGGCAATATCGAACTGGAACTCCAGGGTGATGATTTCAGCATTCTCGGAGACTATACCCTGACAAGCGGAAGCTACAGGTTCGTAGCCCAGGGACTCGCATACAGGGACTTTACCATCAGCGACGGAAGTTCCATCAAATTCAACGGCGATATCATGGACAGCGACCTCAGTATAAACGCAAGCTACAGGACGAAGACCTCCCTCGCCACTCTTATTGCGGACACATCATCCGTCTCTACCAGAAGGACCGTGGACTGCGGCATTTACATATCGGACAAGATCAGGAATCCGCGGCTGTCCTTCTCCATAGACATTCCTGACATCGACCCTACAGTGAAATCGAGGGTGGAAAGCGCGCTGAGTACGGAGGACAAGATACAGAAACAGTTCCTGTCCCTCATCATGTTCAACAGTTTTCTTCCTGACGACCAGTCGGGTATCGTGAACAATGCCTCTATGCTGTACTCGAATGTAATGGGTATCATGTACAACCAGCTGAACAATATTTTCCAGAAACTGGAAATCCCGCTCGACCTGGGACTCAGCTACCAGCCTAATGAACGCGGCGAAGACATATTCGACGTGGCCATATCCACGCAATTGTTCAATAACAGAGTCGTGGTGAACGGAAACCTGGGTAACCGTCAGTATACGTCCGGGGCATCGGCCAGTGATGTAGTCGGCGACCTGGACATCGAGATAAAGCTGGACCGTGCCGGACTTTTCAGACTTAATCTTTTCTCACATTCGTCCGACCAGTACACCAATTATCTGGACGATTCGCAGAGAAACGGTATCGGTCTCGCTTATCAGCAGGAATTCAACACATTCAAGGAATTTCTATCTAATCTGTTCACCGGCAGAAAAAAGAAAAAGGAAAAAGCCGCCGGAGATTCTGCCGCAAATACCGAACAGAAAAAGAATATTATTATAATTTTCCCCGAATATGGAATCTAAAGGCAAATTATATCTGATACCGTCGCCATTGGGCGACAATGACCCGGCAGAAGTGATTCCGGGCCCCGTTCTGGAATCACTGCAGGGCTTCAGGATTTTCATAGCGGAAGAAATAAGGACCGTGAGAAGATATCTTTCCAAGGCAGGCCTGAAAGGAAAGATCGGAGAACTGGAATTTCATGAACTCAACGAACATACCGGTCAGGCGCAGATAGAGAGTTACCTGTCTCTTTTCGAAGACGGCAACGATGTAGCCCTTATTTCCGAGGCCGGACTTCCGGCGGTAGCGGATCCGGGAGCTCAGCTCGTGGCATTGGCACACAAACACGGAATCGAGGTAATCCCGGCGACGGGCCCCTCATCCCTCATGCTTGCGCTCATGGGCTCAGGAATGAACGGACAGTGCTTCGCATTCTGCGGCTATCTGCCGGCAAAGTCCGATGAAAGGAAATCCCGGCTGAAAGCCATCGAGAAAATATCGGCATCCGCACACCAGACCCAGATATTCATCGAGACCCCTTACAGAAACGATGCGCTCATGAAAGATATCCTGGACGTATGCCATCCCGGTACACGCATCTGCATAGCGGCAGACCTGACATTGCCGGAGGCATATATAAGGACCCTGACTGTAGCTGAATGGAAAAAGGAAAATATTGCCATCGGCAAAAGACCTTGCGTCTTCCTGCTGATGGCATAAAGCGGATATTATGAAGAAAAACGGTATAATAGAACTGGAGGGAATGGTATTTCATGCCTTTCACGGATGTTTTGAAAAAGAACAGAAGGAAGGCAATACGTTTACGGTGGATTTCAAGGGTATGCTGGATATGAGACAGGCCGCCGCAAGCGATGCTCTTGAAGATACTGCCGATTACGGACTGCTTTTCAATATCGTGGAAAGGGAAATGATGCGCAGGTCCGATCTGCTGGAGAATGTCGCCGGCAGAATAGTGGAGGCTGTCGAAGCTGAAATGCCTGTATTCAAGACATTTTCCGTCAGGGTATCGAAGAAAAATCCTCCTGTAGACGGACTATGCGCATGGTCCCGCGTGACAATGTTCGGCGGGCACGGTAAAATGAAACGGCTTGGAAAATGAAGATAGCATTTGTAACGCTCGGCTGCAAACTGAACTACGCCGAAACATCGACATACGAAAGAGAATTCGTAAGAAACGGGCTGGTCCCGGTATCCTGGGATGAAGATGCTGATATTTTTCTGGTAAATACATGTACTGTCACCGAGCATTCGGACAAGAAATGCAGGAATATCATCAGGAAACTTCACAGGCTCAGGCCTGATGCTGTCATAGCGGTGACTGGCTGCTATGCACAGCTGCAAAAGGATGCCATCAGGAAAATCGAAGGCGTTCAATATGTCTTCGGGGCCGATGAGAAGGCTCTTGTAGTTCCGACGGTCCTGTCCGGAATTATGAAATCGGGGACAGAAGCCGTGCACGGTCCGGCTGCGACCGATTTCTTCCCTGCCTATTCTTCCGGAGAGCGCACGCGGTCTTTTCTGAAAGTGCAGGACGGATGCGATTATTTCTGTGCGTATTGCACCGTACCTTATGCCAGAGGGCGAAGCAGGAACGCCCCGATAGCCGACATTGTGGCCCAGGCTGAAGAGATAGCGTCTGAAGGAATCAGGGAAATCGTACTTACCGGAGTGAATACCGGAGATTTCGGAAAGAGTACCGGCGAAAGTTTCCTGGATCTTCTGAAAGCGCTGGATAAAGTCAAAGGGATAGAACGGTACAGGATTTCTTCCATAGAACCGAACCTGCTCACAGAGCCCATAGTGGACTGGATTTCATCGGGGACCAAGTTCCTGCCGCATTTCCACATTCCGCTCCAGTCAGGCAGCGACACCGTACTGCGGGAAATGGGACGAAGGTACGACACTGCGGCTTTCGAAGCCAAAATCAAATATATCAGGGAAAAATTCGAAAAACCAGGAGGACTGAAAGTCTTTTTCGGGATAGATGTCATAGTCGGGTTCCCCGGTGAAACTGACGGACTTTTCCAGGAAACCTACAGGTTTCTCAAGGACAGGATAAGACCTGCATTCATCCACATTTTCCCTTATTCCAGACGGAAAGGGACGAGAGCTGCGGCAAGGCCGGATCAGGTGCAGGATTCAGTCAAGACGGAAAGAGCGGGCATTCTGGAAAAACTGAGTTCCGAGCTTCACAATGAATTCATAGCCAGCCATAAAGGAATGAAAGCGCATGTACTGTTCGAGAGTTCGGAAAAAGACGGGATGATGTCCGGATACACGGAAAATTATATCAGGGTGGAGCGGCCTTTCGATACGGATATGACCGGGAAAATCGCGGAGGTGATATTATAGACATGAAGACAAGACTTACTTTTTTAGGAACCGGGACTTCGCAGGGCGTACCCATGATAGGATGCGGCTGCAGCGTATGCAAGTCTCAGGATGCCAGGGACAAGAGATTCAGGTCATCTGCATTCGTGGAGTACGGAGGTCTGGATATTCTCGTGGATGCCGGACCTGACTTCCGGTCGCAGATGCTCAGGGCCGGTATCAGGCATGTAGATGCCATATTGCTGACTCATAACCATAAAGACCATACCGGAGGTCTGGACGATGTCAGGGCTTTCAACTATATAGAGCGTGCTCCGATCCGGATTTTCTGCGAGAAGTATGTAGAAGAATCCTTGCGCAGGGAGTACAGTTATGCCTTCGCGGAAAACAGATATCCCGGAGTGCCTGAATGGCAGATAACGAATATCGATGACCGGCCGTTTACCGTAGAGGAAAATGTCCCTAAAGTCAGACTGTCATGGGTGGAAGGCAAAGGATATGAAAAGATTCCGTGCAGCAGGCCGGAGCATTTGAAAAGTGTGAAGATCATACCTGTCAGAGGGCGTCATTTCAATCTTCCGGTACTCGGCTACAGATTCGGGAATATCGCATATCTTACCGACATGAATTTCATACCGGACGAGGAGTTCGCCAAACTGCAGGGGCTCGATCATTTCATCATAAACTGCGTCCGCAGAGGAAAGCATATCTCGCATTTTTCGCTTGAGGAGGCTATCGGAGTAGCGCAGCGCGTAGGAGCCCGGCATTCGTGGCTGACTCATCTGTCGCACAGTCTGCCTCGATATGAGGATTTCTGCAGGGAATTGCCGGCCGGTATACGGCCGGCATACGACGGACTGGTGATCGAAAGCGACTGAAAGTTGGATTTAACTTAGAATTCGGCCTCTATTCCGTGAAGTCATAGCCTACTATCTGGGGAGCGTAGCCAGGCCACGCGGGAGTGTAAACTGAACTGTGTCAAGTTTAGTTTACACTCCCAGCAAAGTCGAACTTTCCCTTTGGGCCGCCAGCCGTCGTTCATAATATTGGGTGGAGATATTCCTGTCAAGGTCGTCCACGCTATCGTTAAACTATTTCTTGAATAAGTCGGAATGAGTACCTGTTCTGGCAAGTTCGAGTATCTGTAATTCGTTGTTATCTGTCTTTTTGTATATCAACAGCCAATCCGGTTTGATATGACATTCTCGATAACCGACATAATTTCCCCGTAAAGCATGGTCTTTCTTCTCTTTAGGTAGTGGAATATCGTTTGCCAGTTTATAGATAACATTATTGAGTTCTTCAATGGGAAGATTTCTGCGTTTTGCCAGTTCCCAGTCTTTTCTATACTTGCTGGTAGTCGCTATCTGTCTCATCACTTGTATGCTTCAAGATAATCCTCAAATGTCTTGTAGACTGTCACATTCCCGTCCTCAATATCTTTCATCGCCTGTAAGGTCTCATCGTTTGGGACATCTATAACTCCAAGAGATTTCAGATAATTGACAAGGCTTTTCCCCTCCCTTGTCCTTTCGTTTATCGTTATCGTATATGTTGCCATATCAACCTCCTTTGTTTTACGCAAATATAGTCTTTTTATC
>CALUSC010000011.1 GCA_944323345.1 uncultured Bacteroidales bacterium | reverse complement strand
AAAAAAATGAGAATCGACACTCACGTGCAGACCCTCATACTAACCACATAATTAATAACACTAAAACTAATAACCAATCGTGCTGTGGCGACTTGGAAAACGCCCGAACAGCACGACTGGAAATTATACAATAACCGTGCCATACTTTCAAAACAGATAAAAAAAGAAGCAGCAGGGAGCGTCTCAAACCCTGCTGCTTCCACGTGAATATGGTCTAGAATCTTATAGCGTCCAGTCGCGCCATCCGGATTCGATACCTTCTCCCGAAAGAAGTTCAGGCGTCTGTTCCGAATTGTTTATCCATATGGAATTCCTGACCACTTCCCGCTTGGTAGCCTCGTACAAAGACTCGACAGTGATGTCGCCATTGTTATCTCTTATGGTCTTCAGAAGATAATATGTGAACATACCGTGCTGCTTTTCCTTATAAGGCATGGATCTCTGGGTAGATGACGTCGAAGTGAATACCACAGTGTTCCCGTTGATAGGTGTTTCCTTCGGCTTGATGACGATACCACGTCCGACACCGCTGTAACATGCATCCATGAAAACGTATGTCTTTCTGGCTCCGCTCGCTCCGAGGTCAGCATAAAGTTTTTCCAATTTAATGCCTGCCGTCGGAGAAGATATGCTGACATCTACAGGCATCAGATATGTTTCCTTGGAATCCACGTCATGCTGTCCGTGTCCGGCATAGAAGAAATACAGTTCCACTTTTCCCGGATTTATGCTGCTCATCCTTATAAGCTTGTTTATATTGAAATTCATCTGGGCATAAGTGGCATTGCGGAGCAGGATTACATTTTCCTTCGGGACTCCCATATAATCGGTGGCATAGGCGGCGAATGCATCGGCATCGCGTTCTGCATAGTCCACGTTCACTTCGTAAGTGGTGCTCTGCTTGTAGGAGTTATAATCCTCGTTCCCGATTACCAGGGCGAACTTGTCCGGATCCGGATCCACTACAGGTTCAAGTCCGGCCAGAAGTTCGGAAATGTCGGCATTTTCCTTTACGATTTCCTGAGACTCCGTTTCAGCAGTAGCGCTTACGACTTTCGGAGAAGACACAGACGGAGTGCGCTGCGCATATTCCATTTCGAGCGGATACTGGTACATCATGGCAGGAGAGCCGCTTTCGAGATTCACCTCTGCGTTCATTCTTCCTGTGTAGAAAGACAGATACTTGATATCCTTGTGTTTCTTCGTATACTCGGAAAGCTGGGCCACTACCGTAAGCCCGTTGCGGGACAGGGAATCGGTCATATTCCGGTCGATGACGAACTTGGATGCTATTTCGGTGCTCTCCCCCGGCTTGATAAGCGGAATCTTGAGTTCTTTTTCCATCCCTGAAATACCGTCAGGCCACTGAAGATCCACGACCACATCCTTTGCCAGGTCGCTACCGTCATTCTCTACGGTCAGCATGAGGTTTACCACATCTCCGGCCACAAGCGGCGTATGATTGTCCTTGTAAACCCAGTATCTGGTAATGATCGGCTTGCAGGCATTGATACCCAGGGCTTCGAACGAATACGGAGTAATGACCGCATCCCTGAGGTTTCCGGCAATACCCAGAAACTCCAGATTTATCATGTCGGATACCAGTGAAAGATTGGCTGTTCCGCTGAATGTCACCGTAGTATCGGAATTCGCCTTGATTTCGGGAACGAATACTGACTGTCCGTCGAAAGTGAACCATTCAGACTGGCTCTGCTCACCTGCAAACTGAAGATTCAGATCATGGATGTCCTCCCCTGTCGGGTTATTCAGCGTGACTGCTATCTGGAATCTTTCCTCTGCCTCTACCTTGCTGTTGCTGTTCTCGTCATGGATGGTTATATCCTGAATCTGCAGCTGCGGAATGATGTCGGTATCCTCTTTCACCTTAATGCTTCCCAGTCTGCCTTTGTATGAGACAAAGGCAATGCCGTCGTTGAAATCCGTAGCCGAGGTGAAAAGAGTATCGATTACAAGCTTTCCTTTCCTGTCAATATATCCGTATTTTCCGTTTGAGGAAACCCATGCATACCCCTCGTTGAAATTGCCGACCTTGTCGTATTCGACAGGAAGAATAACCTTTCCGCTCGGATTTATATATCGCATCGTATTATCCTTCATAAGGATAGCAGCAGTTCCTTCCTTGTTGAAGTCAGTGGCGTCGGCCACCGTGAAACGCATCAGTTCGAATTTGCTGTCCATGAAACGCACGCCGTTTCCGGTCTTGATCTTGGCGAAGCCGTTAACGAATTTCAACGGCGTGGTCATACTTGCACCGTATATATTTCTCTTATTGCCTTTCTTGTTAATATAAAATGGGTTGCGTTTCTTCTTCACCAAAGCTATACCGTTACTGAAATTGTATGCAGTATCGTATGCAGGCTCTATGGCTACTATACCTTTTTTGTTGATATAACCCCATTTACGGTTTTTCTTCTTCATTACAGGGGCATAGCCGTCAGAAAAGTCCCCGTAAGTGAATTTCTCGGAAAGTCGCTGTTTCTTTCCGTTCGGATAGACATAATAGCATATTTTTCCGTCTTCGGAATATGCCAGTCCGTCGGAGAAATTATTCATTTTCGAGAAGACGAAACCTGTATTGCTCTTGCCTTTCTTGTCGATGATTCCCCAGCGGTCGGCTTTCCGGACCACGGCATATCCGTCTATGAAGTCATAGCATTCGTCGTATTCAGGAGAAATGGCGACATTCCCGGCCTTGTCCATAAAGCCCCATTTGCCGTTTTCCTTGAATGCACACATGTCATCGCTGTAAGGGCGGATTTCTTCACACCGGATCTCCCTTATCCATTTGAAATCCACAGGTTCTGCCACAGCAGCCTGCGACACCAGCAGTGAAAGAACCAAAAATAATCCTGAAAATCGCATAATCCTACCTGATTAATGTCATATTGTAATAAAAAGTCCGCTGGTCTGCCGGAAGATTGAATATCCATGTCAGTATGGACTGATAGTCCGGTTCGCCCAGATATGGTATGTCTTTCTTGGTCGCAACTATTATGATATTCACTTTCTCGACTTCTGCCGATTTGTCGAGCTTCTCCATCTGCAGGTCTATCTTGTCTGTAACAGGGAAAGAATAGGTCTCTCCTGCCCGGAATATCTGGTTTCCTTCATAGCTGTTCGGATATATCATGGATGCACCGTCTTCTCCGAACCAGAAAAATTTGAGATAAGAATCCGCACCATAGACTTTTACGGAGCAGGTAAACGGCTCCGATTCCTTGTAGACAGGTTCGATTCCTGTCACGTCGAGAAGATAAGAGGGGTCTTCCTGCTGCTCGTTCCTGGTAACATCTGCATTGATGGTCACCACCTTGAAAAGTTTCCTGGTGGCAGGATCCCAGACATCTTCCGTCTTTTTGTCCGTAATATTCACCAGTCCGTTCAATGCAAGCACGCTGACCGAAGAGAAAGCTTCATCGAATTTGCTTCCGCTTTCAGTCGTCACCTGCCCGAAAACAGACCAGACTTTCTCCATCACACCGGCTTTTCTCAGTGCATCTTTCTTCGCTTCATTCAGCGCTCTCTCCTCTGCCTCGGCCATAGTGATGTCTCCACTGACCTCCCAGCGGCCGGTCGCATGCCGGACCTTGACTATGTCACCGGCAAACGACAGGCTCCCGACCGACAGGAAGACAATGCAGAGAAGTATTTTTCCTACAGACAATTTCATTTCAGTACAAAAAATTCATTACAGGCCGAGAAGGCTGTCGAGTTCATCCATGAGTTCGCTTGCTTCTGCGGTCATGGTCTTCTGAACGGCCTTGATGGCTTCCTGAGTGGCCAGCTGGGAATTGTATCCGAGTGTCACCTGGACTTCATTGTTGCCTGCTTCATTCACCTTGTAAATCTCCACCAGAATGATGACCCTTCCGAGTGTATTGGAAATCACGTTTTTGCTGGCGCTTACAAAAGAGTTGATGGATGTGGCGTCAGTAGCGCTGATCTCATTGTTGGCTACCTTGGCCTCGATGAGCTGGTTCACTCTGGTCTGTATCTGGCCGGCGAGGTCGAGTTTGGCGAGATTTACCGCCTGCATCTGGGCTGCGGAATAATTCGATCCGGTAGTCCTGGCAGTAGCGATGAAATAGAACGGATAGCCGTTGGAATCCATTTCATACTGGCACTGCCATGCCTTTTCGAGCTGTTTGTCGATAGGCAGCTTGCCGACAGGGGCCTTGTAACCTTCTTTTTCCAGTTTTCTGGCTTCCTTTCTGGCTGATCTGATAGCCCTGTCCTTGATCTGCTTGTTCAGGAACTTTTCATGTTTCTCGATCTGGCGGTATTCTTTCCTGGATGCTACGTCCTGGGCTGAAACACCTGAGGCAGCCAGCAGCATGCTTGCAGCTGCGATAGCTGAGATAATGATACGTGCGTTCATGATTTATAAGATTAGTTTAGTTAATCGTAATACCCGTTTATTCTGTTGTAATCCACTTCGAATTCCATTCTGTATAAGTCGTCATTGCCGGGATAAACAATCTGTTCGTACTTGAATATGTCATCCCTTGCCGTAGTAAGGTACAGACGCATATTATATAAAGACACCTCCGGGTACAGGACATTGAATGAATATCTGTATTTCACGGTATAGTCTTCATCTGTAAATGCCTCGAATGACAGAAGGTTGATACTCGACGGATAATGTGCATCATCGGCTGCGAATGACACTCCCGATATGAATTCATCCGGCGACATGGGGAAGTTAGTGAAATCCAGAATAATCTCGAAAGTATCATGTCTCTGTTCCAGAATTATGTTCCCCAGGGATATGCCGTCTTCAGATGATTCTATCGAACTGAAATACTGCGAATCGCTGCACCATAACCCGTTATTTTCGCCGAGAATGTCCCCTCCCGAGAAATTAAGACTGTATCCGTCATAAGAGTAGGATACATTGTCAGGCATTACGGCGAAAAACATGTTTACAGGCGAAGAATGTGTCGGAATGGCAAAAGTATACGTACTGCCGATGATTTCATTCTGCCGGACCGGGAAACCGTCCAGAAGATAGTCTCCGTCAGCATCATATATGAAACACCATATATCACGCTGGCCGATGACAGTTCCGTCAGACTTTACTGGAATCCTTCCTTCACTGACATCTACCTCCATATCCAGAGAAGGAGTTACGGTAAAAAGCACTGTACCCTCTTCCGGTGTTTCCGCGGCAGGCTCCTGGAATTTGCCGCATGAAAACGACAATAAGGCAGCTGCCGGAATGGCCGTGACGGCCACAATATATTTAGCAAATGATTTCATAATCAGTTCAAATTAATGATAATATCCTCCGTCACAATATCTTCTACCGTAAATCCGAACCCGGTGTCGACAGGACGGAGGGAAACTTCGAGACGATATCTCTTGTTCGCCTCCAGCGGATAGTTCAAGGTAGCGGAGAGAGTCGTCGAATATCCGGCCTTGTCTATCACTGTCAGTTCCATGACGGCACCCGACGATGCGTCATAAGACGGAAGTATGGACACGTCATTGCATATATTATATCTTGTGGTACTCTCTGAAACCAGCATTCCCATGACACTTTGGCTCACCGAAGTGCCGCTGTAGCGCAGGAACCAGTAATTGCTGAGATAATAGTATTCGTATACTCCCGGAAAGGCGACCCCGGCATACTGTATGAAGTCGTACAGATCCAGATCCGTTCCGTAAGAAGACTTCAGTACGAGATCAACCGTAACCTTCGATGCGATGCGCTCCAGATGTATCTGCATGGGACTGCCGTCATCCGGTATGGAAACGGCATATTCCCTGGCTATGACCATGTCCTGCTCAGTGAGAGTCAATGGCTTGAACACAAGCGGATTGTTTTCTGAAGTCACTTCCATGACATCTGAATCGGCCATATTGGTAAATACCATCAGATATGTATCGTCCGGAATATTGTATGTAAAGGTATATCCGTCAGACATGGCCGGGCTGAATATTCCCAGAAATTCCTTGCTCTCGCTGAAAGTGTAGACATAAACGATATCCGCACTAGGATCCAGAAGTGATTTCACTTCCGGAGATGCGGCAGATACGCTTATGGTACGGAAACTTCCGGTTCCGGGATCGGCGGTCTGAATCTTCTGCTGGCATGAAAAAGTCAGCAGGGACGCGACCGTCATAAGTACGATTATATAAATTTTCTTCATAGCCTGATTATTCTATCATCCACATCTTGCCTAAAGCTATACTTCTGGTGCATGAATACTCGCCCGGATTTCCGCTTATGATCACCGTTCCGCTGCTTGTCGACATGTTCCTGTCAGGAAGAGAGCCGAAAAGAGTGTCCAGAGCCTCTGCGGAGAATTCATTGCGCCCTATATCGAGATATCCAAGTTCCGGACATCCCGAAACATCCAGGGATGTCAGTTTCGAATATCCCAGATTAAGATGTTTCATGGACGAACAGCCGTACATGGAAATATTTTCAAGTGCAGGCAACAGCTCACTGTTAGACATGTCGGAATTGAAATTAGAGAGGTTCTGACAGTTGTCCAGATAAATCGATGTAACAGAGTTGCAGTATAGCAACTGGCAATCCAGCAGAGAAGTACAGCCGGTCACATCGATTTCGCTTATATTGTTGCAGTAGGAAATGTCCAACCTCTCCAGCACAGGAAGATTCACGCAGCTGACAGATTCTATACTGTTGAAACTGCTCATATCGAGCGACCTGAGCATCTGGAACTGCGAAAAGTCAAGAGATCCTGTCAAAGAATATCCTCCGTTTCCGACCAGTCTTATCTCTTCCAGACTCTGAGGCAGAGTCATCGATTTCAGGACATCGGAGTAACTGGCTTCGAATTCGAAAGACTTCAGATTCCAGCACATGGACAGGTCGAGTTCCAAATCCGTATAACTGCTGTTCATATAAAGGTCATTAAGAGACGGCATAGTGCTGAAATCCACAAGGAAACTGAGACCGTCGAGACGGAGACTGCTGAGATTCGTGTTCTCTGCGTTCAGCGACCCTTCACTGTTCCATTCGAAATCCACATCGAGAGCGGAAAGCGAAGTGCAGCCGCTTATATCCAGATGCGTACATCTGAAATCAGAGTTTTCCGTGGACCCTATCCGTCTCAAATCAGTACATCCGCTCAGATTCAGGTCATCGCAGTGGAAATAACCTTCCAGGATGATCTCCCGGAGAGATGTGCGGCCAGACAAATCGAGAGTTCCTCCGATACTGGTATTATAACCGAAAGTAATGCTTCGCAATGCATAGGTATTGTCCGTCATGACAGTGACAAGATTCGGGCAATCCGCCAGTCTCATATTGTCCAGAACGGAGCAGCTGCTAAGATTCAGGAATTCCAGTGCGTTGACTCCGTCAAGATTGACTGATTTCAGCGAAGTGCAGCCTGAAAGATTCAGCGATGAAATCTGGGAGCAGTTCAGGATATACAGATCCCGGAGCCCGGTGTACTGATAGAAAGTAACCCCCGGAAGTGAATAGTTGTCCTGCAATCTGACAGTCTTGAGCTGTTTTTCACCTGTGAATCCGGAATCATAGATCGTAAAAGATTCGAGTTTGTCACAAGACCGTATCTGCAGCCCTGTCAGGGAACCGGCAATATTTGTCAGATCCAGCGCCGTCATATTATCGCAGTCGCTGACAATGACATTGGCCACGCCCTGATCCTCGGCAAAAACTATATCGGTACTTTCTGAATTCCTTAGATTCACGGATCTCAGCGACGGAAGAGCAGACAGGTCCGGACTGTCTGTAAGAGTCAGATCCAGATCCATGAGACTCACGCAATTATAAAATTCCATATCGGAAAACAGATAAGACTGGCAGCCGAGCGATGTAATGGCATCGGCCTGAATAGTCACGACAGTACCGGCCGGAACAGAGCTGGTCATACTGATGATGCCGGATTCGCAGCTCTGGAACCCGTTCCCGGTATCTACTTCTATATTGCTGCCTTCTACCTTCAGGTCAGAGTGGGATGCACTTTGCTTCGTAATGAAGACAGTCTGCTTCGAATTATTTATCTGGCTGAAGTATATGTCTTTGAAATCTCCGTTGGAAGCGGTGATTCTGACTGTTCCAGTTCTCGTTTCGTTATCGTTGGAATAGTAGGATCTGACGATAATATTGTTTCCGTCGCGCTCCGTATAGAACCATTCGCCGCCGTCAGTCTGGACATAATCCCAGTCATAAGGCATGTTCAGATTCACAGGAATGGAAATCTCCGCCCCTTCGGCGCTGCCCAAATACCAGTATTCCCTGACATCGAACAGTCCGTCAGTAACTACATCATAAGCACCGAAGGTATATTCCGCCGTCTGCAGGTCCTCCAGTTCGAATGTAGCCGAACTGTTCGCCTTTGTAAACCGGAATGTCACGATATAGCTTCTGTTGGATCCGAGCAGCCTGTTCAGTCTGGTCTGATATGTCCGTGACGTTCCGTCGAGCATGAATATTTCTATGGTGCAGGTGTTTACTGCCGCGCCGGGGATGATTTTGCGTGAATCGGTAGTCCATTTTTCTCCGTCATTATAGAAATCATCCGACAACGGGGCGGAACCGGAAACATATACGGTATAGTCTGATTGGACTTCCACCGCGGTACCGAGACCTTCGTAAGTTATATTGGCACCGGTAATGATGTCATCCTGCAGAGGATTCCCGTCCTGATCCAAAAATTCCAGACGGGAGGTAATTTCAGATGAAACCCGGCTCAGTTCCAGACTGTACGGTTCCTGACCGGAAGTTCCTGTCGTAATTCCTCTCAATGAACCGAACAATATGTCATTGCCGATTTCCGCGCTGGACTGATCATACAATTCAATCGCCAGGGATCCGTCTTCACGCGATATGAACTGGACCGAATTTCCGTCGGAGGCAGAAACGTTGGAAAATACCACATCCCGACACAGACGCGAGAGCTGGTAATAATAGATATCGCCGTCAGTCATTACGGCGGCATTAGGATAAACATTTCCGGCAGCCAGTTCTTCTCCCATGTATGCATAGACCGACTGGTCGAGCGCGGCCTTCGTGGAGACTTGCATGTCGGAAAGTCTCGGACGTACCATCAGCATACCTTCGGTATCCGGCAGGGACGGAGACTTGATTTCATCCGGCGTGCATGAAAAAAGGGCAAGAGCCGAAACTGCAAATGGGACTATATTTATGATTCTCATAATTCAGTCGGGTTAAAATTCAATGACATCATTTATCTCCTCTTCGATACTATCCACCGTGAAGTTCACACCATTGAACCGCCAGGTGATGGTCAGGGACAGAGAATTTTCCCCGGTATAATCATTATTGGCCGTCAGGGCATTGTCCATGATATAATATGCGGAGATCTGGGACCCATCAGTCAGGGTGAAGACGAAATCGAGCCGGCTCCCGGCACCTTCCACGTTAGGGAAAATATAGGTATCATCGAAATAGACTGTCCTGTCGCTCCACTGGCTGCCGTGTACGACATTCGTGACATTGCCGTCGTAGGTAATCGTCCCTGTCTGTCCGGAAATCATGCAGCTGCCGTAACAGTTGTTTATATACATCGCTACGTCCTGGATGTTTTCTACAGGAAGATTGCCATTTACAGTGAATTTCACTCCGAACCTGAGGACCGGACGCGAAAGGCTGGCACTGAAATCCAGATTATCATAAAAATCGGTCTCGTACGCCGCTATCTGAATATCCTGTCCCAGTCCGGCATCACCCGACTGGGTGACGTGCCATCTGACATCTCCTTCAGACTCGCTGAATGCCACTATCGCTGAAGATGCCGATTCCGGGATATTGGAGAAAAATACCCTTTTGTACCCAGGACCAGTCATGAAACTCCATGTTCCGGCATTTTCAGTCATGTCGTGGTATTCGGAATAGACGGTTCCGTCCGCATTATCCACGAATACTCTGGCGGCAAGCATATCTGCAGGTTCATAGCCCTGAGTATTGTCATACTGCGGATACCACGGAGTCACGTTGAAGCTGTAAAGCTCTTCGGCTTTCGTCCTGAACGTGCATCGAGGAGAAAGATGTATGCTTCCGTTTTCGTCTATCACGTACATCCATACATTGTATTCTACATCCGATACCAGATAATCTACATTATAAGTATTAGTTGTATTGGTCTGGTTGAATCCCGTGATTTGTCTTGATGAAAAGTCGAAATCATTTCCGTATTCCGAGAGGATGAAGCCGTCTTCCTGAATGGAAATGCCAGTCTGATCGTAGACAGTCATGGTGAAGACTGCCGAATTCATGGACAGTGACTCATCCGCCACATAAATCTCCGGCGACACATAGGCCAGCAGGTCATATCCGGAAACGGAAAGATCCGGCCGGACTTCCCTGATATAATTCAGCTGCGCCTCAGAAACGTTCAGTCCCGAAAGTGTCGCATACTCAAGTGCAGGCATGTCGGCAATGAGGTTCACGTTCCGGAGCGACGCATCATCCGAAATTTCAAGGTTAAGCAGCCCCCTGGCTTCTGTCAGATAGTTTATGGAGCCTGTGTCGTTTCCTTTCAGTATGAGATACTGAAGATTTTCCATAGCGGATACGCAGTGCAGATCCGACATGTAGCCGGAATTCCCGACTACGGCTACCTGATAAGCCGGTCCGGAATAAGACTGGAATGCGGATGCCGGCATGCCGGAGAACTCTACCGAATTTGTCTCGATGCCGCTGAGAGCCGACACATCATAAAGATTCCAGTTCGACACCATTATGATATCTGTAGCGAACTCAATGGATGACAGATTGTTCACATCATAGATATCGCTGGACTCGAATGAGAGGGACGTATCAAGGTACGATGACATGTAACCGCCGTATTCGCTGAGGTTTCCGATAATCAGACGCCCTTCCACTCTGGTATATTCACAGGCCAAGATATCGTTCTGGGTCCTGAGAATAAGATCACCGTAATATATGTTTTCTTCGTCAGGGTCAGGGTCATCGTCAGGGTCATCGTCAGGGTCATCGTCAGGACCGGACGATGTGCCAGGCTCCTGCGTGACGTTGACAGTAATATCGCTGTTGATCACATCCGACTGGATCACTATCTGGGCTGTCCTCTGCCTCTTTTGCGTATTCTTGGAGGCGGAAAAAGTAATGACTGCCTCCGTATTCTCATAGTCCATATTGACACGGATGCTGTGAATCCAGGAGGTAGCGCCTGAACCTTCATAGCGTACGACAGCCGTGACGTCGGAATTGGTCCGGACCTTGACCGTTCCTTTCAGATCGGATGATGTGCCGGTAGCCGGCAATGTAACATACTGTGAAGATTCCAGTTCGAAAACAGGGAAAGAACCTGTCATTCCCTCTTCGAAAGGATGGTTGCACTGCAATACCGGGAATATCAGTACGAGCAATGCTGCAAGTTTCGTTATTTCACGTATTCTGCGTCTCATAGCCGTCCCTCCTTATTTTTTGAAAACAGATTGCCTGCTGTTGAACAGCCTGAAACCGAGTCCCACGGACATTGTCATATTCTTGCTCGGATCTACAGTCATTACGTAACTGTATCCCAGTGCCTTAGTAAAACGGAAATTCAGGAATGCCACGCGGCCCATATTTATGACCATTCCGGCTACAAAACTGCCGTAGTCGAGAATACCGCGGTCGATAATACCTTCCGTAACGGAATCTCCCTGCATGGACATGGTCCCTGACAGCGCTATGGACTGCTGGTATCCGAACTCGAAAGCGAATCCCTTGGAGCACCACAACTGGAGACATACAGGAATATCCAGATACGTATGTCTGGTCGAGATTGTCGTGACTCCCGGCATGTCGACCGCATAATCCGCGACATGGAAATTATAGAGTCCGTCCACCTGAAGACCTATTACTTTTCCGAACTTGAGGCCGGCAAACAGTCCGCCGCCACCGCCCATCTGGACATAAGAAGAAGGCATGATTTCAGTGCCGGTCAAAGTCGCGATACCTTCTCCGCGTATCCCCACCGACACTTTCACGGTTTGAGCATAAGCGGTATGCACGACAAAAGCCAGTAGCATTACCGCAATCAGTTTTTTTAGCATTGTTGTTTTTTAAGGTTATAGTTCTACCGCACACATCTTTTCAACGTGCAAATATACGAATTAAAACCCAAAAACCGAAATAAAATATTGTTAATTGTCCGTCAGGACATTAATGACGATTTTCCTGACCATATCCTTGAGTTCGTCCAGGAATGCCGAGGCCTGGTAGGTCCCGTTTTCGATCATGCGTAGCTTTTTTTCCCACAATCCGGTCAGTTCGGCGCTTTTAAGGAGTTCGTCCTTTATCGTGGATATCAGGTCTATGCCTGTCCTTGTCGGATACAGACTTTTGCGTTCTTTTCTGATATAATTCCTCTTATACAATGTTTCGATAATGGCCGCACGGGTCGAAGGTCGTCCTATTCCGTTCTCTTTCAGCGCATCGCGCAATTCTTCATTATCGACTGATTTTCCAGCGGTCTCCATGGCCCTGAGCAATGTCGCCTCCGTGTACGGTTTCGGGGGTGTCGTCCATGTTTCCTTCAGACGCGGTTCATGAGGGCCGCCCTCTCCTACCCTGAAATCCGGGAGTATCCCTTTTTCCTCGTCAGGGGACTGGTTTTCCGGCTGTTCGGAATCTGAGACCGCATGTTCCTGCAACACAGGCTGGACCACCCGCCAGCCAGGCTTGAGAATCTGTTTTCCCGTAGCCTTGAATTCCACGTCCGCTGCCTTTCCTGTCACCGTAGTCGTGGAAATCTCGCAGTCGGGATAGAAGGCCGCAATGAAGCGCCTCGACACCAGGTCGAAGACTTTCTGCTCTTCAGCGGTCATATTTGCCGCAGGCATGCCGGTAGGAATTATGGCATGGTGGTCGGTAACTTTGGAATTGTCGAAGACTTTCTTGCTTTTCGGCAGCTTCCTGCCGGCCAGCGGTTCCGTAAGGTTTTCATATCCCCTGAGTCCCTGGAGGATTTTCGGTATCTTGGGATACAGGTCGTCGCTCAGGAATGTGGTATCGACGCGCGGATAAGTCGTGGCCTTCTTTTCGTACAGAGACTGAATAAGTTTCAGAGTCTGATCAGCGCTGAAAGAATATTTTCTGTTGCATTCGACTTGCAGCGAGGTCAGGTCGAACAGCCGCGGAGGGGCTTCCTTCCCTTTTTTCTCGGTAACGGAAGTGACCGTAAATTCCGTCCCCGACACAGCCGACAGCACTTGTTCCCCGTCTTCCTTTTTATCGAAACGTCCTCCTGACGCAGAAAACACCGTCCCGCGATAAACTGTTTTCAATTCCCAGTATGGAGACGGTACGAAATTATCGATTTCCGCCTGTCTGTTCACAATCATGGCCAAAGTCGGGGTCTGCACCCTGCCGATGGAGAGGACCTGCCTGTTCCCGCCGTATCTCAAAGTGTACAGCCTGGTGGCATTCATGCCCAGTATCCAGTCTCCGATAGCCCTCGCCAGCCCGGCTTCATACAGCAGTCTGAAGTCGTCCTGCGGTTTCAGGTTCCGGAACCCCTCCCGTATGGATTCGTCCGTAAGGGAAGATATCCAGAGACGCCTGACAGGACATCTGGCACCGGCCTTGAGCATGACCCAGCGCTGTATCAGTTCGCCCTCCTGGCCGGCATCGCCGCAGTTGATGATTTCGTCGGCGTTCTGCATCAGGGTTTTTATGATATTGAACTGCTGGATATATGCATCGTTGTCTATCAGCTTTATGCCGAAACGCGGAGGAATCATGGGAAGTTCCGACAGCATCCATATACGCCACTGAGGACTGTAATCCTGCGGCTCCTTCAGGGTGCAGAGATGCCCGAAGGTCCAGGTCACCTGATAGCCGTTCCCTTCCAGATATCCCTGCTTCTTCGTCCTGGCGCCCAGAATCTCGGCGATTTCTCTCGCCACACTCGGTTTTTCCGCTATACAAACTATCATACTATCATATCCTTCGGATGAGATGAGGTTGACCCAAAAGGAGGATTTTCAAGGCTTGCGAAGATAAGAAAACCGCAGTGTACTGGTGTACATGAGGATTTTCGAATCGAGCGTAACGCAGAAAATACCCTTTTGAGCCGGCCTCAACGGGGCGTCAAAATTAGCGGATATTTGTCAATGCTCAAAATCGGCTTCCGGGAAAAGATCCCGTTTTTTTTCATGCAAACTGAAATATTTAGCTAAATTTGTTCGGATTAACTAAAAGACAAAGACATGAAAATATTTTTCAAGACAGCCGCCGCAGCATCGGTCCTGAGCGCCGCACTGCTGGCCCTGTGCAGCTGCAACAACGGAAACCGGATAAGCGGAATCCTGGAAGATGCCGGCAATGATTCCCTGACTGTCAGCATCTACGATGCAATGACCGAAAGGCTTGCCGCCAAAGACACCATAGTGGCGGAAAACGGGAAAATCGACATAAGTTTCAAGGATACCGCCATGTTCATCGTGTATATCGACCGCCTGCACACCAATGTATACCATGAACCGATATTCATGATGCCGGGAGACAAAATCGAAATCTCCGGGACCCTGGATCACAAGACATGCAAGGGCTCGGATATATACGATTCACTCCACAGTAATTTTCCGGATTTCTTCTCCATTGTCAAAGAAATAAACAGTACAGTCAGGAACATCCTGGCCGCCGGTGACAGCGATGAAGCTGTCCAGGAAGCCATGCGGCAGAATCTGGACAGCCTGAATGCCAGAAAAGACAGCATTTATGCCGCTTACATAAAGAACAATCCGAACGATCTCGCATCCGGATATCTGACGCTGTTCCTGAATCCGGAGAAAGGACTTGAATCATATAATCTCCTCGGCTCGGCAGTAAAGGAAAGCGCTTTGGGAGAACTGCTTGACGATATGGCGGAAAGCTTCACCGCCAGCATCATGAAAGAAAGGAACAAGGCCAATGTCCAGCCTGGAAAACCCGCTCCCGAGTTCTGTCTGAAAGGAATCGACGGCAAGGAATATACCCTGGCATCATTCAGAGGGAAATATGTATTGCTGGACTTCTGGGGAAGCTGGTGCTACTGGTGCATGAAAGGGATGCCCGACATGAAGGAATATTACGGCAAGTACAGCGACAGGATAGAATTCGTAGGCATCGACTGCGGCGACTCCGAGGAAACCTGGAAAGAAACAGTGGAAAAAGAAGGCTTGGGATGGACCAACCTCTACAACGGGGACGGGCAGAAGACTGTCACAGACTACGCCATCGAGGGATTCCCGACCAAGATATTGATCGACAAGGAAGGCAAAATCGTGGAGATATTCGTCGGTGAAAGCGAAGAACTTTACGAAAAACTCGACAAGCTTTTCAGGTAACCGTACGGGAAGTAAAAATATTCTGAATGGAAAACAAAAAAGGCATCAGCACCGAAACCATCTGGGAATTCGCACTGCTTATAATGATTTTCGGGCTGGGCATAATGCTGTTCAGGCAGATACAGCCCTTTATCAGCGGCATACTGGGAGCCCTGACTCTGTACATACTGCTGAGGAAACCATGTTTCAGGCTTTCTGAAAAGACAGGAAGGCCGACGCTGTCTGCAAGCATCATACTGATCTGTACCATACTTTTCATAGTGATACCGCTGTCATTGCTGGTATGGTTCATCATCGCCAAACTCCAGCAGGTGAACTGGAATACCGGGGACATTCTCGCTCCGGCCATGCAGACGGTCGACATCATCAAGGATAAGACCGGAATCGATCTGATATCCGAAAAGAACATAGCGTTCATTGCCGGGAAAGTGACTGCCCTGGGGCAGTCGGTAATCAACGGCATAGGAGATTTCTTCATAAATATTGCCGCTGCACTGATAGTCCTGTTTTTCCTGCTTACCGGCGGGAAAAGGATGGAAGAGTATCTCTCGTCCATCATTCCGATGAAGAACATAAACAAGAAAGAGACTATCGAGCGTGTGAATGTAATGGTCAAGTCGAATGCGATAGGCATCCCGATGCTGGCTCTCATACAGGGAATCATCGCCTGGACAGGATATATGTTTTTCGGAGTGCCTAATGCTTTTCTGTCCGCATTCCTCACCGGACTGTGCTCGGTAGTGCCGATAGTCGGCACCACTATAGTGTGGATACCCCTGTCCATATATTTTGCAGCCGCGGGGCTATGGGGAAAGGCCATAGGGCTCCTGCTATTCGGCACGATATTCATTTCCCAGAGCGACAATCTGTTCCGCTTCATACTCCAGAAAAAGCTGGCTGACACGCATCCGCTCATAACGATATCGGGAGTAGTCATAGGCCTGCCGCTTTTCGGCTTCATAGGCATTATCTTCGGACCGTTGCTCGTATCCCTTTTCCTGCTGTTCATCGATATGTTCCGCAAGGAATATCTCTCAGGTGCGGAAGAAGAAAAACAGGACAATGGATAGCGCGTCATATCATGTCTCAGGGGCTGAAAAGCACCCGCTGGAGCCTTTCATCCCGGCAGGAGCGAGGCTGCTCATGCTCGGAAGTTTTCCTCCCAAACGCGACAAATGGTCCATGGAGTTCTTTTATCCGAACTTCAACAACGACATGTGGAGAATCATCGGCCTTGTCTTCTACGGAGACAGGTCCAGATTCGTATCCTCGGACGGAAAACATTTCGACAGGGACTCCGTAGCGGCATTCTGCACGGAAAAGGGAATCGCACTCTACGATACTGCAACCGAAGTCAGAAGACTGAAAGACAATGCCTCTGACAAATTCCTGGAGATAGTATCCCGCACGGACATCAGGTCTCTGCTGTCCGCAATGCCGGAATGCCGTGCCATAGCTGTCACAGGGCAGAAAGCCGCGGAAACGGCAGCAGCCTGTCTGGAATGCGATGTTCCTGCGCCGGGCTCATTCACAGAAGTCCTGTCATACCGTCTCTGGCGCATGCCGTCATCTTCACGGGCTTATCCGCTGCCGCTGGAGAAAAAGGCGGAAGCTTACCGGAAAATGTTCGAGGCCGAAGGATTTATTCTGTAAACAGAGCGCAGTCCGGCCTATTCCACTGCGGAAGCCAATATCTCGCCAAGTGTAGGATGAATGTGTACAGTTTGCCTCAACTGCTCCACGCCTGCACCGGCAGTCATGAGTGAGGAAATTTCCTGTACCATATCAGCAGCATGCGGCCCCAGGACATGACATCCCAGAATCTTCCCTTCGGGAGAGGCCAGTATCTTGCACAGGCCGTCGGTTTCACCCATACAGACAGCTTTCCCGTTGGACCGGTAAAATGACTTGTAAACCTTGTATTCTGCAAGACCTGACTTGCAGTCTTCTTCCGTAAGCCCTACAGAAGCCGCCTGAGGTTCAGTGAATACGGCCGACGGTATTGCCGGCGCCATGCCGGCAGCAGCAGACGCGGTATGGTCTCCAGTCCGGCTGTCTGGGACGCCAGTCTCCTTCATTATCGTCCGCAGGGCGATTCTGCCCTGTGCTGTAGCTGCATGGGCCAGCAGATTCCTTCCGTTTACATCTCCTATGGCAAAGATGTGCGGTGTGTTCGTCCTCATGTCATCGTCGACCGCCACCGCTCCCCTGTCGGACAAGGCTATACCCGCAGCATCGGTCCCGAGCCCGCTTATATCAGGTCTTCTGCCGACGGCGACCAACACCTTTTCCGCCTCGCAGGAATCCGGACCCCCTTTCCTGAGCCAGTTCACCTTCAGTTTCCCATCCGGCAGACTTTCCACCGAAGTGACTTCCGACTGCATGCTGAAAACGACACCTTTCCGCGAAAGACTCTGCCGCAGCCTTTTGGCAATATCCTGATCGAAGCGTGGCAGTACTTCCCGGCAATATTCCACCACTGTGACCTGGCAGCCGAAACTGCGGAAGACGGAAGCGAACTCAAGGCCTATGACTCCCCCGCCGATTATACACAGGGATGAAGGAAGAGTCTCCAGATCGAGCAGACCCGCCGAATCCAGGACACCAGGGAGCGACATGCCTTCCACAGGAAGCATGACAGGTACAGAGCCTGTAGCTATGATGATATAATCAGCCTTGCAGTCCTCGCCGCCGACAGTCACTGTTCCGGAATCCCGGAATACTGCCCTGCCGCTGACGAGCCTGACACCGGAAGCCTCCAGAAGGGACTCCACATTCGCTCTCAGCCCGGACACTATTCCGTCTTTCCTGTTTTTTACCTGTGAAAAATCCAGTACGGGCTCTCCTGCCAGCACTCCGAATTTTCCTGCCTGACGGATTTCTTCCATTATTTCCGCACTGCGGCAATACGCCTTGGTAGGAATACACCCGGCATTCAGGCATGTACCGCCGACATGGCCGGATTCCGCCAGAATCACATCGAAACCGTATTTTCTGGCCGCCAGAGCAGTTTCATAACCGCCGGGACCTGCACCGATAATCAGTATTTTCATAATCAGGATCTGTTATCCGACGACTTTCTCTGACGGAAAGTCAGAACGGGATGTGTGGCGGCAAGCGTTTCATCAGGACGGCTCACCGGTGTATTGTGGGGAGCCTCTTTAAGAATGGATGGCGATGAAACGGCTTCGCCTGCAATTTTTTCCATGGCATCGATGAATGCATCCAGAGTCTCTTTGGACTCTGTTTCCGTCGGCTCGATCATTATGGACTGATGGAACAGCAGAGGGAAATATATCGTAGGAGCATGGAATCCGTAGTCAAGCAGTCGTTTTGCGACATCCAGGGTCGTCACTTCCGTACCATTGTCTCCCGTATTGGCCTTCGCAAGGCCGTCAAAGACGAATTCATGCTTGCACAACGACGGGATAGGCAGTTTATAGCTGTCTTTCAGCGATTCTTTTACATAATTTGCGGCAAGTACGGAGTATGGACCTACATTCCTGACATTCTGCTTGCCGAGACTGAGGATATAGGCGTAAGCTTTAATGAGTACTCCGAAGTTTCCCATGAAACCGGAAATGCGTCCGGCTCCCTGCGGCTGTCCCGATATGACATATTTCCCTGTTTCGGGAGACAGGGTCACGACAGGCTCAGGCAGAAGATGTTCCAGTCTTCCGGCCACACCCACCGGACCGGCTCCGGGACCTCCTCCGCCATGCGGTGTGGAAAATGTCTTGTGCAGATTCAGATGCATGATATCGAATCCCATATCGCCAGGACGCACCTTGCCCAGCAGGGCATTCATGTTCGCCCCGTCGTAATACAGCAGTCCGCCTGCAGCGTGTACGCACTCTTCTATTTCGTGTATTTCCTTCTCGAAAAGTCCCAAAGTGTTCGGATTCGTCATCATGATGCCTGCCACGGTATCGTCCAGAAGAGGTTTCAGGTCTTCAATGTCTATCAGGCCTTCCGCCGTGGACTTCACCTGCACCACTTCCAGTCCGCAGACCGCCGCACTGGCCGGGTTCGTGCCGTGGGCGCTGTCCGGCACTATGATTCTGGTCCGTCCGGAGTCTCCCCTTGAAATATGGTAGGAACGCATTATCATCAGCCCGGTCAGTTCCCCGTGCGCTCCGGCAAACGGATTCAGCGTGAATGCAGACATGCCTGTCAGTGCACACAGCCACCCGGAAAGTTCCCCGTATATCTGCAAGGCTCCCTGTACGGTATCGGCAGGTTGAAGCGGATGAAGCCCGGCAAATCCATGATAAGACGACATTTCCTCGTTAATCTTGGGATTGTATTTCATGGTGCAGCTGCCCAGCGGATAAAACCCTGTATCCACACCGAAATTCATGTCGGACAGATTCACATAATGCCTGACCACGTCAGGTTCGCTCACCTGGGGCAAATCCGCAGAGGAAGTCCTTTTCAGTACGTCCGGAAGGCCGTCCTCTTTATCTGGCCATCTGTTTTCAGGCAGCGAATATCCTGTGCGGCCATCTTTCGACAATTCGAATATGAGTTTATCGTAGTATTTCATAATCAGCTTTTTGATGAACAAGACAATACGGCATCCACCAGCCGGTCGGCCTCTTCTTTCGTCCTGTTTTCCGTCACGCAGAACGACACCAGATCTTCCCCGCATGAGAGGGCTCCGAAAATGCCACGGTCCAGAAGCGCTTTCTGCAACCGTCCGGCAGGAATGGCGGACCTGAGTGCAAATTCTTTCAGGAACGGCTTGCCGAAAGGATCTTCGAAAAGCCCTGTCCGGAGCAGTTCCGAATGCAGATAATGCGCGCCGCCATACGACAGTCCGTTTACACGTTTCAGGCCCTGTGGCCCCATAAGAGAAAGATACACCGTCACATATAATGCCATCAGGGACTGGTTCGAACAGATATTGCTCGTCGCCTTCTCCCTGCGGATATGCTGTTCTCGGGCCTGTAGCGTAAGTACATAACATCTTTTCCCGCCTGCATCAACGGTCTCCCCTACGATGCGTCCAGGCATCTTCCTGACAAATTCTTTCCTGCAGCACAGGAATCCCAGATACGGACCGCCGAAATTCAACGGTATTCCGAGTGTCTGCGCATCCCCGCAGACAATGTCGGCGCCCCATTCGCCAGGAGTCCTTATCACGGCAAGAGATGACGGATCGGAATACATTATCAGCAGGGCTCCGGAATCATGTACGGCTCCGGCAAGGCCTGTCAGGTCCTCGATGATACCGAACCTGTTTATGCCGGGCACCATGATTCCGGCCACATTTCCGGAAGCAAGTGCAGCCTCAATGGCCGCGATATCCGTGACACCGTCCTTCATGGGAATGACGCAGGTCTCGGTACCGTGATACCTGCAATAAGTTTCCACGACCTGGAGTACGTGAGGAAAAAGGGCTTCCGACAGGAGTACCTTGTTTTTCCTCCTGGAACATGCGACCGACATCATTGCCGCTTCGGCGGCAGAAGTAGGGCCGTCATACATGGAAGCATTGGAACAGTCCATGTCCGTAAGTCCGGCCATCATTGACTGGAACTCGAAGATATACCTCAACGTCCCCTGGGACACCTCAGCCTGATAGGGTGTATATGAGGTTAGAAATTCGGATCTCGATATGACGGACTGGATGACCGCCGGAGAATAATGGTCGTAAGCGCCTGCACCGCAGAAGACTGTCAATGCGGTATTACGCGACGCCAGTTCACTGAAACGGCGGCGTACCTCCATTTCGGACATGGCATCAGGAATGTCGAATTCGCCCTTGAAAAGCACGTCGCATGGGACATCGGAATAAAGGGCATCGAGAGAAGCGACACCTATTCGGGAGAGCATCGCACGGATATCCTCCTCAGTATCCGGGAAATATGCAAAGCCCATGACTATTCCTGTTTTGAAAGGAATTCAGTGTATGCCGCAGCATCCATAAGAGATTCCGTTTCCGAAGGATCGCTCATTCTCACCTTTATTATCCAGTTGGCATAGGCATCCCGGTTCAGAAGTCCAGGTTCATCTTCCAGGGCGGCGTTCCTCTCCACTACAGTGCCGGATACGGGCGAATAAAGATCACTTGCGGCTTTCACGCTTTCCACAGCTCCGAATTCTTCATCGCGAAATACTTCGTCATCCTCTTCCGGCATATCTACATAGACAATATTGCCCATGGATTTCTGTGCGAAATCGGAAATTCCTATCGTGGCGATGTCGCCATCCGTTTTTACCCATTCATGCGAGCCACTATAAAGCAGGCCTTCTTGTATCTTGCTCATTGCCTTTATGTTTAATTGGTTGTTATTTCCTGTATTTCTTATCGTAGAAGCTTTTCCTGCACACTGTTCCTGGAAAGACCTTTTTCCGTATATGGATTCCTACGGCCGTCCCGGGAGTGCCGTATGCTGTTTCCACGAAGGCCATGCAGACACTTTTTCCCGTGGAAATCGAATTATAGCCGGTAGTCACCTCCCCTATCTGTCTGCCGTCGGATTCGACGGGATATCCTGCACGTGGAATAGCCTTGTCGGAAAGTTCTATGCCTACCAGTTTGCGTCGGAGTCCGGAATCTTTCAATGCCAGGACAGCTTCCCTGCCGATAAAGTCCGGCTTTTCTGTTTTTACGAAAATGCCGAGCCCGGCTTCAAGCGGGGAAATATCCTCTCCGAGTTCATGCCCGTACAAAGGGAGGCCGACCTCGAAACGCAGGGTATCGCGACAGCCCAGGCCGCATGGTGTCACCTTCGCACCGAGCAGGGTCTTCCATATTTTCCGTATGATGCCTTCGGAAGCATAAAATTCGAAACCGTCTTCGCCCGTATATCCGCTCCGGCTCGCAATCACTGTCTCACCGCCGTACTCCACCTCCCTGAAAGTATAGAAAACCAGATCCGACAGATCCAGTCCCAGAACATCGTAAACGGTTTGCTCGGATTCAGGACCCTGCAAGGCTATCTGGCCGAAATCTCCGGACCTGTCGGAGACGTCCACATTCCACGTCCGGGCAGCCCGGGATATCCATCCGTAATCCTTCGTTATATTGGAGGCATTGACTACCAGCAGCCACGTATCCTTCTCAGGCATTCTGTACACCAGAAGGTCGTCGACAGTCCCTCCCTCAGGATACAGCATCATTCCATACTGGATATGGCCAGGCTGCAACGCCCTGACATCGTTAGTGAAAATATGGTTTACGAATGCTTCCGAATCAGGCCCGGATATGAATATCTCCCCCATGTGTGAGACATCGAACATCCCGCAGTGCTGCCTGACTGCATTGTGCTCCACTGCAATGTCCGAATACTGTATGGGCATGATGAATCCTCCGAACGGACTCATCTGCGCACCGAGCTCCGTATGAATGTCATACAAACAGGTTTTCTTCAGTGTTTCCATGATGATTATGCGGTATTTTTCCTCTTTCTATAAAGTCTGCATCCAGATAGGATGCCACGATATTTTCGATCCTGCGGACATCTTCCGGCGAAAGCTCCGTCTCTCCGTCACAGAACGACCCGACGAGTTCCGCCCTGACAGTATCCTGGTCAGCCCTGCCGAAATCCGACAGATTCGCCACCCTTTGCCTCACCGAGGCAATGCCTTTGGCCCTGAGTTTACTTTCCGGCGGGGTTATGGCCATCTGCATCCGGTCCAGGTCCGAATCGCAAAGCAGGGTGGCATGGATGATGTTCCGGGAACCGGTACTGTAGAATGCACTGCCCGACACTTTCCTGCCCGATACTGTTATATCGTTGCGTCCTGACGGCCAGGCATCGAAGCCGAGCTTCCTGAGCGAAAGCGCCAGCAATGATATGAAACTGCTGAAAACAAACATCCTGTCATTCCCTCCGGTCACGGCGGAAACCATAAGATTCCCCCGGTCGGCATACACGCAGCCTCCGCCGCTCTTGCGTCTGAAAACCCCGATACCCTCCTGCCGGCAGAAAGGCAGATTCACTTCAGTCTCCATATGCTGGTTCCGTCCGAAAATCACGGCCGGATCCGTCTGCCAGATGAAGAAAAAACCGTCATGAAAATTTCTGGCGAGATATTCTTCGGCAGCCAGATAAAAGGGCAGCGGACGCGGTACGTCCGGACAGGGGAAAAGCAGATGCTTCATTTCACCTTTATGAATTCTACCGGCTGGTCCATTACTTTGTCGAGAGGTTCTGAGACGAACCCTGTCCTGTCGAAGCGGATACTTTTGAGATCAATGCACCTGATAGTCGAATTCCAGGCTGTCCTGTAATAGAAACGCATGGCTTTCAGGTCTGATGAAGTGGTCCACTGCGTAGCGCTCGGCAGATTCTCAGGAAGAGGGCCCGACGATGTTCCATGCTCGATTCCGATAGGGATATCGAAATTGTTCAATATCTGGAAAGTCTCCTTCACTGTCTCGAAACCTGTATCGTACTGAGGTGCGGTAGCCTTGTAAAATGCCGCCCTGACAAAGCGCGACGGCGGGGTGACATCGCCCGGTATGCCCCTGAATCCGGTTCCGGCCCCGAAAGAAGCCAGGGTAACGCCGTCGGCCAGATTCTGCGGAGCCGCATTGCCCGGATAAAGATTCACATAATTGTTCAGATTCGTCATCTGCCATTCGAATCCCGGCGAATTGGTCAGGACTCCGAGCTTGTTTTCATGAAATACGGGTTTCCCGTCCACGATTTCGAGGACCGCCTGGCGGCCGCTGGCATCGCCGATTCTCCAGTGGGCTGTCTGGGTCTCGGGACTCAGTGCCACGACATGTATCCTGTCTATGGCGGCAATGACCTCGTCTACCGTAGAGAAACTTCCCAGAATCCACGCGGCAAGCTGCACGTCTACCAGAGTCGAAGATTTGACGGAAGCATCGAAAGCCTCATACCGGCCGTATCCCGGGAAAAAGAAAAGACCCGCAGACAGTCCTGCCTCATTCAGGCCTTCTGTCACGAATTCATCCTGCATTACTGAAATTCCGACATAACCGTACTTTGCGGTAAAGCTGAGTCCGTCTTTCCCTTCCGGAGTAAATGCAGTCTGGGTATAGCCTCGCGGCACCACTACGTACCTGCTCTGGAGGAAACTTCCGCCCCATTCGCAAGTTCTTGCGAGGACATGGCTCGTGTCTCTTGAAACCAGAGAAATTCCGGTGCAGGCATTCATGTCCTGACCCGCTGCCGCCGAAAGGACAACGGCGGCAGACAATACCAATTTATGTTTAAGATTCATGGCTGGTTATTGTTTTAACGTATATTCAAGCGGTCTATCAAATGTAAGCAGTTATATCCATTAAAACAATAATTGCACGATAAAATTATCGTGCAATCAAATAGTCGTCGAAGTACATGGTTACCTTGTCCATGAGATGAATCCTGTCCTTTCCCATGACATTGTGCTGGGCGCACGGATAGGGGAAATAATCCACCTGGACATTATTCCTGATGCACTCTCTGATGAAGTTGAGACTGTGCTGCCAAAGGACTACGTTATCGACTGCACCCTGGCAGATCAGCAGTTTGCCTTTCAGGTTCCCGGCCTTGCCGATAAGGCTGGTGAGGGCATACCCCTCCGGATTCGTGGACGGATTCCCCATATAGCGTTCTCCGTACATCACTTCATACCATTTCCAGTCTATGACAGGGCCTCCCGCCACTGCCACTTTGAAAATGTCCGGATACGTAGTTATGAGCGATATGGTCATGAAACCGCCGTAACTCCACCCGTGTACGCCTATCCTGTCCTTGTCCACATAAGGCAGCCCGGACAGCATCCTTATCCCTTCCATCTGGTCGGCCATTTCCGCCTGTCCGCACCGGCCGTAAATGGCTTTCTCGTATTCCGCTCCCCTGTTCTGGGTACCGCGGCCGTCCTGAACGTAAACCAGGTAGCCTTTCTGGGCCATAAGCATCTCCCATCTTCGGAGTTCGGCAAGCCAGGTATTCCTTACCATCTGGGAATGAGGACCGCCGTAGACATAGACGATGACCGGATATTTCCGGGACGGGTCGAAGTCTTTCGGCTTGACAAGCCGGTAATAATTATCATACTTGCCGTCGGCGCTTCTCACCTTGCCCAGGGAAATCTCACAGAAATGGAAGGCAGCCACCGGATCCTGGGCGGTGAGGAGATTCTCTCTCCCGGTTCCGGAAACTTCGCACAGGTCTACTATACGCGGCACATTCAGGCTGCTGTAATTGTCTATGAAATATTCATAGTCCGGACTGAGACTCACTTCATGCCATCCCTCAGCCCATGTATGCCTGGAAACCTTCCCCGTCCTAACATCCACGCTGAACAGGTGATTCTCTACCGGGGATATCTCCGCAGAGGTGTAATATACCCTGCGGCCGTCATTTCCTGCATAGGCCACATCTGCATCGGTAACTGTAAGTCTCTTTATGTTTCCCTCCAGATCACACAGGTAGAGATTCCGGTATCCGTCCCTGTTGTCCGTCCTGTATATGAAACGGCTGTCGCTTCCCCGGAGAAACCATACAGGATCCTGAGGTTCGACGTATCTGTCGTTGTCTTCTGTCAGAAGCGTCCTGCAATACTTCCCTGTGGATGAATCGTACATATTCAGCCTCAAGTGTTTCTGGCTTCTGTCCAGCACCTGCACGAGAATGTGCCTCTCATCCGGAGTCCATGTGATGCCTGCGAGATACTGGTCATATCCGAAATCATCGCAGTCGAGATATACTGTCGAATTGGATGAAAAATCATAGACGCCTACACGCACGTTCTCGGAAGCCATGCCGGCCATAGGGTATTTGAGTTCCATGAGAGATCCTGTCCTGGTATTGATGTCGAGAAGAGGGAATGTCCCGACGGCAGTCTCGTCCTTGCGGTAGAAAGCCAGTTTCTTCCCTGAGCGCGACAGGAAAATGCCTTTCATGATTCCGAATTCGTTCCGGCTGACGAACTGGCCGTAAATTATGTTTTTGTCCGGAGATGTCGCTACAGGATAAACATTGCCGGAATTATCGCAGAAATAAAGACCGTTTTCTTTCGTGAAAGGATGACAGCCGGCCTTGTTGAGCAGAAAGCCTGACGCCCCTTCCGGAATCCTGAAATTCGCTTCGAGTGTTCCGGCCGGGACACATACGAGAAAAACGTCATCGCCGGCCTGGAATGCGGCCACATCATGTGAGACCCAGCCGACGAAATACGGAAGTTCCTCTCCGGTAATTTCTTTCAGGTCATCTGCAGACAGCAATTCTTCATCAGCCCCTGAAAGAGGATTCTGTCCTATAAGGGCACCTTCCTCGAATCGGGTCATAAGATGACTCTCCGGCCGCCATATCACGGATATGTTTTCCGGGACAAGTTCCGGTCCCAGCACTGCTTCCTCCATCGTCAGCATCCTGGACGAAAGCTTGTTTTCGGGATATGTGCCTATGACACCGGGCTGGGCATCGGCGAAGATTCCCGACACAAAGGCCAGAAAGAGAGAGATGACACTGATTTTCATACCATTCATATAGTTCAATATTTTTGTGGAACAATACCGTAAGTTTTCAGGACGCTAAATTAATCAAAATACCGTCTCCGGCAATAAAAAAGAAGGCAAGCACAGAATGCAAACTGGGCCTGCCTGAAAAGAAAATATTAGAATTGAATGTGTGTGTGTCCCGAAAGACTTTGCAAATGTTGTCATTTTTTCTTGGAAAATATATCATAAAACACGTATATTATATCATAATTTTCCTTTTTTGTCTATTTTTGCAGAAACAATCATTGCATGGAAGATAATCTTGTAAAGCTATACGACAATTATTCCGGAAACAATACTTTCATCAGGCCTGTTTCCATCAGCGACAGGTATTGCCTGCCGGATTCCATAGTCATCTTGTTATGCATACAGGGATCTGCAAAATTCAATGTCAGATTCAGGGAATACACCCTTTCCGAAAACTCCTTTCTGGCAATCGGCGCAGGAATACCGTTCTATTATACATGGAAAAGCGAGGATTTCAAGGTCAACATAATGAATGTGACCGAACCGGTATTCAACAATCTGGCCCAGGGACTGGTGAAGATATATTTCTACAGAATCCTGCACGAGTGCCCGCTGCATTTCCTGAGTCCGGAAAAGATGACCATGTGCAGCCATATACACAGATATCTGAAAAGTTTTGTAAATGAAAACGATAACTTCTTCAGAAAGCAGATTATCAGGAACTACATGAATATCCTGTTCTACGAAGCGTGCAACATAATGCTGCACGAACCTGAAAACAGGACAGGCAAGGACAGGCATAAGGAAGAAGTGGCCGGAGCATTCATAAGACTGCTTGAGAAGAATTTCAAATACCACAGGAAGGTGGAATTCTACGCACAGGAAATGAATATCACTCCGAAATACCTATCGGCGGTCATCAAGGAATCCACGGGCAGGACTGCTTCAGCCTGGATAGACGACTATACCGTTCTGGAAGCGAAGAACATGCTGAGGACCAGCTCCTCCACTATCCAGGAAATAAGCTATGATCTGGGATTCGCCACCCCGTCGCACTTCGCCAAATTCTTCAAGGACAAGACGGGCATGACTCCGAAAGAAGCCAGAATGAGATTCGAATTCTAGATTCTGGCTGTCTCCGACGCCACTTTGGCTGCCGCCCTGGCAAAATTCGCGGTAGAATCCGCATACAGGACACCGCGGGATGAGTTTATAAGAAGTCCGCCCTTATCGTTCGCCCCGTATCTGATGACTTCCTCTGCCGAACCGCCCTGCGCACCGACTCCCGGCACCAACAGGAAATTGTCAGGACAGAAAGAACGTATCTCACCCAGTTTCTCAGCCTTTGTGGCGCCTACGACGAACATCATGTTGTCAGGAGTGGATATGGACATCATTTCTTCTATGACGGCCCGGTAAAGAGGTTTCCCGTCCTTCTCCGACAGCTGGTACTGCACGGCCGAAGCATTCGAAGTCAGCGCCAGTACGATAGCCCATTTGTCCTTATATTCCAGGAACGGGAGGATGCTGTCCTGTCCCATATACGGCGAAAGGGTGACGGCATCGAAATCCATGGTTTCGAAAAACGCTTTAGCATACATCCTGGCCGTATTGCCGATATCACCCCTCTTGGCATCCGCTATGAGGAAAATTTCAGGATATGTCGTCCTTATATAGTCCACCGTAGCTTCCAATGCCCTGACGCCCTCGTTTCCATAACATTCGTAGAACGCAAGATTAGGCTTGTAGGCCACGCAGTAAGGCGCCGTGGCATCGATTATGGCCTTGTTGAATTCAATTATCGATCTGGCCTTGCCGCCGAAAAGCTTCCCCTTGATGGCGATTTCCGATGTGGCAAGTCCCTTGATATGTTCAGGCATCTTGGAATAATCCACGTCAAGTCCCACGCAAAGCATGGACTTTTTAGACTGTATCTGTCTGTAAAGGTCTTCTCTGTTCATATTAAGATTCGAATTTCTGATAGAATAGCGCTATGGATTCCATGCCGCGGAAAAACTGGCTTAGCAGGTAACTCTCGTTCGGTGAATGTATAGTATCCCGCTCCAGACCGAATCCCATCAGAAGAGGATCGATTCCCAGAATCTGCTGGAGATCGGCAAGAACCGGAATGCTTCCGCCTCCGCGGCTCGGCACAGGCTCCACTCCGTAGACTTCAGCCATGGCCTCAGACGCAGCCTTATATGCAGGAGAGGATATCGGTATCAGGAAGCCGTTTCCGCCATGATATCTTTTCACTTCGACTTTCACGCAGGCTGGAGCTATGGACATGATATGCTTCTCGAACAGCTCCGTGATCTTTTCGCTGTCCTGATTCGGGACGAGACGCATGGAGATTTTCGCATGCGCTTCCGACGGCAGTACGGTCTTTGCGCCTTCACCTGTATATCCGCCCCATATTCCATTCACGTCCAGACACGGCCTTATACCTGTCCTTTCGAGGGTGGAATAGCCTTTCTCGCCTTTCACTTCACCGATATTGAGGAACTTCTTGTATTCCTCCAGATCGAACGGAGCACGGGCCAGTTTATCCCTGTCTTCTCGTGAAAGTTCGACGACATCATCGTAAAAGCCCTTCACAGTGATATGGCCATCCTCGTCTATAAGTGACGATATCATGTCGCAAAGTACATTTACGGGATTGGCTACGGCGCCGCCGTAATGACCGGAATGCAGGTCCTTGTCCGGACCTGTCACTTTGATTTCCAGATAAGACAGGCCGCGCATGCCGCAGTTTATGGAAGGAACCTGCTCCGAAATCATGGTAGTATCCGATACCAGGATGATATCAGCCTTCAGAAGAGACTTGTGAGTTCCGGCCCAGGCGGCCAATGAAGGACTCCCGATTTCTTCTTCCCCTTCGAAAATGAATTTGACATTGTGTCTGAGCTTTCCGGACCGCAGGAGATACTCGAATGCTTTCAGATGCATGAACAGCTGGCCCTTATCGTCATTGGCCCCTCTGGCATATATCGCTCCGTCACGTATTTCCGGCTCGAACGGAGCGGAATGCCACAGTTCTATCGGGTCGACCGGCTGGACATCGTAATGTCCGTAAACGAGAACCGTAGAATAAGACGGATCGAGAATCTTCTGCCCGAATACGACAGGATGGCCTTCGGTAGGATAGACGGCGGCCTCGTCCGCTCCGGCCTCTCTGATGAGCTCGGCCAGTCTGGAGGCGCAACGCTGCATGTCAGGACGGTGCTCTTCGGATGAACTGACGGAAGGAATCCGCAGCAGGGAGAAAAGTTCTTCCAGGAATCTTTCCCTGTTTGCTTCTATGTACTCTTTCATCGCTATTCGGCAGGTTCAGCTGTCTCCACGACTCTGAAGGTACATGCCTTGGAGAGTTCATTCCCGTCGTTGTCCGTCATCTCCACTGTAAATTTATGCTCGGACCCGGACTCTACATCAGGAAGTTCCGTTATCAGTGTCAGAAGACCGGCTATGTCGAACTGGACTTCCGTCTGGTCCTTCAATTTGCTTCCCGTCGGAAGAGTATCGCCGGTCGCCAAAGACAACGTGATAATGGCAGCAGGATCATTGATAAGGTCGAGCCGGTCAGTCAGTCCCATCCCGGAAAGGACTTCCTCCAGGAGTTCGGAATCCACTGCCACGACAAAGGTACTGATACCTGCAGGAGCCTTGATGACAAGCTTCGCATTGAGATTATCATCGATATCCATGACATCGAAATCCTCGTTCCCGGGCCATTCTATCGTCGGGATTCCGTGTCCGGTTTCATTTTCGTTGTCTTTCCCGTTATCCTTTTCGCAGGAAAAGAGTGTCACAATGGCTGAAACCATAGCCATAAAAGTCAGAAACCGTTTCATTTCACCTGTGTTTTTAATTAATGATGGTTATAAACTACTGTATGTCTGTGCCCAGATGGGCTTTGGCATAATCGAGTGTCAGGTCGAAAGTCTTTTTTTTCGAACTTGGGGCTTCGTACATGGCATCGGTCATGATTTTCTCGCAGATGGAACGAAGCCCGCGCGCCCCCAGCCTGTTCTCTATGGCAGTATCCACGATAAGGTCCAGTACTGCAGGTTCGATCCGGAGTTTCAGACCGTCCAGTTCGAACATCTTTTCATACTGACGTATGATGGCATTCTTCGGCTCGGTCAATATCCTGAGCAACGCAGCCCTGTCCAGCTGGTCCAGATATGTGATGACCGGAAGACGGCCTATGATTTCCGGTATCAGTCCGTAGGCCCTGAGATCCTGTGCAGACACATACTGCAGCAGGTTCTCCTTGTCGACCTGCTGTTTATGGACCGTGCCGTATCCTATGACCTGGGTATTCAGTCTCTGCGCGATACGCCTCTCTATTCCTTCGAAAGCACCGCCGCAGATGAAAAGGATATTCTGGGTATTAACCTGGACGAATTCCTGTTCGGGATGCTTGCGGCCTCCTTTAGGAGGCACATTCACGACATTTCCTTCCAGCAGTTTCAGCATGGCCTGCTGCACGCCTTCTCCGGACACGTCCCTGGTAATAGACGGATTGTCGCTTTTCCTCGCGATCTTGTCTATTTCATCTATGAATACTATACCGCGCTCAGCCAGTTTTACATTATAGTCGGCTTCCTGAAGAAGGCGCGTCAGGATACTCTCCACATCCTCCCCCACATATCCCGCCTCGGTGAGTACTGTAGCGTCCACTATAGTGAACGGCACTTCGAGGAGTTTTGCTATAGTCTTGGCCATCAAGGTTTTGCCCGTACCCGTAGGCCCCACCATCAGGATATTCGACTTTTCCAGTTCAAGATCGTTATCAGAATCAGCCGATGCCAGATTATTGTTTATCCTTTTATAATGGTTGTAGACGGCTACCGCGAGCAGTTTCTTGGCCCTGTCCTGTCCTATGACATACTGGTCCAGATACTCCTTGATTTCCTTCGGCTTCATGAGTTTGCCGATCTTGTCCGGAGCCGGTCTTGCTTCCTTCTCCAGATTTACGATATAGTCATTGCATATTTTCACGCAATCACTGCAGATGGCGGAATCCAGACCCTGAAGCAGGAGCGGGACTTCACTCTCGCTCCTGCCGCAGAATACACAGTGTCTTTCGTCGTTATTGTTTCTTTTTGCCATTAGTCATGTTTCCTGTGACGATACATTCGCCTATTTCCGCTTTCCGGTCAGGATTTCATCGATCATCCCATAGTCCCTGGCCTCCTGTGAAGTCATCCAGAAATCCCTGTCCGCATCAGCCTCGATAGTCTTGTAAGGCTTCCCGGTATTTTCGGCAAGAATAGTATAAAGCTCTTTCTTCACCTTCATGATTTCCCTGGCGGCTATTTCTATATCTGACGCCTGGCCTCTGGCTCCGCCGAGAGGCTGGTGGATCATGATCCGGGAATGCGGCAGAGCCGACCTCTTGCCCTTGACTCCGGCACAGAGAAGTACAGCCCCCATCGAGGCCGCCATCCCGGTACAGATCGTGGCGACATCCGGCTCTATCAGCTGCATCGTGTCATATATTCCGAGACCGGCGGATACGGAACCTCCGGGAGTGTTCAGATATATGGACACATCGGCCTGGCTGTCCGTCGATGCCAGAAAAAGAAGCTGGGCCTGAATGATATTGGCCACGTCATCATCGATAGGGACTCCGAGGAAAATGATCCTGTCCATCAGCAGACGGCTGAACACGTCCATCGAGGCGACATTCAGCTTCCGCTCTTCGATGATAGTCGGGTTTATATAGGAATCCATTGCGGCCCCGTACCTGTGAAGGGTCATCGAGGAAATTCCGCAATGCATCCTGGCATATTTGTCAAACTCCTTCTCCATTTCCCGCTTGGTTTATCAGATATGAACAGGCTATTTCAGTTCGCGGAATTTCTCTACGGAAATCTTCTTCGTATTCACCGTAACAGCTTCCTTGACAGCTGCAAGTGTCTTGGTATCCTCCACCTGTTCGAGCACCCTGCGGCCGTCCTTCTCCTGAGAGAGGATAGTCCTGGCATAAGATTCGAGCTGGTCGTCAGGAACATTGTTTATGCCGTACATGGCGAACTGGTAGGCAGCAAATGCCTTGGCGCTTGCCATCAGGTCGGATTCCTCTATCTTGACGGCATATTTCTCCATAAGATAGTTCCTGACCATCTGCCAGCGGTAATCGGCGAGGAAAAGATCGAATTCCTTTTCGATGTCTTCCATGGTGAACTTGCCCTCGTTCGCTACATAAACCCATCTCTTGAGGAATTTCTCAGGAAGAGCTACCGATGCTTTCTTTACCAGATAATCCTTGGCATCCTTCATGAACCTGAAATCAGACTCCTGCGCATATTCGGCGGCAAGCCTTTCTTCTATCTTGGCGTCGAACTCATCTTCAGACTTCACGTTTCCTTCTCCGAAAATCTTGTCGAATGTATCCTGTACGAGCGGAGCGGACACGAATGTCTTCACATTCTTCACTGTCATCCTGTACATAGGGTCCATACCTGCGAGTTCGTCCTTGTTTACCTTCAGCATGGATGCCCTGTCAGTTTCGTTGGTAAAGGCCTCGTTTACATTGACATCTATGGTATCACCTGCCTTCAGGCCTACAAATGAAGGTCTTACAGCCTCGGAGACATTGCGGAGAGCGACATAGGTCCCTTCCACCTTGTTCTCACCCTGCTCGAAATCCACGATGATGAAGTCATCGGCCTTGGCGGCTTTCCCTTCTTCGAGCGAACCGTACTGCTTGAGAAGGTTCTCCTTCATCTCGGCCTTGGCCTCTTTGGTGATATTGATATTGTAATAATCTATCTTGTCATCCTTTGAAAGTTCGAAATCTATCTTCGGAGCCAGTGCGACATCGAACTTGAACTCGAAATCGTTGCCGTTCTTCCATTCTACGTTCTCCCTGTCCTCGGAAGGAAGAGGTTCTCCGATCACTTTCAGGTCATTGTCCTTTATGAAACCGTTCAGCGACTCTGATATCAGATCGTTGACAGCGTCCACCAGGCATGACTGGCCGTATATTTTCTCGATAAGTCCCATAGGAACCATACCCTTCCTGAAGCCCTTTATTTCAGCCGTCCTCTTATGTTCATTCAGCCTTTTCTTTCTCTTTTCCGAATAATCATCTTTCGCAATGGAAAGGGTGAGCTCGATATTGAGATCATCGATTCTGTTCTGTTCAATTTTCATGATATATAAAATTTAAAATTATTCATTACCAAAGCCCCTGCCCCGTCCTGGACGGATGCAAGGGCGCAAATATAAGAAATCTCGGATTAATATCAAAATCATGCCTTGCGGACCGCTGTCATGCGTTTAGGATATTCGATGCGCGCATGATATACCTGCTGGAGATAAGATTTGAGCACGTTCTTGACAGTGTTGAGATCCTTCAGCGATATGTCGGCATCCTCGAATTGTCCGTCGGACATCTTGGATTTGAAAATATTCTCCACAAGAGCCGAAACGGTAGCCGGCGAATAGTCCTTCAGTGTACGGGATGCAGCCTCAAGGGTGTCGCAAAGCATTATTATTATCTGTTCCTTGGTGGTAGGTTTCCTGCCCTTATAGTAGAAATCTTCTGCATTGGCGGGGTCGCCGCCTTCCTTAATATATTTATTGTAGAAATATGCGGTGCATGTCGTACCGTGATGCGTGATGATGAATTCCTTGACCACGTCCGGAAGATTGAACTTGTCGGCAAGCGCCATACCGTCAGACACATGCTTGATTATTTCCACTGCGCTGTCGCGCGGAGTCATCCCGTCATGGTATCTCGCTCCCAGGGTCTCGTTTTCTATGAAACACTGGGGATTCACGATTTTGCCGATGTCGTGGTACAAGGCTCCGGCCCTGACCAGAAGTACATTGGCGTCTATGGAGCGGGCGGCAGCATCGGCGAGATTCATCACCTGCAGAGAATGCTGGAAAGTTCCCGGCGCCTTGTGTGCAAGATCCCTGAGAAGACGGTTGTTAGGATCGGTAAGTTCCGCAAGCCTGTTGTTCGAAACGAGCTGGAACATTCTCTCGAACAGGTATATGAGCGGATATCCGGCCACCGACAGAAATGAGCCGATGAACAGGTACAGGATCGTCCTGTAACTGTTGAACGAGCCGATACCGTCGATGAACTTGAAGCCGAAATAGACCAGCAGAAGTACGAAGAAGACTATTACTGCCGTAATGAACTGCTTCCATCCCCTGTTGAATATTCCCGCGAAGAATATGGTAATGACTCCTGCGGCAAGATACATTACATACAGTTCCACACCGTTGTGAGAGAAGATCAGCAGCGGAAGAAGGGACAGTATGTATACCGGAAGCACAACCCTTTTCTTGAAGAAAGCCACCAGATAAAGGGCTATCAGCGTGAATGGCGTCAGATAAAGAAGTGTCGGGTTCACCTTGTCGACCACAAGGGCGAGTATGGTGGCCAGAAGAAATATTACAAGCAGGTAAATGTAACGGTTGAATTCATCATAAAGCCTGTAATTGGTGTAATACAGGGCGAAATAAAGTACGGTCACCAGAGCCAGGGCGATGATGATGTTGCCTATCCACAGCCAGACCCTCGGACCGTTGTATCCGAGGCTGTTCTCGTATTCCGCCTTGTATGAGTCCAGAAGCTGCTCGATCTCCGCAGTTATTATCTCTCCGTTGGAAACCAGTATCTGGCCGGCGCTTACGACTCCTGAGGTAGGAGAAACATAATTGACTGATTCTTCATGGACAAGATCGGTAGTCTGCCTGTCGAAAAGGAGATTCGGCTGGATAAGGTCGTAAAGTCCAGTTTCGGTACATAACGAATCGACATTGCACTCCAGGTTCGCCTCTGTCAGGAAAAGCAGGAGGAAATCCTTCGCTTCCTGAACAGTGTAGACTTCAGATGAAGGGATTTTCTTCGCCCGCCTGTCTCTCTGCACGAAAATCACGTTGCTGTCGTATGTCTTTCCCTCAGGAAGATATTCGGCTCCCGAATCAGATACGATCCCGCTTCCGTACAGACGTACGAATGCGTTCAGAATATCCGGCCTGTACCCGCTGTTTTTACCCAGATCAAGCTTTTCCACCATGTCTATCTGGCTGTGGACCACTGCATCGGAATAGCGGAAATACGGTATTATGCTGGAACCCAGCATGGATTTTTCCGCCTGTATCTGCGCTTCCGTCTTCAATATCGGGAAATCGAACTGGGCTATCAGAGGCTCGTACATCCACGGGGAGCCTTTCTTATAGTCATAGTTGAATTTCCCCATCCTCGGAAAAATAAGGACTAGGGTAATGAAGAGTATCGCCAGAGGCAGATAAACCTTGTAGGAATGGTTGATCCTGATCTTATGCATCACAGTACTGGTTTATATTTCAATGGAGAATACAGGTACCTGTCGGAAATGTACGCCGGAATGCCGTTTTCCTTCAACAGCCCCGCAAAACCGGCGGCGACATTCCCGTCAAGATATGATGAAGATATCGTGACGATAAGTTCGCCCTTGAAATTTATCGTGGAAAGACTGTACGGGAAAAGCACGGGAGGAACGACGGGATAAAACTCGGTTATGTACTGGGAAATGCTTTCCGGCATAATCACGCTGCCGATATTGCAAATCGAATAAGTGGCGCTTTCGGATTTCCCCTGCAGCATTCTGTCCATCGCCGCCTTTTTCTCCTGAAGGGTCTTCTGCCCCAGTATCTTTTCCAGTACTCCCATCTCCCTCTGGGCGTTATATGCCAGGGCATCCGTCTTCAACTGGGCTTCAAGCAGCTTTTTCTGCGACATCAGCACGGTAGCCAGAGGATACTCGGACAGTTTTCTGTTATATGCCAGAGGCAGATTCACGAAAAACGGACGGAATGTCGTAGTCGGGAAATATTGGCGCAGATTCACCTGAATATACGAAATCACATATTTTCCAGGCACATCCGCTTCCGGATACTCGTCGAGAAGAGCCTGGGAAAAGAACGGTGATACGATAGTCGAAGGCATGGCAGTGTACAGTCTTGCATCCCCCTTCATCTTGGAAAGAGGAATATGTACCTGTACTGCCATACATTTTTCCTGATACGGTGCAGACGGAATGGATGCGGCATCGGCTTCCATATACCATACAGGCCTGGAAGCCGGAATGTCATCGAGCCTGACAAAAGCATCATCGGCTTCTATATCATGGAAATCGCTGTCGACAGTGATAACGCTGCCGTCATTCTCCACTTCATATCCGTCGAGTTCCAGATACCGGAACAGCACCGCCCTGATAAACGGCACCACACCTTTCTCATCCGTCAGCGCACGATGGAAATCGAACACGACTGTCTTGTGCAGGACAGATACCGCAAACAGCGATTCACTGCCGAACCCGTCCTCCGTGCAGGACATGTCCCTGTCCTGCAATGCATTCACTCTGACGGGGACCGTCCTCTCGGCGTAAATGAAAGATTCACCCGACTTCTCTACCCTGAGGTAGAATTGCGGGAAACGTGGCATAAGGTCATTCAAGGCCCTTTCCAGCAATTCCGCATCGACGGCCATCGTCAGCCCTGCAACAAAACTGAACGCAGTGTTCGCCTTCACAGAATCTGAATACAGACCTGCACTGCCGAGGAGATCCGGTGTCAAATATCCTGAATTTCCGCTCATCTTATTCCGGTCATTTATGGAAAGGACTGTCTGGTTCTTTGGCCATATAGCTGAATTCCAGCCTGTCTGTCAGGGACGGCCACAGATTGTGCATCAGCACAGTCAGTTTGCCTATCGGAGTCAGAATCATGTGGGACTTCCTGCGAATCAATCCTTTGGCCATATATTCAGCCACCTTCTCAGCAGTCATCATCTTACCCTCGTCCCTCGGCGTCCTGCCCTGCGCTGAGCCGTCGGCCGTAAGGGCTGCATTACGGACATTCGATGCCGTAAAGCCCGGGGCGAATACCATGACATGGAGACCGTCATACAGATGTTCTATCCTCAAGGTGTCGAGAAAACCCCTGATAGCATATTTGGACGACGAATACCCTGTCCTGCCCGGAAGTCCTGAATATCCGGCTATCGAAATCACACCCACCACAGAACCTTTCGCTTCAAGCAGATACGGGAGTGCGTACTTCGTACAATAGACAGTCCCCCAGAAATTCACATCCATCAATGTCCGTATGACGGACAAATCCAGATCCCTGAACATGGCCCTCATCGAAAGTCCGGCATTGTTTACCAGAATATCTATTCTTCCGAATCTTTCCACTGTCTTATCGATCAAGGCCTTGCAGTCCTGCTCGAAGGAAACGTCAGTCTTGACGCACAGCACCTCCGTCTGCGAGGAGAGCTCGGACGCCAGTGACTCCAGCTTGTCCAGCGACCTGGCGGCCAGTGAAAGCCTGGCACCGCAGGATGCGAATAATTTGGCAGAAGCCAACCCAATTCCTGAGCTGGCTCCTGTTATTATCATTACTTTATTCTTAAAGTATTCCTTGTTCATTACAACAGTCCGTGAAACCATGATACATCCTAACGGATAGCCATATCGACGATTTCATCACCGTCATACTCGCCTCTTTCCAGTTTTGCGCGTACCTCTGCGAAAGTCTTGAGAGTGTACTCGACATCTTCCATGGAATGTGCGGCCGTAGGGATGACCCTGAATATGATCATACCCTTAGGGATGACAGGATAAATGACGATAGAGCAGAAGATTCCATAGTTTTCCCTGAGATCCACGGCCATCTTCGTAGCCTGTGCGACGCCGCCCTTGATAGCTACAGGGGTAACGCAGGCCTCAGCCGGTCCGATATCGAAACCGAGCTCGCGGAATCCGTTCTGAAGAGCCCTTGTCACGGTAAAGAGTTTCTTTCTCAGCTCGTCTCCTTCAGCGCTGCGGATGATTTCCAGTCTCTTGAGACCGCCTTCCACAAAAGCCATAGGAAGTGACTTTGCGTAAATCTGTGAACGAAGGTTATATCTGAGATAATCGATGATGACCTTCGGACCGGCGACGAAACCTCCGATGCTTGCCATCGACTTGGCGTATGCACCTATATAAAGGTCAACTTCGTCCATCACGCCGAAATGTTCCGATGTACCGCGGCCATGCTCGCCCATGACACCGAAACCGTGGGCGTCGTCGATAAGAATCCTGAAATTGTATTTCTTCTTGAGTGCCACGATCTGGTCCAGATTTCCGAGCGCGCCTGTCATACCGTAAACGCCCTCTGTGATAAGAAGGATACCGCCGCCGGTTTCCTCGCAAAGCTTGGTAGCCCTCTTGAGAGTAGCCTCGCAGCTTTCTATGTCATTGTGACGGTAAGTCATTCTCTTTCCCATGTGCAGGCGGGCTCCGTCTATCAGACATGCGTGAGCCTCCGAATCGTAAACGATTATGTCATGCCTGTCCATCAGGGCGTCGATAGTGGAAATTATACCCTGGTAACCGAAATTGAAAAGGAAAGCATCTTCCTTTTTTTCGAAGTCTGCAAGCTCCCTTTCGAATTTTTCATGCAGAGCGGTATGTCCGGACATCATGCGGCTTCCCATCGGGTATGCAAGTCCCCATCTGGCAGCAGCCTCGGCATCTGTTTTCCTGACTTCAGGATGATTTGCCAGTCCCAGATAGTTGTTCAGGCTCCAGCACAAAACATCCTTGCCCTGGAACTTCATGTGAGGTCCGAGTTCTCCTTCAAGTTTCGGGTACATGTAATATCCGAAAGCCTTCTGTCTGTACTGTCCGAGAGGACCGCCTGAGTCTCTCGCAATTCTGTCAAATATATCCATATTATGTAAGATTTAAATTTTAATACTTTATCCTGTTATACGTCAAGCATCGACATTGGCATAGTGGGCGTTCTGCTCGATGAACTCCCTGCGCGGAGGCACATCGTCCCCCATCAGCATGGAGAAAGTCCGCTCGGCCTCGGCGGCATTGTCGATAGTCACCTGGCGGAGAAGCCTGCGTGACGGATCCATCGTGGTTTCCCACAGCTGGACGTCACTCATTTCTCCGAGACCTTTATACCTCTGTACAGTCACGCCTTTTTCAGAGCCCTTTCCGAGTTTCTCCGTGGCAGCACGTCTTTCGCTGTCTGTCCAGCAATATATCTCTTCCTTCCCTTTCTTCACCAGATAGAGAGGAGGAGTGGCCAGATAGACATACCCGTTCCTTATGAGATCCAGCATGTACCTGAAGAAGAATGTCAGGATCAGGGTGGCGATATGGCTTCCGTCCACATCGGCATCCGTCATGATGATAACCTTATGATAACGGAGTTTGGAAAGGTTCAGGGCCTTATGGTCATCTTCCGTACCTACGGTCACTCCGAGGGCGGTATAGATATTCCTGATTTCCTCGCTTTCGAAGACCCTGTGCTCCATAGCCTTCTCGACGTTGAGTATCTTACCCCTGAGCGGAAGTATGGCCTGCGTCATCCTGTCCCTGCCCTGCTTGGCGGTACCGCCTGCCGAATCTCCCTCCACGAGGAAGAGCTCGCATTTCTCCGGATCCCTGAGAGAACAGTCTGCCAGTTTTCCAGGCATTCCCGCACCGGACATCACAGTCTTGCGCTGCACCATCTCGCGGGCCTTTCTGGCGGCATGTCTGGCTGTAGCAGCCAATATCACCTTATCCACTATGGCTTTGGCCTCTTTCGGATTCTCTTCAAGATAGGCCTCCAGAGCACTGGCCGTAGCCTGCGACACGGCAGACACCACCTCGCCGTTTCCGAGCTTGGTCTTGGTCTGTCCTTCGAACTGAGGCTCAGCCACCTTGACGGAAATGACAGCCGTAAGGCCCTCCCTGAAATCATCGGCCGCAAGGTCGAATTTCAGTTTGGAAAGGAGGTTGTTCTTGTCGGCATAGTTCTTCAGGGTCCTGGTGAGTCCCATCTTGAATCCCTGAAGATGTGTTCCGCCTTCTATAGTATTGATATTGTTTACGTAAGAATATATTTTCTCTGAAAACCCGGTATTATACTGCAATGCGATTTCTATCGGTATGATCTTGTCGGTTTCGAGATAGATAGGGTTTTCGATAAGCTTTTCAGCACCTCCGTCGAGATAGTTGACGAATTCTTTCAGACCTTCCCTGGAATAAAAGACATCGCTGCGGAACTGTCCGACAGGAGCGCCGTTATCATCCACGAGCTGCTCCCTCCTGTCCGTGAGTATGAGCTTGATACCTTTGTTCAAATATGCGAGTTCACGCAGCCTTGCAGCCAGGGTATCGTACTTGTAGACTGTAGTTACCGTAAATATTTCCGGATCCGGATGGAACGAAATCACAGTACCGGTATCCGATGCCTCTCCAGTCACCTTCACCTCAGTCAGAGGCTTGCCTTTCGAGTATTCCTGGACAAACACCTTTCCTTCCCTGTGGATTTCAGCCCTCAGATAATCGGAAAGCGCATTCACGCACGATACGCCGACACCATGAAGACCTCCTGAGACCTTGTAACTGTCCTTGCTGAATTTTCCTCCTGCATGAAGGACTGTCAGCACCACTTCCAGGGCCGACTTGTGTTCCTTCTCATGCATCCCTGTCGGGATACCTCGCCCGTTGTCGCGTACAGTTATGGAATTATCTTCGTTGATAGTAACCTCTATGTCCGTACAGTATCCGGCGAGAGCTTCATCTATACTGTTGTCCACCACTTCATACACAAGGTGATGCAGACCTCTTTCGCCGATGTCGCCGATATACATGGAAGGTCTTTTCCTCACGGCTTCCAACCCTTCCAGGACCTGGATACTGCTGGCGGAATACTGTTCCGCATTATTCTTCACTTCAATATCACTCATTTCTCAGAACTAATTAACATCAGCCGGAGCATAAAAATCCGGCATTGCATATAAACGGACAAATTTAATCATTTTATCACAAATTCAAGCAAATTCCGGCCGTAAAATAAATGCCGCTTTCAGTATAGAGCGGTATTCTCTGTATTGCCGCATCAAGCAGGTTGCCTCCCCTGAGCCACAGGGAGAACTTGCGGGTGAATGCATATTCGAAATATGCCCCCAGGTCTGCATAGCCCGGAATCCTGACACTTTTCTCCATTTGCGGAACATCGGACGAGATGACTCCGCGCCGCGATGTGGCGAATCCGCAGTCGACCCCGAAATAGATACGTTCCTTCCAGTTGTACAAGGCTTTCACATATCCGGAAAAATCCGACGGGGCCATCAGGTACGCATTACGGCGCGCCAGGTCAGTATTCTGATATTTCACCCAGCCTCCGAACGTGAAATCCTGGGAAATCCAGGAAAAATCCAGTCTGGCAAAGAACATCTGGAACGCGGAATAACCCAGGGCGGCATGGTAGCTGTCCCCTGATGCAGCTACGGATGCGAATGGCGCATTGCCGAAATTGCGGTAGCCGGCACTGAGATCATATCTCAGGCGGGAAGCGATATTTCCCTTGAGACCTGCAACGGCTGAAATCCTTTCGACCGTATTGTCCAGAAGCGGAGCGCCTGACACGCTGTTATAAAAAGGCGTGATGCGGTGGTTCGCATACAGCAGGGACGAATATTCGTTTATGTCCGGCCCGCCGCCTGCAGCCAGATAAAGATCCATGTATTTCCTGATGACCGTAAAGTCTACCCTTATGTCTGGATACACGACCTGCCCGCCGGAAACATTCAGCAGCGCAGGAGAATCCTGACCGTTCCCGCCGAACAGAAACGCCAGCCGGACACCAAGGTCGACATTCCATCTTCCTCCGGAATAAACATAATGGGGCGTGACGAAGAAATCGCCGGCCCATGAATCATACACACCGCCATACCTGGCATAATCCATACCGAAATCCACCAGGACAGAGTGTCCGGAGCGGAAACTGCCGCCGACCGAAGCGTCTATATCCAGATTATGTTCCGTCATGCAGTTCCTGGCAGCCGCAGAACAGGAGAACTTGTCTTCCGCATACCGGTAAGCTGCATTCAGATCATAGACGAAATGAGTTTCAAGTCTCTGTTTGGATGACAGTCCGAACTTCAGGTCCACCCCGTCATAGGCTCTGGTCACCGACGTATCCTTCAGAGCCGTACCGTAATACCCTGCCCTGAAAGACATGACCCCGGTATCCCAGTCCAGAGAGCCGTCCACTCCCGCCGCAGATTCCAGGTCATATCCGGAATACCGCGATCCGTCCGGCATGAAGGCAGGCTCCGACCCTGAATCCGACAGACCGAGAGTCCTGTACCTTCCCACATAGGAATCGTGCATGGCATACAGGGACAGCCTGAACCTGTCATTCCTGACAGGAGACCAGACCAGATCGAGTTCCGGATGCAGAGAATAGCCAGCACCGGCCCTGAGATAGAATGCATGCTCCGGCGATACGCCCGGAGCAATATCCATGTCAGTCAGAAACGGCCTGAATTCGTATGAGCCCCTGAACGGGCTGTCGAAAACCGAATAATCATATTCAAGATTGAACCTGAGCACGCTGTCCGGCAGAGCCATATCCACGGACGGTTTGATGACATCGGCCATGGAACCGCGATACTGCCGCGACACTTCCACGGTCGGATTCAGATTCTGGGCTGCAACTGTCACTGGTAACAAGACAAAACCTGCTGCAGCGATATATTCAAGCAAAGATTTTCCCATCACAACAAATGATTTCATTCTATACTGCCGGTCTCCATGAGTTCTTTCAGCTTTCCGAGTCTCATTTCCACGCTCCGGATCACATCGTCATTCCCTGATTCGGGCCTGTATCCGTCGGCAACGCTTTCGAAAGTAGCCTTGGCCTGCTCCAGATTATCCATCTCCACGAAAGCATCGCCCAGGACGACAAATGCCTTGGCAAGCCAGTAATTCTGTCCTGTTCCGGATTCCGAGAAACTGTAGACCAGATTTTCCACGGCTTCAAATTCTCCCCTGTCGTAAGTATCCTGAATAATCAGATACGACGCCTCCGCACCTTCCGGACTCGACGGATTCCCTGCCAGACGGGCGAGTATCGCGAACGCCTCGTCCCGGCGTGAAGTCATCAGCAGGGACTTGGCCCTGACATATCCGGACTCTACAGCCAGATCTTCCGTAAGAGCATGTTCCTTTTCCAGCCTGAGGGAATATTCCACCGCCTCATCGAACATGCGGGCCCTGTATGCCGAACGCATCATGCCGACAAGTGAAGCGAAGCGGTAGTCCTGCACTTTAGTTTCGGAATACAATGTCCTGTATGCGCTGAATGCTTCCCCGTATTTCTGAAGATTGTATGACAGATTCGCATAGTTGAACACCGACTGCTCCACGAATGATCCGGAACCGGCATCCATGACTTTACGGTAATAGTCGCATGCGGTCTCAGGCTGTCCGGAGAGCCTGTAACACTCTCCCATATAATATTCGGCATTGGATGCCATTTTCCCGGAAGGGTATTTTTCCAGATACGAACTCAGGGAAGCTATGGCTTTCGGATAGTTTTCGGAAAGGAAAATCTGCTCTGCGGCATTGTAAATCATCATCTCCCGTTCATCCTCTGACTTCAGGGACGACTTCCCGATGCTCTCGATATACGCCAGATACTCCTCAGGCTCATTCTGGGACTTGTAGATGGACTCGATGGCCAGCAGGGCCTCGTCCGCATATTCCGACAGCGGCATATCTTCCACCACCTTCCTGTAATATCCCAAAGCCTTGGCATTGTCGGACTTGTTCCGGTACAGCATGCCGAGTTCGATATATGACCTTGCTATGAAAATACTGTCCCTGACATTGGCCGCAAGCGTATTGAAACATCCCACCGCCCTGTCCGGCTGGTTTCCGGCTACCAGAGCCCTTCCGAGCTCATACATCGCCTCCGGATAGAACAGGGATGAAGGGGAAGCTTTCTCGACATTGGACAAAAGGCTGATTTTCCTGGAATTATTGCCTGTAAGGCCATAAGAGACAGCAGCCTGGTAATACGGGTATATGTCGTCCACATCGAAATAGTCCTTCAGGACTCCGTCGTATGCGGTGATGGCATCCTGGTATCTCTGCTGCATGAACATGCAGTCTCCGTAACGGAGCAGGGCCTCTTTCCGGTACACAGGCGAATCTCCTGAAAGATATGTATCGAACCAGTTGGCTGCAAACGCGAAATCGTTCTGCTTCAGATGGCAGTATGCTATGTTGAAAGGTATGAGCCCGGCCTCCTTCTGCCCGTACAGAGCCGATGTATTATACAGATCCGTAAGCACTCTCAGGGCATCAGGATACTGTCCGCAATGGTAATACGATTCCGCCAGCCAGTACCTCGACATCTGGTTGAAATACGACCTCCTGTCGGAATAGTATGCAGCGGCACGGAGACAATCCACTGCCGCCCTGTACGAGCCGCTGGATATGAGTTCGTATGCACGGAGATAATTGGCTTTCATATAATTGGACTTCATATCAGAGTCCAGTTCATCGATTTCGTCATAAGCGGCTATGGCTCCGTCGTAATCCCTGTTGTACAATGCCGCAAGGGCAATGTAACTGTATATCAGATCGCGTTTTCCTGTCTCTGCATACACACGGAGATAATCATAGAATGCAGATGAATCATGATTCAGGTCGAAAGCGAGTTTGGCGTAGTTGAAAAAGGCATCTTCCCTGATGTCGGGACTGAATGAAACCCGGGAAGCATCCTTGAACGCCCCCATCGCAGCGACCTTGTTTCCGGTACGGATGTAGCTGTAGCCCATATTATAATTGGCTATCTGCCCCAGGGAATCGCTTCTGTCCGTAATTTTCGAAAAATTCTCGATGGCACCCTGATAATCCTTTACGGCATAAAGGACTGAACCTGCATAAAAGAAATCGGTTCCCGATCCCGAAGAAAGTGAATGCCTGCTGAGATCGAAGTATTTTCTGGCATTCGCGGCATCGCCCAGGACCAGGCAGGATTCGGAAATGAACCTGGCGACATAAGGTTTCCGGTCTTCCGAAACGAGCTCCAGCACAGACGGCCCGTCTTTTCTGACAGTCTCGTATTCTTTCAGCATGAAACGGCATTCCACCAGATAGAAGGAAGCGATTTCCGTAAACCTGCTGTCCCTGGAGGCCTTTTCCAGCCAGGGAACAGCTTCGGCAAAATCTTCCTGCTCGTAATAAATATACCCTATGGCATACTGTGCCGGCGCCGTATAGTCGGAATGGGACCTCATGGTCAGATCCTTGAACCTGAGCAACGCCCTCTCGAAATATCTCTGTTCGAAATCGCAATAAGCCCTCTTGAACTGGAACTCAGGAACCTGGCTCCTGTACAGATTATGCCTGGAGAGCTGTTCGAACTGCACCGACGCCCCCTTGAAATCCTTTTCATCGAAAAGGTTCAATGCATACCTGTACCGTATCTGGGGTATAAGTCCGGACGACTGCGACCTGCCTGTAAATTCCTCTATGAGTTTTTCATAACCGGGTACCTGAAGATATGTGGCGTTAAGGACATAGTACCCGTATGCATCGGTATTGCCCGTAGTCCGGGCAATATCCTTGAAAAGCAGCATGGAACGGTCATACATACCCTTTTCGAACAGGTTCAGGGCTTCCTTATATTCTTCCGTCTGCGGCTGGCCGTATCTTTCCTGCCGGTTCCCGTAAGGCAGGATCTGCGCACTGGCGCACACTGTCGCGAGCCCCAGGGCCAGAGCGGCCGCTATCTTGAATTTCATCTGTTTCACTTTATATATTAATATCATGCAAAAATAGGCTTTTTTTGTTTATATTTGTCGAATGTAGATAAAATAATCGGACAGTGGAAAACAATAAATCCATCATATCTTTCAGGAATGCCGACATACGCGGAGGTGAAAGCACTGTCATCTATGGACTGGACATGGATGTATATTCCGGGGATTTCATGTACATAGTAGGCAAGGTCGGCACAGGAAAAACTTCCATAATCAAGACAATGATCGCCGAAAACCCTCTTCAGAAAGGAGAGGGACACGTATGCGGCTTCGACCTGAGACACATCAGGGAAAAAGACATACCGTTCCTGCGCCGCAGGCTCGGAGTGGTCTTCCAGGATTTCCAGCTGCTGATGGACAGGAGCGTCGAAGAGAATCTCGAATTCGTACTCAGGGCCACAGGCTGGAAAAGCGGGTCCGACATTTCCAGACGCATTTCTGAAGTCCTCGAAGCCGTAGGCATGGCCCACAAGTCGCACAGGATGCCGCACCAGCTGTCCGGAGGAGAACAGCAGAGAATAGCCATTGCCCGGGCATTGCTGAACAAGCCTGAGGTCATATTGGCAGACGAGCCGACAGGGAATCTGGACAGCGAGACTGCCGAAGGAATAATGGAGCTGCTGACCGGAATAAACCGCGGCCGCGGGACGGCGATAGTGATGGTGACGCATAACAGGACCATTTTCGACAGGTATCCCGGACGTGTTTTCGAGTGCAGGGACGAAACCTGTAAGGAAATTACTGAGGAACAGCCATGACTGCGGAAGAAAGATATGCCGGAATACTGGACTGGTTTTCACGGAACATGCAGGATGCGGAAACGGAACTCAGGTACGACACCGTATTCCATCTGCTGATAGCCGTCATACTCTCGGCACAGTGCACTGACAAGAGAGTGAACATGTTCACTCCTGAAATTTTCAGGAAATACCCCCTGCCGCAAAATCTGGCGGAAGCGGATGTGGAAGAAGTCACGGAAGACATAAAATCCATAACATTTCCGAACAGCAAGGCCAGACATCTCGTGGGTATGGCCAGGATGCTCGTAAACGATTTCGGAGGGGAAGTCCCGTCCGACCCCGATGACCTGATGAAACTTCCGGGTGTCGGCCGCAAGACGGCCAATGTGATCGCGTCCGTGGTATATGACAAGCCTGTAATCGCCGTAGACACACACGTGTTCCGTGTCTCAAGAAGAATCGGACTTTCGGACGGGAAAACGGTGGAGGAAGTGGAACGAGACCTTACCTCCAACATCGCTCCGGAGCTCAGGCCCAAAGCCCATCACTGGCTGATTCTGCACGGAAGATATGTCTGCAAGGCAAGAAAACCGGACTGCGACCACTGCCAGATAAACGGCTGGTGCAGGGCATTTGAAAATGATACAACACTCGACACCGCAACACTGAAAAAATGACTTTTACTTCAGAAAACATTCTGCTGATTCTTTCCGTACTGATTTTCAGCAGCATACTGATAAGCAAAGCCGGCTACCGCTTCGGTCTGCCGTCTCTCCTGCTGTTCCTGGTCGCCGGAATGCTGTTCGGCGTGGACGGACTGGGACTCCAGTTCAATGACGTGAAACAGGCACAGTTCATAGGCATGTGCTCACTGTGCATCATCCTGTTTTCAGGCGGAATGGAGACTAAAATCAAGGAAATCCGTCCTGTCCTCGGTCCGGGACTGGTACTGTCCACCCTCGGAGTCGTGCTCACTACAGTTTTCACGGGACTTTTCATATACGTCCTGTCAGTCTGGGACCGCTGCCCTATCAGTCTTCCGCTCGTGACATGCCTGCTGCTCGCTGCCACGATGTCCTCAACGGACTCTGCTTCCGTATTCAACATCCTGAGGAACAGCAAAATGCGCCTGAAAAACAACCTGCAGCCCATGCTGGAACTGGAAAGCGGAAGCAACGACCCGATGGCTTATATCCTGACTATCATCCTGATACAGCTGACCAACAGTCTGACAGGCGATGCTGCCGGGACCATCAATTCATGGACAGTAGCCACAGATGCAGTCAGGACTCTCTTCCTGCAGTTCGGAGTCGGAGCGGCCGGAGGAGTCGTATTCGGGTTCGCCACAGTCTGGTTCCTGCGCAGGGTAGGACTCAACAATGCACCGTTGTACGCCATCATGCTCATGAGCGTAATGTTTTTCTCATATACGACGACTACATATCTTGCAGGAAACGGCTATCTGGCCGTATATATTGCCGGTATCATTATCGGCAACAATAAAATCCCGTACAGGAAAGACATATCGTCATTCTTCGACGGTATCACATGGCTCGTACAAATAATAATGTTCCTCATCCTCGGACTTCTGGTCAATCCTCACGAGATGATGAAAACCGCACCTGTCGCGCTGCTTATCGGACTGTTCATGATACTGGTAGCCAGACCTCTGAGTATCTTCATGACCCTGGCGCCGTACAGAAAGATATCCACGGCATCGAAAACCTTCATATCGTGGGTAGGACTCAGAGGGGCGGCCCCGATACTTTTCGCCACATACCCTGTCGTGGAAAATGTGGAAGGAGCGGACCTGATATTCAATATCGTATTCTTCATCACTCTCCTTTCACTCATCATTCAGGGAAGTTCCATAACGGCGAGTGCCAAAATACTGAAACTCAACGACGAAATGCCGGATGAAGAAAATACGTTCGGAGTGGAGGTGCCGGAAGAGGCCGGAAAGCTGGTGGAAATCACCCTGACCGAAGAATCTCTTCTTCACGGCAATACCCTGAAGGAACTCAAGCTGCCGGAAGGAATGCTCGTGATGATGATAAAACGCGATGACAAATTTATCGTGCCGAACGGGACAGTGGAACTTAAAGCCGGAGACAGGCTGCTGATTATCAGTGACACGGCTAACGTGTCATGATCTTTGTTCCGGTGACGCAGGCAGGAATTTCATCCCGGTAATGCGTCACATACACAAGAGAAATGCCCGGATCGGAACAATATTCCTCTATTATACGGTTCGCAAGTCTTTTCATACCGGTATCGAGTCCGTGGAGAGGCTCGTCCAGTATAAGCAGTTCAGGTGATTTCACGAAAGCCCTCACGAGCAGGACCAGACGCTGCTCCCCGTAGGAAATCCTCACAAAAGAGCGCTCCGCCAGATGGTCGGCGTGAAACAATTCCATCCATTGCATGGCGGTGCGGTACTGTTCTTCCGTACATTCACGGAACAGACCGACCGAATCGTAAAAGCCGCTCGCGACGACTTTCAGACACGGGATATCTTCCAGATAGTAGGTATGGATATCGGGACTGAGATAACCGATACGCTTCTTGATATCCCAGATACTCTCTCCTGTCCCGCGGCGGCGGTCGAACAATATGATGTCGTTGGCATAAGCCTGGGGATTGTCACCGCAGACCAGACTCAGAAGAGTAGACTTGCCGGAACCGTTTTCTCCGAGCAATGCCCAGCACTCCCCTTTTCTGACACTCCAGTCCACGTCCGATATGATCCTCCTGCCGCCGTAGCCGACATTCACGCCTTTCATCCTGAGGACATACTCGTAATCAGCTTTCCGTCCGCTGTTTCGCGCAGTCTCCGCTATAAATTCCGAATCAGTGCGGAAGTCCGGGAAAAGGCGCCCTGCCATGCTTTCATTTCCGAAAAATTCCTCTCTCGTCATCGGCGGCAGCACAGTCCTGTCCAGAACAGGAAGCATTTTGTCCACCCAGAGAGGTACATCACGCAGCTGACTCAGCACCAAAATAGTCTGGAGTCCTTTCTTTTCCCTCAGGGAAAAAAGCATGGAGTCGAGTGAGAGCCTGGACCTGTCATCCAGTCCGATGAACGGATTGTCCAGGATTATCACCTGAGGTTCATACATCAAAGCTCTGGTAATCAGGAATTTCCTCAATTCTCCGCTGGAAAGCGAGACTATTCTTTTTTCCAGAAGTCCGCCGATTCCGAAAAGAGATGAATATTCCTTTTTCTTCTCATCGCTGAAACCGTCCAGAAGGGTCGAGGCTAAAGGAGATTCTTCGGCATCCCTGGAATTCCACCTCTGCTGGTAATACATCGACTGAACTCCCGACATAGAATATATATCCTTGAACACCAAAGTCCTGATACCTCCAGAGACCTCATCTCCGGAATCGTCCGAATGCCTGACGCTTCCTTCTTTCAGCGCGATATTCCCCTGTATGAAATCCGAAAAAAGAGTTTTCCCTGCCCCGTTGGGCCCTACGACGGCCCAATTCTCTCCAGGTTCCATGACCCAAGACAAAGGTTCCCTGAACCGGAATTCAGGGAACCTTGCAACTGCATTGTCCGCAACAATCTTCATGTCCGTACAGCCTATACCAAAGACAACAGAGAATCATCATCCAGGACAGACATGCCCTGCCTGCGGATCACATCAGCTGTCCCGGCAGGATCGTCTGTCCGGAATATGAGAATCCCTTTCCCGGACAACATGAACGAATATAGATACGAAATACCGATACCTGCCCTGCTCAGAAAACTGATGGCATCGGCAGCCGTACCCGGATAATTTTCAAGAGTGACGGCAAAGACATCCGCAATACTTGAAGATACTCCGGCGGCATCCAGCACTTCCTTTGCCTTCATGGGTTCAGAACATATTACCCTGAATATTCCGTATTCGACCGTATCCGATATTGTGGAAGCGATGAGCTGTATGCCCGCCTCCTTGAAAAGATCGAGCACTTTCACGAGGGTACCCGACTTGTTTTCGACGAAAATTGATATCTGATGGACTGTCATGTCAAATCAATGTTTTTCTCAAATCCTTCACTCTTACAGCCTTACCCTCGGATGTCGGGATAGAGCCCTTAGGCATGAGCCTGACTTCAGGGGTAATCAGAATCTCATCCTTGAGCTGACGGGCTATTTCACGGGTCAGCGCCTGCAGCCTCGGATAATCATCATGGAACTCTTTAAGCTCGACTTCAACAGTCATCTTGTCATTCGCATCCTCATTGGTCAGAATGATAAGATATTCGTTTCCGAGTTCCGGGAATTGCATGAGAACGGTTTCTATCTGGATCGGGAAGATGTTCACGCCTTTCAGAATCATCATGTCATCGCTGCGTCCTTTCATCCTGTCGAGCCTTTTGTGATGTCTTCCGCACGGGCATTCTCCCGGCAATATCCTGGTCAGATCCCTGGTCCTGTAGCGGAGAAGAGGCATGGCCTCCCTGTTTATGGTAGTAAGGACGAGTTCTCCGACCTCTCCTTCAGGAACAGGTTCCAGTGTGACAGGATCCACTATTTCCACGATATAGTAATCTTCCCAAATATGCATTCCGTTCTGCTCCCGGCATTCGAAAGCTACGCCCGGACCGCACATCTCCGACATGCCGAAAGAATTGTAGGCCTTGACTCCCAGCATATCCTCTATACGCCTGCGCTGCTCTTCCGAATGAGGTTCGGCGCCTATGACCATAGTCCTGAGCCTGGTATCTTTCCTGGGATCAATGCCCATTTCCTCCATCACCTCGAACAGCCTCCCGGCATAGCTGGGAATGGCATGGATAGCCGTCGTACCGAAATCCATTATGAACTTGATCTGTCTCCTGGTATTCCCGGCCGCGGCAGGGACCGTCAGAAGTCCCAGCCTCTCTGCACCATACTGGAAACCGAGACCTCCCGTAAACATACCGTATCCGGAAGTGTTCTGGAATATGTCCCCAGGTCTCAGCCCCACCATGTATAGACACCTGGCCACGGCGTCAGCCCACTGGTCCAGATCCCTCCTGGTATGGAGAATTACGGTAGGCTTGCCTGTGGTTCCGCTGGACGAATGAAGTCTGACCACCTCATCGAGACCTACAGTGCTCAATCCGAACGGATAATTGTCACGCAGGTCCTGCTTGGTGGTAAAAGGTATCTTCACCAGATCGTCAGGAGTCCTGATATCTTCCGGCGACAAGCGGTTTTCCTCGAAACGCTTCCTGTAGAACGGGGACTTCATGCACTGCAGCAGAGTATTGTGAAGCCTCTCCGTCTGCAGTGCTTCTATCTCCGTCCTCGAAAGAGCCTCAAACTGCGGATGAAGGAATGATGTGTCTCCCATTTCGGCTCTCCGATAGCGTCATTTGATGAACTGTGCCCTGAGTTTTTCTATCTTGGCATCGGCATCACTGCCTTTGGCTCCGAAATAGAACTTGATCTTAGGCTCCGTACCTGACGGCCTTACGGATACCACATCTCCTGCTTCGTTGAAGAACTGGAGTACGTTCGACTTAGGAAGCCCTGTCTCCTCCGGCTTGTCGTAATCTATAACCTTGGTAACAGGCACTCCCGCGAGTTCCTTAGGAGGATTGTTCCTCATATCCGTCATGATGGCTGCGATTTCCTCGACACCGGCCTTGCCTTTCCTGACCAGAGAAGTAAGGGACTCCTTATAGTATCCGAACTCCTTGTAAATATCCTGAAGGAGCTGATAAAGAGTTTTACCCTGCCCGGCGGCCCATGCTGCGCATTCGGCTACCATGGCACATGAAATCGGAGCATCCTTGTCACGGACGAACTCTCCGATGTTGAAGCCGTAGCTTTCCTCGCCTCCGCAGATGAACTCGCCTTTGCCCTCGTTCTTGCGTACTATGTCGGCTATATACTTGAAACCGGTAAGCACATTGTATACTTTCACCCCGTATTTCTCGGCGATGGCCCTTATCAGTTCTGTCGTGACGATAGTCTTGACTACATATTTCGTCCCGTCCAGCTTCCCGAGTTCAGACCAGCGTCTGAGGATATAATATGTGAGCATCGAGCCTGTCTGGTTTCCATTGAAAAGAACCATCTTGCCGTCATTGTCGCGGACAGCGATACCCAGTCGGTCTGCATCAGGGTCCGTAGCGAGAACCAGGTCTGCACCCTCCTTGTCCGCCACCTTTACAGCCATTTCGAGAGCCGAGGACTCTTCAGGGTTCGGAGACTTGACTGTAGGGAAATTTCCGTCATTGATATCCTGCTCCGGCACATGGTAAATATTCTCGAAGCCGAGCCTCTTCAAAATAGCTGGGACGATCTTCACCCCAGAGCCATGAAGCGGAGTGTACACTATCTTCAAATCCTTGTGCCTGGCCCTCGCTTCAGGCGACAGCATGAGAGTGAGCACATCATCCATATAGGCATTGTTCATCTCATCGCCCATCACCTCTATGCCGCCTTCCTTGCCGTCAGCCTTGTATTTTACCATGGACGGGTCTGAGATGGCATTCACCTCAGCCACAATCTCTTTGTCCACAGGGGCGATGATCTGGGCCCCGTCAGACCAGTAAACCTTGTAGCCGTTGTATTCCTTGGGGTTATGCGAAGCTGTCACCATGACTCCAGCCGTGGCATGCTTCTTTCTGACAGCATAGCTCAGGAGCGGTACAGGATGCAGGCAGTCGTAAATATACACGTGGATGCCGTTTGCAGACAGGACTTCCGCCGTAATGTGCGCAAAGGCATCGCTGTTGTTCCTGCTGTCGTATGACACGCATACGCTGTGGTTCTCTCCAGGCACATTCTTGATGATATAATTTGCCAGACCCTGGGTAGCCATGGCCACGACATATTTGTTCATTCTGTTCGTTCCGACGCCCATGATTCCGCGGAGCCCGCCGGTACCGAATTCAAGATTACGGTAAAATGCATCTTCAAGACCGGCAGGATCGGTTTCCATCAGTCTTCTGACCTCATCCTTGGTCTCCTGGTCATAGTTCCCGTCGAGCCAACTCTGGGCTACATCTCTGAAATTCTTTTCCATAATTTATTCTTAGTTTAAATATAGAGTTAATAATTACATTCATAAGAACGTCGGCACATCATACAAATTTATTAATTATCCGCAATAAATGATATATTTGTCCCGGAAATTTCTTTTTCTCATGGAAAGTTTTTCTGATTTCATAACGGCTCACGAGAATGCCGACACGTCCAGACTGATTCTGTCCAGAGACAAATTTCAGGATATCGACATCGACCTGGCGGTCAATACCATCGAAGTCCGCAGGAAACTCCGCAAAAAGGTCCCTTCGTGGTACATGCACCCGGAACTGGAGTATCCGCTGAGACTCAGCGGAGAACAATGCAGTTCGGAAAGCACCGCCATGTACAAGGCCGCGCTCGTCCATAGGATATCCGGTGGAAGAAAATGCCGTATCGCAGACCTCACAGGCGGTCTCGGAGTGGATTCATGGGCATTCTGCAGTGTGGCCGACGCCGTATTGTACAATGAAATGAATCCGGTTCTGGCGGCCGCCGCCAGGCACAATTTCAGATGTCTCGGCCGCGACAGAATCACGGTACGTTCCGGCATGGTAGCTCCTGCCGGTGAGAAAGAAGGGATGACTGCCGGCGAAATCCTCGGCGATTTACGCCCCGACATCATATTCATGGATCCGGCCAGACGAAACAGCGACGGCAACAAAGTATTCCTGCTGGAACAATGCCGCCCGGATGTACTTGAACTCAGGAAAGAACTTTTCCGCGAATGCAGATACATCCTGCTGAAACTGTCTCCCATGGCCGATATCAGCATGCTGCTGGACAGGCTCGGAAAAGAATGCCGCGAACTGCATGTCCTGGAATCGGGAAGGGAATGCAAGGAAATCATTGTCCTGATGGACAGGGAATTTTCAGGAGAATGCACCTGCTCGGTATCAGCATACGTGGAAACAGGCAGTAACGGGGAAGGAGCGGAAACCGGAAGATGGTATTCGACGGACTTCCGTACCGGTGAACTGAGGGAACCGGCAGCGGCCCCGGTGTGGGAAAAGGAACAGCTGAAACCCGGAGCGGTACTCTTCGAACCTGGAAAGGCCCTTCTGAAAGCCGGGGCATACAATATTCTGTGCAGAAGATTCCCACTCGTGAAATCAGGAAGATTTTCGCACTACTATCTCCCGGCAGGAGACGGACAGTTCCCCGAAGAACTGGCTCCTTTCGGCAAATTATTCATTATCAAAGAAGTATTACCACTAAACAACAGAAACATCCGTGAAGTAGGGAAAAGATACCCTGAAGCCGAAGTCACTGCCCGTAACATGAAAATGGACACCGCCGCTCTGGAAAAGAAACTCGGAGTCTCCCAGGGAAACGGTATCCATATTTTCGGTATTGGCTGCGAACTCAGGTCAGGTACTGAAAACCTGCTGCTCGTCACGGAAACTCCTGCGTCCGTCAGAATTTGCTGCTCCCGTCGAAACAATGGGTGCACACCTTGCATTTCGGAAGACCGATAGCCTCAATCAAGGTCTCTATCGTATTGAATTTCAGAGATGTCAGACCGAAATGCTTCGCGATCCTGTCGACCAGCCTCTTGTATTCCGGCGTGGAAGGATCGGCATATTTTTCCAGATTCTTGTCCGCATCACCCTCGAATTCCTGAATGAACCTTCTGGTTATCAGCTCCATGTCAGTCTTGCTGGCGGAGAAGCCGATATACGGGCAGCCGTAGACCAAAGGAGGACAGCCGATACGCATGTGCACCTCTTTAGCTCCGTAGTCATAGAGAACCTTGACATTGTCTTTCAACTGGGTGCCGCGAACGATGGAATCATCGCAGAATATGATTTTCTTGTCCTCAAGCATGGCCCTGTTCGGGATAAGTTTCATTTTTGCCACCAGAGAACGTCTTTCCTGATTACTCGGAGTGAAGCTGCGCGGCCATGTCGGAGTATATTTCGTAATGGCCCTGTGATAAGGGATGCCCTTTCCTTCCGCATATCCGAGACCCTGACCGATACCCGAATCCGGAATGCCGCATACGAAGTCTGCATCTGACTTGTCATCCTTACCCATCATGAAACCGCTGCGGAAACGCACCTGCTCCACATTCTTTCCTTCATAAGCGGATGTAGGAAAACCGTAATACACCCAGAGGAAAGAACATATCTGCATCTCTTCCTCAGGGGCCTTGATCTGCTCCACGCGGTCCGGATAAAGCTTTACAATTTCGCCGGGGCCGACATAACTGTCTATCTCATAGCCCAGATTAGGGAAACTGCAGGACTCGCTCGTCGCCGCATAGGCCCCGTCCTTCTTTCCTATGACTATAGGGGTGCGGCCAAGCCTGTCCCTGGCCGCAATGATGCCGTCTTCAGTCAGTATCAGCATCGAACACGAGCCTTTGATCTTGGCGAAAACATTCTCGATTCCTTCACGGAATGTTTTTCCCTGGATGATGAGCAAGGCGATAAGTTCCGTCTGGTTAGTCTTTCCGGAACTGAGTTCGGAAAGATGCATGTTGCTGTCGAGCAATTCCTTTTCGAGTTCATCGAGGTTCACGATCCTGGCCACGGTAACTATGGCGAACTTACCCAAATGGGAATTGATGACTATCGGCTGCGGGTCAGTATCGCTGATGACTCCTATGCCGGCATTTCCCGTAAACTTGTCGAGGCTGTCCTCGAACTTGCTGCGGAAATATGAGCTTTCAAGATTATGGATGGAACGCTTGAAGCCGTCCTGACTGCTGTAGGTAGCCATTCCGCCCCTTCTGGTTCCCATGTGAGAATTGTAATCTGTCCCGTAATACAGATCATTAATGCATTTTTCCTTGGAGATAGTTCCGAAAAATCCACCCATTTCATTTAAATTTTAAGCGTCGCAAAAATAGAAAATATTTTAAAAATTCTCCGGCACGGGATTAAAAAAACATTGAGGGTGACCCGACATCTTCCGGGCCACCCTCAGCGGTTATTCACCTGTACCGTTTATTTTTCAATTCGCTTTTTTCTCCTTTACTCTTACAAGTTTTTCCTTCAATACATCCAGACAGTCCACGACTGCGTCTTCGAATGTCCTCGCGTTCCTCTCCACCACGACATCATTGCCGGGAATCTGGACCTGAACCTTGACATTCTTGTTTTCATGCTCAGGCAGAAGCGACAACGCTACGTCGACCCCGATAATCTCGTCATAGAATTTAGGCAATTTGGATAGCTTCTTTTCTACAAAGTCCAGCAATTTCTGATCTGCATTGAACTTGATGGATTGTACCCTAATCTCCATTTTTACCTCCGTTTTTAGCCCGTGGATGGGCAGATTCATAAACATTCTTCAGTTTCTCGATGGAGT
>CALUSC010000010.1 GCA_944323345.1 uncultured Bacteroidales bacterium | reverse complement strand
GCATACGTGACTCTTGCCGGTGATGACAAGATAGATTTCTATAGTAACATTTAAGGTATTGTACAATGGCAGTAAGAAAATTCAAACCGGTAACACCGGGACAGAGAAATAAGGTAATTAGTGCTTTTGACGACATTACCTGCACTGTTCCTACGAAATCACTGTTGGCTCCGCTGAAAAAGTCAGGCGGACGAAACAACCAGGGTAAAATGACTATGCGCTACATCGGTGGCGGTCACAAGAGAATGTACCGTATCATCGATTTCCGCCGCGACAAGGACGATTGCAAGGCAACTGTCATGACGATCGAATACGATCCGAACCGCAGCGCACGTATCGCACTGGTACAATATGAAGATGGTGTAAAGAAATACATCATCGCTCCTAACGGACTGAAAGTAGGGCAAGTCATCGCTTCAGGCCCAGGCGTGGCACCTGAAGTGGGCAACACTCTTCCTCTCTCTGAAATTCCGCTCGGTACTCTGATCCACAACATCGAACTCCGCCCTGGACAGGGTGCGGCCATGGCACGCAGTGCCGGCGCATTCGCCCAGCTGGCAGCTCGTGAAGGCAACCACGCTATCGTACGTCTCCCTTCAGGCGAGACCAGGATGATACTTGTGACTTGCCGCGCAACTGTGGGCACTGTATCTAATCCAGATCACAATTTGGAGTCTCATGGCAAAGCCGGACGTAACAGATGGCTCGGACGCAGACCTCGCAACAGAGGCGTCGTGATGAACCCTGTCGATCACCCTATGGGTGGTGGTGAAGGACGTGCATCAGGAGGACATCCACGTTCACGCAAGGGTCTGCCAGCTAAGGGCTACAAGACACGTAATCCTAAGAGCGCTTCAAATAAGTTTATTATTGAAAGAAGGAAAAAATAACGGAATAAAACTTTAGAGATTATGAGTCGTTCATTAAGAAAAGGTCCTTATATCCAGGCAAGTCTGGAAAAGAAAATTCTTGCTATGAATGAAGGTAGCATGAAGAAAGAGGTTGTCAAGACTTGGTCACGCGCAAGCATGATTTCACCTGACTTCGTGGGTCATACCATCGCTGTTCATAATGGAAACAAGTTTATTCCTGTTTACGTTACTGAGAACATGGTAGGCCACAAACTCGGTGAATTTGCGCCAACAAGAACATTCAGAGGCCATTCGGGCAATCGTAAATAATTAAAAAGAAGTTAAGTTATGGGAGCTCGTAAAAGATTGATGGCCGAGAGGCTGAAAGCTGAAAAGAAACAGACAGCTATAGCTAAACTGAACAATGTTCCTACCTCACCTCGCAAAATGCGTCTTGTAGCCGATATCGTAAGAGGCGTAGAGGTGAACAAGGCACTCGATATTCTCAAATACTCCAAGAAGCATGCTTCTGTGAGCCTTGAGAAGGTAGTCCGCAGCGCCATTGCAAACTGGGAGGCAAAGAACCAGGACAAGGCAAGCGAACTTGATAACGGTAATGTATACATCAAGACCCTTATGGTCGGTGAAGGAAGGACTCTCAAGAGAATCCGTCCTTGTCCTCAGGGAAGGGCCGGAAGAATCCGCAAGCGTTCCAACCACATCACCGTCATCCTCGATGTAAAGAAACCAGCAACAACAGTGGAGGAATAAATTATGGGACAGAAGACAAATCCTATCAGCAACAGAATCGGTATCACCCGTGGTTGGGACTCTAACTGGTGTGGTGGTGACTATGCCGCAAAGATTGCGGAAGACTATGAAATCCGCAAATATCTTGTAAACCGCCTTGCAAAGGCCGGACTTTCGAAAATAGTCATTGAAAGGACTCTGAAGCTCATTACAGTAACCATACATGCAGCCAGACCGGGTGTCATCATCGGAAAAGGCGGCGCAGAAGTGGACATGCTGAAGGAAGAGCTGAAGAAAGTGACCAACAAGGATGTACAGATCAACATCTTCGAGGTCAAGAAACCTGAGACAGACGCTCATTTCGTAGCTGACAACATCGCCCGCCAGATCGAGGGCCGTGTTTCATACAGAAGGGCTATCAAGATGGCTATCGCCACTACCATGAGGGTAGGTGCGGAAGGTATCAAGATCCAGATCAGCGGACGTCTCGGCGGAGCTGAAATGGCAAGAAGCGAAATGTTCAAGGAAGGACGTACTCCTCTCCATACATTCCGTGCAGACATCGATTATGCATTGGCTGAAGCACATACAAAAGTAGGTGTTCTCGGTATCAAGGTATGGATATGCAACGGTGAGGTTTACGGCAAGAAAGACCTTTCCCCTAATGCCGGCATTGCAGCCCAGGCACAGCAGAATTCTTCACGTCAGGGACGCGGAGACCGTCGTCGCGGAGGAAGGAACCGCGGTGGCGACCGTAAGGAAAGCAAATAATCCGGAATACGGATACGATAAATGTTGCGGGGGATCTGAGATCCCCCGCAATTTTATTATGGAGCAACGTTATTCCTTGTGAATTTTTACAAAATAATTTGATAATTTAAAAAATAGCAGTATATTTGCAGTCCAATTCGAAAGAAGAGGACATTCGGGGTGTGGCGCAGTTGGCTAGCGCATCTGGTTTGGGACCAGAGGGTCCTGTGTTCGAGTCACAGTACCCCGACACAAAAGAAAAGCAACTACCTGGTTTTCAGATAGTTGCTTTTCTTTTTCAATATATTCACGGCCCGGATGCTCAGAGCATGGCTTTCACCTGTTCATAGACATTACGGGCAGTAAAGCCGAACTTCTCGTCCAGAACCTTATATGGAGCCGAATAACCAAACTCGCCGAGCCCCCATATCCTGCCGTTGACCCCCACGAGGCTTTCCAAAGTACAAGGGATACCGGCTGTAAGCCCGAATTTCTTCACGGAAGACGGAATGACACTTTCCCGGTATTCAGTATCCTGACATCTGAACAAGCCCTCAGAAGGCGCGGAAACCACCCTTACGCGGATGCCGTCTGCCTTCAGAAGCTCGGCACCTGCCACGAGCGTCGAAACTTCGGAACCTGACGCGACAAGCACCACATCAGGGTTCTCGTCCGAAATACCGACGATATATGCACCTTTACTGAAAGCGGAATAATCATTGCCGGCAGGCAGGTCAGGTACGTTCTGACGTGAGAAGATCATGGCAGTAGGAGTGGACGTGTTTTCCATCGCCAGCTTCCACGCACGTGTCGTTTCTTCTGCATCGGCAGGCCGCAATACCGTCAGAGAGTTCTTCCCGTGATGGTTCTTCATCCTTTCGAGCAGGCGCAGCTGCATTTCCTGTTCCACAGGCTGATGCGTAGGGCCGTCTTCCCCTACCCTGAAAGCGTCATGCGTCCAGATGAACTTTACGGGAACCTCCATCAGGGCCGCCATCCTTATGGCAGGTTTCATATAATCCGAGAAAACGAAGAATGTCGCGCATGCCGCAATGACCCCGCCATGGAGCATCATGCCGATACAGCAGCAGGCCATGGTCAGTTCCGCCACACCCGCCTGCAGAAAGGCTCCGGAAAAATCGCCTTTCTTAAAAATATGCGTCTTCTTCAGGAATCCGTCGGTCTTGTCGGAATTTGAAAGATCGGCAGAGGAGACTATCATATTCTCCACCTTGTCGGCAAGCATGCCCAGAACGGCAGAAGAAGCCACTCTGGTAGCCACATCCGGTTTCTGGACCACTGAATCCCAGTCTAAGTCAGGCATCTTTCCGGAGAACCAGTTTTCCATCTTCTCCGCCAGACCCGGATTGGCCGCGGCCCATGCAGCCTTCGCAGCCTTCCTGGCTTTCATGAGCTCTGTCAGCTCCTTCTTTCTGGCATCATAAAGAGCCTGGACTTCAGGGAAAATGACGAACGGATTCTCAGGATCTCCTCCGAGATTCCTGACAGTATTCACGTAAGCATCTCCTCCGAGCGGGGCTCCGTGCGTGGCGATACAGTTCTCATAGCTGGTATTGTCCGCCCTGCGGGCACCCTTGCCCATCAGCGTATGCCCGATGATCAGCGCAGGCTTCCCTTCCACGGCCTTGGCCCAGTCGAGCGCCTTGCGTATCTGATCCACATCGTTGCCGTCTATCTGCATCACATCCCATCCCCATGCCCGGTATTTCATTTCTATATCCTCGACAGTGACTTCATCCGTCATCGAAGAAAGCTGCACATCGTTCGAATCGAAGAACATCACCAGATTATCCAGACCCAGATGACCTGCGATACGGCCCGCTCCCTGAGCTATCTCCTCCTGGATTCCGCCGTCGGAAATATAAGTGTATATGGTCTGGTCCATGATATCACCGAGACGGGCCCTGAGGAACTTCGCCGCTATGGCAGCCCCGACAGCATAAGTATGTCCCTGGCCGAGCGGGCCTGAAGTATTTTCTATCCCTCTGGCGACATTCACTTCAGGATGTCCGGGAGTAGGACTTCCCCACTGCCTGAACTGCTTCAGGTCTTCGAGAGAAAACTTGCCGGACAGGGCAAGTACGGAATACAGCATAGGCGACATGTGTCCCGGATCCAGGAAAAACCTGTCACGGCTTTCCCAGTACGGATTCTCAGGGTCATAAACCAGGTATTCGGAAAACAGCACATTGATGAAATCCGCCCCACCCATAGCTCCGCCCGGATGGCCTGATTTAGCCTTTTCAACCATAGACACCGACAATATCCTGATATTGTCGGCCGCCCTTTCCATTAGTCTTCTGTCGTTCATGATTCCAATACTGAATTGGTTTAACTTTTTTCAACCGACAAAATTAATGTTTTTAGCGTCAAGTCTAAATTTTTTTTAAAGAATACCCACTACTGTCCACTAAAAATGGACAGTAGTGTAAAGATATAACTGTCCAAAGATTGCTCTTCGGACAATGCATGCCGCGCCAGCCACAGTTTCATAAAAACATTCTGGGCTATGTCTTTGATTACAGCGTCACTTATCATAGAATAACAAATTCCAGATATCGTGCGATTTTACGGATAATGAGACAAAGCCGATCCCAAAACTGAGTATAATATTATATAACATTTGCAAAATTTCCAACAGGAACCGCAAAGCCCTCCAGCTGCCTCCGGAGTCTGGAGACAAAAAAAGGCGGCCGGGAAAATGTCTCCGGCCACCCTTGAAATATCCTGACGGATCGTTTTACAGATTCGGATTCACAGTCTTCCAGTCTGCCACTGCAGGGATGATTCCGAGATCGATGATCTCATCCCTCATCTTGCAGAGATGCTCGTATGAAGCATCGAGTGCCGCCATTTCGTCAGCCGTACCCTTTACTTCCGAGTAATGGACGCCTGTACCGTCGATAACTGTCGGCATGGCCATCATCACATTGTGATACTTAGGAGTATTCACGTAGCAGCCTGCAGGCCATTCGAACTTCTTTCCGCCCATTGCGGCAGCAATCATCTCTATGGATACGTATGCCGGGCTCTGGAATGAAGAACGGCCTCTGAGTTCAATGATTTTCTTTCCGCCCTGGATGACATCACCCTTGATTTCGTCCCATCTTACGAGAGGGAGCTTGCTGCCGAGAAGTTCTGCAAACGGAACTCCGTCCACCTTGGCCTCGGAAGCGAATACCGCCATCTGCTCGCCGTGTCCGCCATAAGTATGGCATCCTGTCACCTTGCTCTGCTGTACGCCGAACTCCTGTGCCAGCGCACTCTGCAGCCTGGTGGAATCCAGAGCTGCAAGCGTAGTCAGCTGCGAAGGCTTCAGTCCGGAATGAAGAAGTGTAACAAGACCTGTAAGGTCGGCCGGATTGAAAATGATGACTACATGCTTTACATCAGGGCAGTAAGCCTTGATGTCTTTTCCCAGCTGCTCGGCGATTTCGCAGTTTCCTTTCAGCAGGTCTTCCCTGGTCATACCCTGCTTGCGCGGGGCGCCGCCGGAAGACACTACATATTTGGCTCCTGTCAAAGCCTCCTTGATATTATCCGTATAAGTGATCTCCGCGCCGTCGAAAGCACAGTGGTACATTTCCTCGGCAACACCCTTGAGCCCCTGGGCAAACGGGTCGTAAAGACAGAGATGCGGAGTAAGTTTCATCATCATGGCCGTCTGAGCCATATTGGACCCGATCATGCCGGCCGCGCCGATGATGGTCAATTTTTCATTAGTCAGAAAATCCATAATACATATTTATTTAATGTCAATTCAAATATTTTCCGAATCAATTCTACAAATATAATAATTTCTTTAACTCCGCATCCATTTTATTTCAATAATGGTTTGTCATCCGCAGCAGACTAACGCGGAAAGCTCCCTCCTGGACCTGCCTCCCGATACAATTTTTCACAAAATATAAGAGCGGTTCTAAAAATTCGCTATATTTGCACCGATTAACTGGATCTGCCGGCAGAAAACAGGCCGCAGTCCGATTAAACGGAAATAATCAAGTGGAACCTCCCAGTCCAATATTAAAGCCTTCTGATATCGAAGCGGGTACAATGTCCGACGACCCGCTGTCGAACTGCATTTTCATGATACTTGGAAATTCATCCGATTCCGGAGACGGGACCGGGTGTCATGTCGTCTGCGCATATAATGCACAGACGGGGCTTTCATATATCGGGACCACGGGCAGCACGGTTTCATGACCGGGGATTGAACTACATAGCATAACAATATGGGACTATATTTAAGGAAAACCCTTGAAAACAAAGCAGAGATTGCAGTCTGGCAGATAACCGAAACAGAACAGGAACTCATAGACATGAGCTCCGTACCTACCGACGAGATGGAGGAAATCTCGCTGATACGGAACGCAAGCCTCCGCAAGCAGAAGCTGGCGGTCAGGGCATTGCTGAACGAAGTTTTCGAAGAGAAAGTATATCTCGGGCACCACGATAACGGCAAGCCGTTTCTGGAAAACTGCATCACCAACATAAGCATAACCCACTGCGAGAAATATGTAGCCATCATCACGCACCAGGAAGACGATCTCGGCATAGACATCGAAACCCTCGACAGGGACTTTTCCGCCGTCGAGCAGAAAGCATTGTCCGAAGAAGAAATCGACGACCTGGACGATGATCAGAAAAACGAACAGCTCGCCATATACTGGTGCGCGAAGGAAGCCATCTACAAAAGGATGTCCCAGAACAGGGTGGACTTCGCCGAGCAGATAGAGGTAGAAAAATTCACCCTGAAAGGCAAGGGAGAACTCGAAGCCACATTCACCCACAAGGACGGTCACGAGGAAGAATTCGAGCTCGGATACATATTCTTCGACAGGCATGTACTCGTCTGGGTCGTAGGTTAGGCCACGTAACATACTTGTTAACCAATTTTGAATATTTCAAATTTAATCATATTGTAATCACCTGTTAATGAGTAACTTAACAGGTGATTACAATATTGTGGAAAACTTTTTACCGGCGTTTTCCGATATTGTAATGATAATTGGACTATATTTGCTCTCGGTTGAGGATGACACCAGAGTCGGCCTCTTTTTTTATCTCTGATTTTTGTTAAACAGTCTCCGGTTATGGTAAAATTTGTAATTAAACGAGACGGGCGTATTGTCGAATTCGACAAAAGGAAAATAGTGGATGCTGTCCTCAAGGCAATGGATGTCACCGAACAGGGAGAGGACATCGTACTCGCTGCGGAAATAGCTGCCGCCATCGCCAAAATCGATGTGGAAAGCATGAGCGTGGAAGACATCCAGGACCATGTGGAAATGGAACTGATGAACAGCCCGCGTAAAGAAGTGGCCAAAAAATACATAGCATACAGAAACCAGAGGAATCTGGCGAGAAAGGCCAAGTCCCGCGAAATATTCAAGGAAATCATAGAGGCTCAGGCCACCGACGTCACCAGGGAGAATGCCAACATGAATGCCGACACGCCTGCCGGCATGATGATGAAATTCGCTTCGGAGTCCACAAAGTCTTTCGTGGACGAATGCCTGCTGTCCGAAGATGTGAAAGAGGCTGTCAGAAACGGATACATACATATCCACGACAAGGATTATTATCCTACGAAAAGCCTTACCTGTGTCCAGCATCCGCTCGACAAGATACTGAAGAACGGGTTTTTCGCAGGGCACGGAGAGTCGAGGCCGGCCAAAAGGATAGAGACTGCAAGCATCCTGGGATGCATCTCGATGGAAACCGTACAGAACGAAATGCACGGAGGACAGGCCATACCTGCTTTCGACTTCTACATGGCTCCTTTCGTCAGAAAGACATTCCATGAGGAGATAGACAAGATCAGCGACATGCAGGGCACCGACTACAGCCACCTGAAAGACATAGCCATCGATGACTATATCAAGAGGGATCTGCTCGGAATACAAGGCGAGGAAAGGGTCCTGCAGCACGCCATCAATATGACAGTGAGCCGCGTACACCAGTCTATGGAGGCATTCGTGCATAACATGAACTCCATTCACTCCAGGGGCGGGAACCAGGTAGTGTTCAGTTCGATAAATTACGGTACAGACACTTCTGCCGAGGGCCGGTGCGTCATCAGGGAAATCCTCAACACTACATACGAGGGCGTAGGAAACGGCTCTACAGCCATTTTCCCTATCCAGATATGGAAAAAGAAGAGAGGGGTCAGCTATCTTCCTGAAGACAGGAACTATGACCTGTACAAATTCGCCTGCAAGGTATCTGCAAGAAGGTTCTTCCCGAACTTCCTGAACCTGGACGCCACGTTCAACAGGCACGAGCTCTGGAGAGCGGACGACCCTGAAAGATACAACTATGAAGTAGCTACGATGGGCTGCCGTACGAGGGTATTCGAAAACCGTTTCGGGCCGAAGACCTCAATCGGCAGAGGAAACCTGTCCTTCACCACGATAAACATCGTGCGTCTGGCCATAGAATGCATGAATGAGCCAGACCAGAACAAGAGGATACAGATGTTCTTCGAAAAACTGGACTGGGCACTCAACGTTACGGCCAAACAGCTCTGCGAGAGGTACAATTTCCAGAAGACGGCCCTGAAAAAGCAGTTCCCTCTCCTGATGGGAGCCCTCTGGCTCGGCAGCGAGAATCTCAAGGAGGACGACACTATCGAATCCGTCATAAACCAGGGAACTCTCGGAATAGGCTTCATCGGGCTGGCGGAAGCTCTCATAGCCCTTATCGGCAAACATCATGGAGAATCTGAAGAGGCGCAGGCTCTCGGACTCAGGATAGTTTCATACATGAGAGACAAGGTAAACGAGTTCTCTGAAAGATTCCAGCACAACTTCAGCGTACTTGCCACTCCGGCAGAGGGACTTGCAGGACGTTTCACCAAGATGGACAAGAAAAAGTTCGGCATCATTCCAGGCGTGACTGACAAGGAATACTATACGAACTCGAACCATGTTCCGGTATATTATCACTGCATGCCTAAGCACAAGGCCGAAGTGGAGGCCCCATACCATGCGCTGACAGGCGGCGGACATATCTTCTATGTGGAAATAGACGGGGACGCCACACATAATCCTGAGGCCATCATGACAATAGTTGATCTGATGGACAAGTACAATATGGGGTACGGTTCCGTAAACCATAACAGGAACCGCTGCATGGACTGCGGATTCGAGAATGCCGACGAGGAGCTCGAAGAATGTCCTAAGTGCCACAGCAAGCACATAGACAAACTCCAGCGCATCACAGGCTATCTGGTAGGAACCACGGAGAGATGGAACAGTGCGAAGCTGGCCGAGCTTAAAGACCGTGTCGTCCACAAATAACGAGCAAAAATGACTATCAGGATACTGGATATATTGGAGGAGACCATGGCCGACGGCCCTGGTCTCCGTACTTCCATATATTGCGCCGGATGCGCGCACCACTGTCCGGGATGTCATAATCCGCAGTCATGGGATTTCGGCGGCGGACATGAAGCTACAGTGGACGAACTTCTGGACATAGTCCGGTCAGATGAATTCAGCAATGTGACGTTCACCGGAGGAGACCCTCTTTACCAGGCGGAGGCATTTACCGAACTGGCCAGACGCATAAAGGAAGAGACAGGGAAAACCATCTGGTGCTATACCGGATTTACATACGAGGAAATCCTGAAAGATCCGGAACTGGCGCAGATACTACCGTACATCGATGTCCTGGTAGACGGCCCGTTCATTATGGAGAAAAGAGATACAGAACTGCTTTTCAGAGGCAGTTCGAACCAGAGAATCATTCATTTGCACGGAAATCCGGAAGAAGAAATCATCCCCGGTACCGTGAAGACAATACCGCTGAGATAAACTTGTTTCCGGCTGTCGATTCGGTATAGACACGGTCGTAGCCGCATTCCGGACACCAGCCGCCGCCCAGCAGGACATATTCCAGGGAAGATGTGAATCTGTGTCCGTTCTCGCATTCCCATTCGTACAGCATACATTTCCTGCGGTGTACGGTGCCGTCCGTCGCCGGTTCTGACTTATCTGCAGGCACTTCTTCCACAGGGCCGATGAACTTGCCGCCCCTGAATGCAGCCGCTGCCCGGATCTCGTCATCCGTCAGTTCATATATGGACTTCCTGTCATCCCATCCTTTCGGAAGATTCGTCACCTGGCCGGACTTCCTGGCTTTTTCCAGATTCTTTTCCAGATAAGGAGGCCGCATCTGCTCCCAGCTGACTATACTTTCGAAATTCTCGCGAGAGCCGTAATATGCCTTCAGTTTCTCTTCGTCATCCTTTGCCCAGGACTGGGTACCCAGCCCCTTTTCATACGCCAGAGGTCTCATGAACGCCTTTATAAGGCAGGCCGGCACTATCCGGGCCAGGGAATAATACCATGGAAGACGCTTCGCCAGGCTCCTGAAATACTCGTCTACGGGAACATTAGCCCGGAAATGGAGATAATTCTCCAGAACATCGGCATCCTTGTACCACATGCCGTGGAAATTCTGCGTGGCGAACCACTGCGGCTCGAAAACTTTTTCCACACTGCCGATACCGAGTGGCCTCAGAAGCCTGTTTTCGAAATCGTAATTCACCAGACGGTAGTCTTCACCGCTGCTTATGTTATAGAACCTGTTCCAGAATTCGTCAGGCACCCAGTCTTCCACCACATTCGCCAGAAGTCTGCCTGAATCCTCCACGGTAGCCCACTCCAATACCCCCTGGATAGGCACATGAAAAGCCGTAGGATTTATCTGCCTGAAAATTCCAGGATACAGAATACCTGTCTGCCTGAGAGACACCCACCATCTGAGTCCGGAATCCGCGAAAATTTTCTCCGCGATGCACTTCGATACCGAATATTTGTCATACATGCTGGCATATACCGGTTCTCCGGCCTCACCCCAATGAAGAGGAGGCATTCTGTCGCCGCACTGGGCCACCGAGCCGATATACACGACCTTCACCCTGTCATTGTCAGGCTGTGCGAGCACTGCCCTGACAATATTTTCGGCAGCCGTGACATTTGTCTTCAATGTCTTTTCCGGGAAATAATCTGCGGCAGGAGAAACCATTCCGCCGACATGCAGGACATAGTCAGCTCCGGTAACACCTGCCAGAACAGCCTGATAATCCATCAGATCGCCCCATACGACCGAGACATCCGGGTCACCGGCATACCGTGCCAGCTTTTTCCTGTTCCTGCTGCTCGGCCTGGCAATGATTCTTATATTGAACCTGTCCTTTTTCTTCAGCAATTCCTGAAATCCGGCCCATCCCATATTGCCGGTAGCTCCTGTAAGGAAAATTGTCTTTTTCATAATATGAATATGTCTACCGCGGACGCAGCCATGTCTGTGGATTCTGCGGCTTGCTGCCCTGCCATACCTGGAAATGAAGCTGTGTCTCGCCGCTGATGGTATCGACTGTCCCTATTTTCTGACCGGTCCTGACCTTGTCGCCCGACTTGACTGACGTACTCTTCAGCTTGCAGTAAAATGTAAAATAATTTCCGTGCTGTACCAGCACGCACTGGTTATATCCCGGCATGACGACTATCTGCTTGACTACTCCGTCGAATACGGCCCTGACCTCAGCTCCCTGTGCGGTCGCGATGGTCACCCCGTTGTTGAACGGCAGCTTGACATGAGTGAAAACCGGATGATAATGCTGTCCGAACCTGTCCACTACGACGCCTTCCACAGGCCACGGCAGTTTTCCCTTGTTTTTGGAGAATTCGGCCGCCAGAGTATAGTCGATAACCGCCTTGCCGCCCTTCGACTTTTCCGCCGCCATAGCCTCGTCGATGATTCTCTTTATCTCCTTTTCCAGAGCCTGGACCTGTTTCTTTTTGGCAGCCAGCTCCTTTTCGTATTTTGACTTGTTCTTGCGGAGCTGCGCGATGATGACTTCCGCCGCTTCCTCTTCCTGTCTCAGAGATTCGAGTTCCTTTTCCCTGGCATCCCTGACTTCTTCAGCCTCCGCTTTAAGCCGGCGCAGAGTGTCTTTCCTGTCTTCCAGCTCTTCCCTGGTCGCACGTATCTTGTCCGCCTGGACTTTCGTCTGGGCTGAAAGATTCTTGAAATAGCTGTACCTCCTGAAAGCCTGGCCGAGATCATCGCTGGCCAGAATATACATGTACCAGACCCTGCCGTCCCTGTTCTTATAGGCGTTCCGAATCAGTTTGCCATAATAATCCGACAAGGTGTCCAGTCTGGCGTCAAGCCTGTTTATCTGCTTTTGGGTCAGATAAATATTATCGGAATATTTTCTTATCTGCCTGTCGCTGGCCCTGATCATGTCCTTTCGTCCGGAGATTTTCGCCCGGACCAGGGTCAGACGCGAAAGTTCGCTCCTGCTTTTGGATGCATTCTCAGACAGCTGTCTGTCGAGCATGGCGATATCCGCTTCCAGCCTGGCCTTCTTCTTCTCGTACTCTCTCGTATCCTGTGCGGACGAGACGACACCCTGGCAAAGCGCCAGGGCAAAAACTGCCAGTATGGTACATATCCTTTTCATTTGCCTTCTTTTTTCATCTGGCTTTTCCGTTCGCTGATCCTGCTGTCCAGATCCTCTATCTGCCCGTTGTTTATGGCTTTCGCCTGATTCCAGTAAAGGAATGCCAGGTCATATTCCTTCAGAGCGAAAAGCACCTCCGCATAATGGTCCAGGACCACCGGACTTTCCTTTCCTCCGTACAGCATTACGGCATTCTTGAAAAACGGCTTGGCCTCCAAAGCCTTTCCCTGAAGGAACAATATCCATCCGAACGTATCGAGATACGTGGAATTGTCCGGGTCCAGCTCGACGGTCTTCCTGCTCATTTCGTACGCTTTCTTCAGCTTCTTCCCGTCCATGCTGAGGAAATACGCGTAATTGTTCAGTACCGGGAGATAGTCCGGATTGATTTCCAAAGCCTTGTCATAGGATTTGTATGCCTTTTTCTTGTCTCCGGTATGATAGTACATATCACCCATCGTAGTGTATGCGTTCAGTATGGTGGCACTGTCGGAAGGAGCTATCGAAAGGACCTTGCCGCAGATGTCTATGACTTTTCCGTAATTCCCCCGGTTATACTCCCCCATTCCGGCATATTCCCAGAAAGCCGGCTCCGAAGGGAATCTCGCGGCAGCCTTTTCAGCTTCGGCCACCAATTCATCCCAATCCTTCATATACATGAGCATTTCCACATAAGTGGCTGCGGCGGAAAGACTTTCAGGCCATTTCTCGGCATTGGCCCTGAAACATGCCTTGGCCTTAGGCGTATCGCCTTTCGCGTAGTAGTAAATCCCGGACAGGAATGTTACGGAAGAATCCCCGGGGTACTTGCCGTTGCAGATATTCACCAAAGAATCCATCTGCGGACCGAAACTTTTCAGGAACATCTGGTCCACGGACCTCACCAGGGCATTCAGATAGCTGCATTTATTCTCCAGCGGGACATCATCCCTCGATGCAAAATCATACAGGACGGAAAAATACTTGTCGTATTTCCTCGTTATCCTGTATGCTTCGGCCTTGCCGAGCAATGCCGGCGTAAATGACGAATCCAGATCCAGGGCCTCATCATACAAAGCCACGGCGGAAGAATCGTTGTACATGGAAAGCTGCCTGTCTCCCAATATGGACAATACCTGGACCGAAGAATATTCCTTGTTGAAATCTTCCAGATAATCATATCCTTCATCCTCTCTGCCAAGCCTTCTGAGCAGGTCGAATTTCGCTATGGCTATCATGTCGCTGACACCGAAGACCGCCTCTATCTGCGACAGCGTTTCGAGGGCCTTTTCCGGCTGTCCCAGCCCCTGGTACAGTTCCACCAGGGTATAATACAGATCGTATTTGTCCGGAAAATCCTTTATCAGGTTTTCGAGCATGGCCAGCGTAAGCTCCTGCTTTCCTGCCGATGAATACACCATAGCCAGCCTGTATCTGTACCAGAAATTGGCGGAATCCAGCCTTACGGCCTCTTTCAGTTCGGATTCAGCCTTGTCAGTGTTTCCCAGACAGAATTCCGTAAGTCCGAGGTAATAGTGGGCCGCATCTTCGTCAGGATTCTCGCCGATGACGCCTCTCAGGATTTCCGCAGCTTTCGGGAACTGTCTTTCATTATAATATGTAACAGCGGTAATTATCTGGTTTTCAGAGAATGTTTCGACAGTATCCTGCGCAGATACTGTTCCGCAGAAACTCAGCATGCAAGTTATCAGGACAGCTGCAGCCGAAAAATATTTTCTCATTTCAAATCCTCCTGGCAAAACTTTACAAAAATAGCATAAAAACAATTATCTTTGAAAAAATTGCGACAATGATGCAACATTCATTCTGGATGGAGCATCTTTTACGCGCAGGTTGAACGAAAAATGTTTATCAAGAAGCGGACTGACACCGCTTCGCATCTGGAGACGACATTGTGGACGAGACCTCGGAGCTGAAAACGATAGAGCTATGCAAAAAGGGGGACCGGACTGCACAGAAAGCCTTATTCGACCTGCTGGCACCGCGGATGTATCCGGTATGCATCCGGTATGTCGGTGACAGGGAGGTAGCTCAGGACATTCTGCAGGACGGGTTCGTCACATTGTTCTCCAGGCTTGATTCCTTCAAGGGCGAGGGATCGTTCGACGGCTGGGCGCGGCGCATATTCATAAATACGGCGCTGATGTACCTGAGGAAAAAGGATGCTCTGAAAATGAGCGACGAACTCGAAAATGCGAGACACCTGAGTTCGGATATCGCCGACCAGATGGACAATATCGGGTACAAGGAACTGATGAAACTGGTCACTTCCCTGCCTCCGGGCTTCAGGACAGTATTCAACATGTACGTGATCGAAGGCTACTCGCACAGGGAAATCGCCGAAATACTCGGCATAACGGAAACCACTTCGAGGACCCAGCTCAGCAGGGCCAGGATATGGCTCCAGAACAGGATTAAGGCTAAAGGCAGATGACAGACAAGGACGAACATAAATTCGATTTGCAGATCCGCGCCATTCTGGAAAATGCACGGGAAGATGTCCCGGACGGCGTGTGGGCCGGCATTGAGGGACGCCTTTCGGAAAAGGCGGCGCATGATGAAGCCGCTTCCGGAAAGCGGAAAGTCCATACTGTCCCTGTCTGGTTCAGGATTTCTTCAGGAGCCGCAGCTGCGGCTGCCGTCGCTGCAGGTCTTTTCATTTCCGGCATATTCGACGATTCCATTGCCGAAAGGCAATATGACAGTCTGGCGGACGCTTCCGGCAGCCGGATTCTGAGTATACGTGAAGAGCCTTGGGCAAGGGTAGCGGAAAACCTGCCCGACATGACGGTCCGGGCCATCGGAGAAACGCGGACTGCACTGCCTGCAGATACGCAGGATACAGATGCCCCTGAGGCGGTACAGGATAACGCCCCCGTACCGGCACCTGAAAGCGCCGGGAATACGGAAACACAGGAAAATACGGGCAATAAGGAAAGCGGGGATGTAACTTTCAGCGAGGAAGATACCGCCCGGTGGGAGGAACTGCTTATGGCAGAAGAACCGGCAAGGAACAGAATCCGGACTTCCATAACCCTGTCGGGCAATGCGATAAGCAACACCAACGCATCCGTATCCAGAAATGCTGGTGCCCCGGTATCTTTCAGTCCCGGGAAAAACACCCTTACCAAAGACATGATAAGCGAATCGAGCGAATCCTCTTTCTCCGTACCGGTATCATTCGGTGTCGGAGTGAAGATCGACTTCACCGAAAGATGGGCTTTGGGGGCAGGAGTGAACTACACGCACTTGAGAAGGAATTTCGCAGGATGGTTCTATGACGTGGAAGGAGACAGTTTTACGGAAAATTACTACTCCGATATCCTCAACAGCCAGGACTACATCGGCATACCGGTCAATGTTTATTTCAGCATTCTCAAGAGCGATTTCATAGATTTCTACGCATACGCGGGAGGTACGGCCGAGAAATGCCTGTCCGACAAATACCTCATGACAGCCGACGGATACGACATCCACCACAGGGAGAGCGTCAGGGGAATGCAGTTCTCGGCAAATGCGGGCCTGGGCATGGAATTCATCATTGCCGATACTTTCGGCATCTATATAGATCCGAGCCTGAGATATTATTTTCCGGATGCGGACCAGCCGAGAAGCATAAGGACAGTACAGCCTCTCATGTTCGGACTCGAACTGGGATTCCGTTTCAGGCTATAGAATCGTGCCCCTCCATTATATTGCGCGCGAGTGAATTGGCGCATACGAATTTGCGGAGTTCCTGACAGTCCGTATCGAAGATAGTATGCCTGTCACCCTGCCAGAGCATTCTCCCCTGATGAAGGAAACCGATATTGTCCCCTATCTCAAGGATGGAATTCATGTCATGCGTGTTGATGACAGTCGTCATCCCGAACTCTCTGGTCAGACCGTGAATCAGCTGGTCTATCAGAATGGCTGTTTCGGGATCCAGGCCGGAATTAGGTTCGTCGCATATCAGATATGCCGGATTCAGGGCTATGGCTCTCGCTATTCCCACACGTTTCTGCATGCCTCCGCTCAGTTCTCCGGGATATTTCCCGTCATTTCCCTGCACATTCACGCGTTCCAGACAATATTGCGCCCTCTCACGTTTCTGCGCGGCAGACCAGTCCGTAAAGAAATCCATCGGAAACATGACATTTTCCAGTACGGTAGCGAAGTCGAAAAGGGCGCTGTTCTGGAAAAGCACCCCTATATTCTGGCGGAACCGTTTCTTTTCCTCGTATGGCAGCAGGGAAATATCCTCGCCGTTGAACGTGACAGTGCCGCTGTCCGGAGTCATCAGGCCGATAATGGTCTTGAGCAGGACGGTCTTGCCCGAACCGCTCGCGCCGATGATCATGTTGCACAGACCCTGCTTATATTCTATCGAGATGTCTTTCAGCACATGGACATCGCCGAAACTCTTGTAAAGATGTTCTATCCTGATCATATCGCCGGCATTAATACAGCATCAGCTGCGTAATCACAAGGTCGAGCATAAGTATGAGTATGCAGGAAACGACGATGGATTTGGTGCTGGATCTGCCCACGCCCAATGCGCCTCCTTTCGCATAATATCCGTTGAACGCCGAGACTGACGCTATGACGAAACAGAATATCGACATTTTGACGCAACTGTAGAATACATAAAAATCATTGAAGCAATACTTGAGCCCGGCAGCATATTTCGCCAGCGGTATTATCGATGTCATGGACACCACCACCCAGCCGCCGAGAAGTCCGAGACAAAAGCTCAGAAGCACCAGCAGAGGACACAGAAGCGTCACTGCCAGGATCTTGGGGAGCACCAGGAACGAGGCGGAATTCACACCCATCATCTCTATGGCGTCCACCTGCTCGGTTATGCGCATGCTGCCGAGTTCGGAGGCTATGTTCGACCCTATCTTTCCTGCCAGAATCAGGGCCACCATGGTAGAGCAGAATTCCAGAATAAGGCTTTCCCTGACCATATAACCGACCAGCATCCTGTCCAGAAACGGATTGTTCATGTTCGAAGCTGTCTGGATGACCAGGACACCGCCGATAAATATGGAAATGACAGAGACGAGGACAACGGATGATATTATCAGTTTGTCCGCTTCCTGGATGAACTGTCTCCAGAATATCTTCCATTTCTCCGGTTTCTTGAAAACTATCTTCAGAAAAAGAAAATATTTCCCGGTCTGTATGAAAAAATCGCGTAACATTGTTTTCCAGGTTTCTGCAAAGTTAAGATTTTTCTGTTTCCGGAAGTTCTTTTTCTTTTTATTGCATCCGTTTTCAGGACAATGCGCGACATTTGACGAAAAAAATGCTAAAGACAGTTTCCAGCGCAAAGTGCATAGGCATCAATGCCGTACCGGTCAATGTCGAAGTAAACATATCCTCAGGTATCGGAATCCACCTGGTGGGACTGGCAGACGCTGCCGTGAAGGAAAGCCTTCTGAGGACGATAACCGCCCTGCAGTCGATGGGATTCCGTATTCCTGGAAAGAAAATCGTCATAAATCTGGCTCCGGCAGACATGCATAAGAAAGGCAGCGGGTACGACCTGCCCATAGCCTTGGGAATAATGGCGGCTTCCGGACAGGCGGAAATGCCGGAGATGGACAGATATATCATAATGGGAGAACTCGGACTCGACGCATCGGTACGCGACATTCCCGGAGCTCTGCCCATAGCGGAACTGGCAGGAAAAGAAAACAGGGGGTGCATTCTGCCTGCCGGCTCGGCAATGGAAGCCGCAGAATCCGGCGGAGGCGAGATTTTCGGGGTGGAAACGCTGGAAGACGTGATAAGGATACTGTCCGGAAAGGAAGATTGCCGGGAGCTACTGGCGGCGAACCGGCGGAAAGAAACGGAATTTACCGGCAGAAGCACAGACAACATAATGGACTTTTCCGAGATTTTCGGGCAGAACGGGGCTAAACGCGGTCTGGAAATAGCCGCTGCCGGCGGTCATAATGTACTTCTGATAGGGCCTCCCGGTTCTGGCAAAAGCTCTCTGGCGCATGCCACGGCCGCGATATTGCCGCCGATGACCAATGAAGAGGCGATAGAAACCAGCAAGATTTACTCGGTGGCAGGAAAAGGGAACCTGCGTCGCGGTCTCATCCGGACACGGCCGTTCAGGGCCCCTCACTACAGTTCCTCCCTTAATGCCATCATAGGCGGCGGTTCGGAAAACATCATGCCGGGAGAAATATCGCTGGCGCACAACGGCATTCTGTTCATCGACGAATTCTGCGAAGCGCCGAAAAGAATCATAGAGGCTCTCCGGGGCCCGATGGAGGACAGGAAAGTCGTCATATCCAGACTGAAAAACAAAGTGGAATACCCGGCTTCCTTCATGCTGGTCGCAGCGACGAATCCGTGTCCCTGCGGATACTTCGGAGACGGAGACAGGTGTACCTGCACTCCGGGGAAACGGATAGCCTATCTTTCCAAACTTTCAGGTCCTGTCATGGACAGAATCGATATCCATCTGTGGCTCAATCCGGTAGATGCATCACGCCTGGTCCGCGGGAAGAAAGAGGAGTCTTCATCCGAAGTGGCAGCAAGAGTTCTGGAAGCCAGGAAAATCCAGGAATACCGGTTCAGAGGTGAAACCGTTCACACGAATGCCGGCATGACAGGCCGGATGATGGAAAAATATTGCCGGACCGACAGGGAATGTTCCGCATTTCTGGAAAAACTCATATCGGATGAACGGCTTTCGGCGAGAGCCTACACCAGGATATTGAAAGTCTCAAGGACTGTCGCCGATCTGGACGGGGCTGAAAATATCAGGCTGGAACATATTGCGGAAGCTACCGGATACAGACTGCTCGACAAAAAGGAGCTGATGATTTGAAAGTTCTCCGATTATCCCTAATTTTACGCGAAAATGCAGGAGATAATGGAGCATAAGATCATCATAAGCAGTCTGGAAGACATAGACAGGGCAGCCGGCGAGTTTCTGCACCGGATCGGAGACCGCAGGATAATAGCATTCTTCGCACCGATGGGTGCAGGGAAAACCACATTCACGACGGCATTGTGCCGCAGGTTAGGTGTAGAAGATGCCGTATGTTCGCCTACATTCACGATTGTAAACGAATACATCACTTCAGAAGGAGAGCCGGTATATCATTTCGATTTCTACAGGATAAACAAGCCGGCAGAAGCCCTGGACATCGGATTCTACGACTACATGGACAGCGGACATCTCTGTCTCATCGAATGGCCGGAAAATATCGATGAGCTGCTGCCGGAAGAAACTCTGGAAGTCCGGATTACCGTAAATCCGGACCAGTCCAGGACTGTCACATGGACTGACTGACGGTGACAGTATGGCCGAGGCCTACGAAACAGCCGTTTGCATCCATGACATGTTCTTTCCCGTCTATTATGCACATCGGAGGCATGGAAGACTCGGAAGGAAGCAGACAAAGGCAATAATGTCCCTCGACAAAACACCCGGATGATGCCATCGGCAGGATATACCCAGCTGGCAGAGGTGTGTACTTTCCGTTCAGATACAGTGTCTGGGTCTGCCCGGCATCACCGAAATAGCCCACTACACCGAGATTCGCGCCGTCGGGATAGCATGCGACGATATTGAAGGACCTGTCGAAAATCTCCAGCAGCGAGGTATCTTTCCATATCGCACTGCGGACATCCCCGCCTCCGAAATTCAGCTTTCCAAGAGCGTAGACAGCCGTGCTGTCAGCCAGCAGGCATTCCATTTCGCAGGATAAGGCCGTAGACATGTCCATGATATAATTCTGGTAATTGATGCCGAAATACGCCTCCTTTCCGTCCTTCCTCACTGAAAGCATATAAAGCGTTCCGTTCCACATCATGAAATCCATTATTTCTTCTTTCGGATTGGTATCGGGGACATCATACCGGACACCGTCCATGACGATGTAGTATTTCGTCACTCTCTCGTAATCCTCTTCCACTGTCTCCTTATACTCGAATACCGTCACGCCCTCGTCGGAATAAAGTCCCGAAACAGGAATCCCGGCCTGCGAATCCTCCAGGACTGCCCCGTCCCTGCGGTAAGTCCAACCGCTTCCCTTGCGCGGAATGCCGAGAGTGAGGACAGACTCTCCATCCGGGAGGAAACCGGCGATCATCTCCCTGCCGGAATAGCGGAAAAGTTCCTCCCCGTCCTTCCTGATGACTGTTTCCGATGATGTGGAATAATCCGTGAATACATGACTGCCGGAACATCTGACCATATCCATGTCGGTAGAGACTTCGTATGCATGTCCTGCCTTGAAACACAGGATCTCGGAAGTGTCGCGGAACAGCTTCAAATCACAGTCCACGCTCCCGTACTGAGGATCTCTGAGCCAATCGTATCCGTCGGGATACTCCGCCAGCACCATATAGAAACTGACCGCCTTCTGCGGAGCCGGATTCTCTCCGGTATCCCCTACGCCTTGTTCAGGCACGGAGTCTTCGCCTGACGCAGACCCCTGTCCTGCAATGATGTTCCTGCCGCTTTCCCACGATTCCGTTCCGCACGAGATACAGACAGCCGCCGTCATGCATGCCGCTGCCAGATAAGATAAATACTTCATGATTTTTTTACGGCAAAGGAAAGCATTCGGGGAAATCCGTAAAAATCATCCGCCCCCGATGACGGCATTACGCCACAATTTTCTTTTTCCAGCTGTTTTTTTCTTTTTCCGGAAGCTGACTAAAACCTGGGGTATATTGCAAAAAAGGCAGAGCCGCTTCCTGACATGGAGGCATAAACGGCTCCGGTATCGTACAACGACCTTTTCACTTCAGCCAGTACGGGATATTTTTTGAAAACCGTCTCCTCGAATGCATTGGACAGGGAATCTTTCCAGTTTTCCACCGGGTAGGAAAGCCTTTCCCGAAGCGGGACCGACGGGACTGACGGGACTATGCCGCGGTAGGCATCGGCGGTAGAAACAGCTATTCCTTCCGGAACCACGACCTTTATTTCATAACGGAGATGAAAATCCTCCGGAAGACTGCATTCTTCCAGAATCTCACCTCGGCCGCTGCCGAACATCGGACGGTCATACAGAAAAAAGGTACAGTCGCTTCCCAGAGCGGAAGCATACCGGGACAACGCCTGCCGGTCCAGATTCAGGCAGAAAATGTCAGACAGCATCTTCAAGGCAAAAGAAGCGTCGGCAGAACCGCCTCCCAGCCCTGCCCCGACTGGAGATGTTTTCTCCAGAACAATCTTCACGGGACCGAGAGCGAAATCCGCGTCGAGCAGACGATATGCCTTCACCGTCAGGTCATCCAGCGGATTCCAGTCCACGCCTTCCCTTCTGGCGATAGTTATCATCACTCTGGCGTCATCCGACACTGCCTGCACCACCTGTCCTGCTGCGGCATCGTATTTTGCCCTGATATCGGCCAGGAGATCGCCGTACTCGTCCGCCTTTATGATTTCAAGCGTGTCGTGAATATCATGGTACGGCACGAACAGGGTCTCCAGATCGTGATAGCCGTCTTCCCGCCTGCGCAGGACATCCAGACCGAGATTTATCTTGACATAAGGATAAGTTATCATATTCAGAAAGCGGATCTGACGGACTGTTCCACATAGGAGGCGAACCTGTCTTTCGCGTCCCCTTCAGGCAGCATGTCCAGGACAGGAGCGGCAAACGAAAGCATCTGCAGGATCTTGGCCTCATCCTCAGGTATTCCCCTGGATCTCATATAAAACTGCTCGTCTTCATTCAGTTTGCCCACTGCCGCCCCATGCGAACACTTGACGTCGTCCGCATAGATTTCCAGCTGGGGCTGCGTATCGATTCTGGCGGTATCGGAAAGCAGCAGGTTATGGTTTTCCTGATAAGCCTCAGTAACCTGCGCATCCGGAGCCACCACTATCCTGCCATAGAAATCCGCTCTGGACGTTCCGGAAACGATGCCCCTGAACAACTGGTGAGAAGAGCAGCGGCCTGCATTATGGAGCATCTCCACATTGATTTTCACTTTTTCATCCGAAGGGCACAGAAACAGTCCGAACAGCCTGCACTGCGCGTCCTGACCTGTCATTTCTATCCTGAAATCCAAGGAAGAGTCCTTTCCGGGCAATATCAGGACCAGGATATCGGCCGAAGCTCCGGTCTGCAACACCAGATGCCGGCTGAAATTTTCTCCTGCAGTCACATAGAATCCCGACAAGCCTCCCTCGAGACCGGAAATGTCATTGCTCGTGACCACGAGCAATGTTTTCGATTGCTCTCCGGATTTTATAGTCATGGTATTATTTTCTGGCATCGTCATTCTGTATGAATCAGTTTATGCTGTCGTACCCGTGTTCTTCGATAAGGGCGACCAGTTCTTTTCCTGCGGTTTTAACGATACGGCCGTCTTTCAGGACGTGTACGATATCAGGAACGATATAGTCGAGAAGTCTCTGGTAATGGGTAATGACAATAGTCGCCTTTTCAGGAGTCTTGAGGGTATTCACGCCTTCGGCGACTATCCTGAGTGCATCCACGTCCAGTCCACTGTCGGTCTCGTCCAGAATCGAAAGTACCGGATCGAGCATGGCCATCTGAAATATTTCATTCCGTTTTTTTTCACCGCCGGAAAAACCGACATTCACTTCCCTTTTGGAAAATTCCGGCTTCATCCGGACCAGAGCCATCTTTTCCTTCATGAGTTTCAGAAAAGCCGCGGCTGTCAGAGGGTCTTCGCCCAGAGCTTTCCTGCGCGAGTTCACGGCTGTTTTCATGAAATTGGTGATAGAAACACCCGGTATTTCCACAGGATACTGGAATGAAAGGAATATTCCTGCCCAGGAACGTTCCTCCGGACTCATTTTCAGGAGGTCTTTTCCCATGAAAGTGACTTTTCCTGCCGTAACGGTGTATTGGGGCTTGCCTGCCAGGACAGATGAAAGGGTACTCTTGCCGGCACCGTTCGGTCCCATGACTACATGCGTTTCTCCCTTGCGGACTGTCAGATCCACTCCCTTGAGAATCTCCTTGTCCTCTACACGGGCTTTCAGGCCCTCGATTTTCAATATTATATCGTTCTCCATAACAATCAGGTTCTTTCATTCATACATAAGGTGTGTCATGCCTTTCTGGAATAAAGCCGGTACCAGCTGTACAGGGAAATGACACCGTTTACAAGATACAGGCTGCAGACGACAGGCATGAATACGTGGCCTACGGAAATGTGCAGCCAGAGCTGGGTAATATTCACCAATAGCCATGCTATCCAGCAGTCCCACTTCTTCAGGGCCGAAAGGAACTGCGCCACAAGTATCAGTACTGTAACGCATGAGTCGAGATACGGTACAGGGTCTGCAGGAAAAACGCCGACGAACCAGCGGTTTCCGAGCAGGCTCAGCAGCCATCCCCAAAACAGCGCCAGCACGAATACCGATACGATGGCAAACACCCTCTGGGGCCATGTCAGCATGGATACTTTCAGAGAGTTATGGTCCTGAGAACTTTCCTCGTCTTTTTTGGGGTGCGTCCATCTGTAATGTCCGAGGATGTTTATCCCCAAGGATATCGGCTGGAGGATAAGACTGGCGTACAGGTGCTTGTTCCAGAACATCAGGAACAGAAGCGCGGTATAAACGTATCCTACCCAGAAATTGTACTTGCTGTTTCGCCCGGCCAGAACGACACACGTCAGGCCGAAGAGCGATGTTATCAGGTCTATAAGAAGGACAGGAGTATCGTTCCCGATGGTAAATAATGTATAGTTTATGATATCGTGCATATTCTGATTTTAACTGACTGACAATTACATGGCATTATCCGACCGACCCTTCCAGCGATACCTGCAGCAGTTTTCTGGCTTCGACGGCGAATTCCATCGGAAGCTTCGCCAGCACTTCCTGCGCATAACCGTTCACTATGAGGCCGACGGCATCCTCCGGACCTATACCGCGCTGGTTGCAGTAAAAAAGCTGTTCTTCACTGATTTTGGAGGTCGTGGCTTCGTGTTCCACAATGGAGGAGGTATTCGCATTGACAATATGCGGGAATGTGTGGGCCCCGCATTTGTCACCTATAAGAAGGCTGTCGCACTGGGAATAATTCCTGGAATTCACGGCTTTAGGTTCTATTCTCACGAGTCCGCGGTAGCTGTTCTGGCTGTGTCCGGCGGAAATTCCCTTGCTTATGATGCGGCTTCTGGTATTCTTGCCTATATGAATCATCTTCGTGCCGGTATCCGCCTGCTGCATGTTGTTCGTGACGGCTACAGAATAGAACTCCGATGAAGAATTGTCGCCTTTCAGGATGGTGCTCGGATATTTCCATGTGATGGCTGAGCCTGTCTCCACCTGGGTCCAGGACAGATGGCTGCCCTCACCCTTGCAGATTCCCCGCTTGGTCACGAAATTGAATATTCCCCCACGGCCCTGAGCATCACCCGGATACCAGTTCTGGACGGTGGAATATTTTACGTCCGCATCTTTTTCCACGACTATTTCCACGACGGCGGCGTGGAGCTGGTTCTCGTCCCTCATCGGGGCGGTGCAGCCTTCGAGATAGCTGACATACGAGCCTTCGTCTGCGACTATCAGAGTCCTCTCGAACTGTCCGGTGCCGCTGGCATTTATCCTGAAATAGCTGGACAGCTCCATAGGGCAGCGGACTCCTTTAGGAATATAGCAGAATGAGCCGTCGCTGAAAACGGCGGAATTGAGCGCAGCGTAAAAATTGTCCCCGACAGGGACGACAGAAGCCAGATATTTCCTGACCAGGTCCGGATATTCCTTTACGGCCTCGGAAAACGGGCAGAAGATGATGCCTTTCTCTGCGAGTGTCTTGCGGAAGGTGGTTTTTACTGATACTGAATCGAATACAGCATCGACGGCTACGCCTGCCAATGCCTCGCGCTCATGCAGCGGAATGCCGAGTTTCTCGAAAGTGGCCTCCAGCTCGGGGTCGATATGGTCCGGACGTTCCTTTTTCGGGGCCGCGAAATAAATTATATCCTGAAAATCTATTTCAGGTATGTCCAGATGAGCCCATTCCGGCATTTTCATCTTCTGCCATTTGCGGAAAGCGTCCAGCCGGAAATCCAACAGCCACTGCGGCTCTTCCTTTTTCGCCGAAATAAGCCTGATGATGTCTTCGTTCAGGCCTTTCGGGATGAATTCCTGCTCCACATCGGTGACGAATCCGTGTTCGTACTCCTGGGATGTGATTTCCTTCAATATGTCTCTATCTTCTGCCATAGTTTCTTATCTGCAGCTTCTATTTCTTCAGGTGTTTCTTTCCCTTTGCCAGGCCGCCCTCCCCAGTCTCCTTGTAAAGCGACGGGATGTCATGACCGGTCTCTTTCATGACCTGGACCACTTCATCGAAGGGCACCCTGTGGAAACCGTCTGAAAAAGAAGCGTATATATTCGAATCGAGGGCGCGTGCCGCTGCGAAAGCATTCCTTTCTATGCACGGGATCTGCACCAGGCCGCATACCGGGTCGCAGGTCATGCCGAGGTGATGTTCCAGGCCCATTTCAGCGGCATACTCCACCTGGGTAGGGGTACCTCCGAAAAGCTGGCATGTGGCGGCAGAAGCCATGGCGCAAGCCACGCCCACTTCTCCCTGACAGCCCACTTCCGCCCCTGAGATAGATGCATTGTGCTTGACCACGTTTCCGAAAATGCCTCCGGTAGCTAAAGCATGAAGTATACGCTTTTCATTGAAATCATGGCCTTTGGAAATATGATAGAGCACTGCCGGGAGCACTCCGCTGGAGCCGCAGGTCGGAGCAGTCACGACCACACCGCCGGAAGCGTTTTCTTCGCTGACCGCCAAAGCGTAGGAAAATACCATGCCGCGGGTCTGGAGATTGGCCTTGTATCCGGAAGCCTTGATATGATAAGTCGCGGCCTTGCGGGAAAGTTTCAAAGGACCCGGCAGGGCGCCTTCGCTGTCCAGGCCTCTCTGTATGGATGATTTCATGGCTTCCCACACTGTCTTCAGATAGTCCCATATATCCTCATCCTCGCACTGCTGGACATATTCCCAGTAATTCCGGCCGTTTTCCTGACACCATTTCACTATATCGGCGATAGTATTCAGATCATAAATATCCGGGCCTTCTCCTATCGCAGAGCCCGGACCTTCGGAAATGGTTCCCCCGCCGATGCTGTAGACTGTCCATTCGGCACCTGTATTCCCTTCGCTGTCTTTCGCTGTAAACTTCATCCCGTTCGGATGATAAGGAAGGAATATGTCCGGTTCCCAGACAATGTCGACGCGTTTCCTTCCGCCGTCGGAAAGCGCGTCAATAATGGCAACGTCCGTCAAATGGCCTTTTCCTGTGGCCGCGAGGCTGCCGTACAGGGTAACTTCGAAAGAATCTGCCTCCGGATGCCTGTGGGAAAACATGGTCGCAGCCTTTGACGGCCCCATGGTATGACTGCTGGACGGCCCGCGTCCTATTTTATATAATTCCTTAAGAGATTTCACTTTATTCTGCCTGTTGCCGCAGAATGCAGGCATGACCGCACATTCCGCGAAATTTCGGCAAATTTAATAAATTCACGAAGAAATCATGCAATATTGCATCGAAGATGCCTGATGCTCAGTCCGACAACATCTCGCGGAGCCCCTCAAGCGTTTTTCTGTCTTCTTTCCCCAAATAAATACCTGAGACAATGCTCACCGGCAATACAAAGGCACATACGGCCCATAATCACTCCTCCTTTGTGTTCATTTCATTCTGCGTGCTTCTTTCTTATCTTGATAGTTGAAGTAAATCACGCCTACAGCCCCGATGAGGACCACAAAAACCGATACTACGATTGTTACCATACTATTTGTTTTCCCGTTTATTCCTGTTCCTTACCAGCCAAAGCCCCATCAGCAATGTTAACAATGACGCCAGTATGGCTGATGTCACAGCCCACAGATTCGTCATATCTCCGAATACCGATGACAACAGCAATACTGTCACCATATATTTGGCGATGTCCATCAGCCACTTACCCAACTCCGTCCTCATCGCAAAAATACATATTAAAAATCATTATACAAACTTTATCACAAGTCAGGATGCTACGTATAACGTTCAGGAACATGGAATACAAAGAATATGAAATTCTCTGAAAGCGCGGCATCGAAAAAGAAAAATTTAATGCAGAAAAAGAAAAACTTTCAGACTTCTGTTCCGGTAGCTTTGCAGTCTGCCGATACTTTTTCCATGCGGGACTAACACCGTTTTTACGTCCCAGCGGATTTAGTCCGTCACTTCCATGCGCGACTAACACCGTTTTTTCGCCTTTGCGGCTTTAGTCCGGTACTTTTCTGCAGGACTAACCACGTTTTTACGTCCCAGCGGCTTTAGTCCGTCAGACAAGTCCGGCGAGTTCCCGCCACCGCCTGGCCTTATCTGCGTCATTTTCGCTCAGAAGCGCTGCAGATAGTGCCGGGAAGAGCATCATCTGCGTCACTATTGCTCAGAAATGCTGCAGATAGCGCCGGGGAGAGTATCATCTGCGTCATTTTCGCTCAGAAGCGCTGCAGATAGCGCCAGAGAGAGTATCATCTGCGTCATTTTCGCTCAGAAATGCTGCAGATAGCGCCAGAGAGAGTATCATCTGCGTCATTTTCGCTCAGAAATGCTGCAGATAGCGCCGGGGAGAGCATCATCTGCGTCATTTTCGCTCAGAAATGCTGCAGATAGTGCCGGGAAGAGTGCGAGACCCTGCTGGACAAGTGGTGTTTCTCGCTGACGCACATCAACACCCTGGACAAGCTTCCCGACGAGTTGAGGACAGAGGCTTTCGAGCGGCTGTTCAAAGCATACGACGGATGCCCAAAGGGCATGCGACGGAAGTCGCAAAACACCCCTAATAGGTCGTGAACGGTTCACGAGAATATCCTGTGGATATTCAAGAGTGAGCAGATAGACGTTAGCCTGCGGGGGGGGGTTAAGAAAGGTTCAGTCTTAAACTGCGTTTTTCCATTATCTTCACCTCGGTAATTCGTACAAGCACGATTACTCTCGGTTCGTCAATGGTTTCGAAGAAAGACATTTGAGGATGACCCGAAATTGGTTTGGGCCACCCTCTGTTTTTTTAAATCGGCCGGGACTGGCCGGCAAAAAAAGAGGCCGCACCGGATGGTGCAGCCTCTAATTGAAATAAATCTGTAGCAGACAGTTACCTAGTCGGTGGAGTAAACGTGTAGGTAATGTGAGCGTAATCAGATGTTACATGGCCGTCTGCATCCATAACATAAGCGTAGAAATTATATTCTCCAGCTGCAGTATATGAATAGAACGGTATTTCAAGCGCTCCGTCTACCAGCTCCGAAACCGGTACCCTTGAGAATGAAGAATGCGACGGGTCGCTTGCTACAGCGGCGTCAATAGCTTCAAACTCTCCATAGAAATACCAATCTGAATCAGCTGTCTTATTATAATATACGACTGTTTCAGCCCCTTCGCCTGTAATAGTAAGCGGAACAGTCAGTGTCAGGCCATCCTTGCTGAATGAATGCTGACCTGCCTCGATGGTGATAGTTTCATTTCTTACGACAGCCGTAGTATTTGCCTCTACTTTTGTCAGAGGGCCCACCTTGCCATCATTGTCCACCACTACGGCAAAGATCCATCCCTTTGTTTCTGCATTGAGATATGTGCCTTTTATCGTGAGATCGTCAGGATCAAGCTCGCTGTACATGAGATCATTTCTAATCTGTTCGTCAGTCATACCTGCCACCATATCAGCTCCGGCATACATGCCATATACGGCATGCGCATTTTCAGGTGCCGTCACAGTGACAGATACAGAATTATGCGTAGCTTCTACTTCTCCGAAGGTTACCTGCGCAGTACCGTCGTATGTCAGTTCGTTCAGAGTGAATTCCTCAGTCTTGATATCCTTTACAGTATATTCGGTATCGTTGATATCCGAGTTCTTCACCACAGTCCAGAACAGATAAGTCCTGCCAGCGTCAATACTTACATAAGTGTCAGGATTTGCTGCAATTTCCGATAATTTCATCTTCAATTCGCCGCTATGAGACTCATACGGCTGCCATGAATCCGGTCCCAAATTATAAAGTATGTCATCAGGATAGTAATAGTCTTTCTCTACTATTCCATAATAATACTCAGTCTGGCCGGCTGGAGTGATAGTGATGTCAGCGTCGCAGAAAGTTACATTCTCTACCTTCGTTTCTACAGCAGACGCATAAGCATAGACATAAGTATAGACATCTTCTGCCGTGATGGCTTCATCCTCCTGCCATGTATCTACAGCCCATATTACATACTGCTCACCAGCCGAAGGAGCCTCGACAAAGTCAGATAACGGTTTGGTAAGAATACCTTTACCTGTACTCCAATCCATGGAATCCATAGGAATATTGAATTTATAATCTCCTTCCACAGGATTTCCGTAATCGTCATAATCAGGAAGATCCATTTCAGATGCAGCCAAAGCGGCGGCAGCCTCGGCAGTAAACTCGGATGCCTTCATCACGCCACAGTAAACACTCGTTCCGCCCACTGTCACTTTCACATTCACAGCATCCTCTGTTTCTTCGACAGAGATGCTGATACCGGCCTCTTCACCGACAGCTACGGAAACCTTGTCGATATATACGTCACCGTCAGCATAAACCCTCAGAACGATGTCTCCGGATGCAGCGACACCGGCAGAAACCTCATATGGTGCAGTAACAGTGACGACAGACCCGTCGAATGCAGCCTCCCATCCGTTAGGCGCTACCAGTTCATATTTCTCATATCCGCTTGCATTGACAGCCAGCTTGAGAGTCTCGCCATAGTCGAAATATGTCTTTCCGCTGATAAACTCGCAGACAAGCTCGACAGTCATCGGCACCTCGAAAGAAGTTCCGTCCTGGAGAGTGAAAACCACAGAACCGTTGCCTGGAACGACTGAAGAGAAAGTAGGCACATAAATGTCGGAAATCTGCACACCTGTGTCTGTCCATTTAGAGCCATTGTCGATAGACACCTGAAGTTTCCCGTCCTCGGTAATGTCAAGGGTCGGAGCTACCTGCTCAGGAATCTCCACTTTTTCAGGAAGTACAGAAATCTTGTTGTCTGGGCCGAGGATATGTTCAGCCTTTCCGTCAGCATTTATCTTCGCCCAATAGTATACGCCACCCTCATTGAGGATAGTGATGACAGGGTCTCCCGTACCCACGGTAATCACATCCGATTTGACATCTTCTCCTACATATGTTATAGTATACTGAGTGCCGTCAGCGTTCGAAGTGACACTTTTGATCACTTTGCCTTCGGCAAGAAGTCCGGAAATGGCATCGACATCTCCCTGAAGAGAGTTCAGTGCAGTTTCCAAAGCCTCGACCCTCGAATTGAGGTCATCAAGAGAAGACAGGATGTCGCTGTCGTCGAATGTCTCGCAGGACGTGAACGATAGCGCTCCGGCCGCCAACGTAGCCATGGCTGCTGCAGTCAGGCTGCGGAATGAATTTGTTCTGTTCATTTTAGTATTTGTTATTAAAATAGGTGTTATTATTCTCTGGTCAGGAGAAGACGGCTACTGTGCGATACCGTCGGGGAGAGCATCTACGCGGACATATACGCGCACTTCCGATTCATCGTCTTCGGCAGTCCACACCATCCTGTCATGCGTCAGTTCTGAAATGACATAGCTGTGGGACCACGGAGTCATGCTGGAATAGTCGTAAATGCCGCCGATACTTCCATCCACCTCGTCGACATCGTATTCGCCTGTCTTGACTGATGTCAGGAAACTGTCCAGATTATCATAAGTGGTGAATTTCCTGTCCTGACGGACAATTTCGATATAGGCGAAAGTCCCATCGGCAAGAGCCGCCCCGTTCCACTCCGACAGCTCCCATATTCCTTCGATATTATACGGTGTCACAGGAAGATAAGCCTCTCCCTCCTCCCCTGCCTTTTCACATGAGGAGGCTGCCGCCAATACGGCAGCGACAAATGCTATTTTCAATAAATTTTTCATTATATCATTATTTTCAATTTTCTCGTCATTCAAATACCACAGTTACAGTCCGCCGGGACGGAGGAAGGTCGATTCCCGTCAATATCACCGGGACCGCTTTCAGCAGTCTCATGGCAGATGCATCAGGATCGAATGAAATCACCAGATCCGCATATTCTCCCGGCTGAATAGTCTCCGGTTCGCATCTGAACTTCAGATATGGAGGCAGGAGAGCTGTCTCGGCCCCTATTTTCAAAGGTTTTTCACCTGCATTCAGGCAGAATATCCGTTCCACAGCCCTGGCTTCTCCTGAAAATTTCACTTCTTTCTGCTTCAGATACAGATTTCCCATCTGATAAGGGAAGGCCCATACCGGCCTTGATGAAGGAATCACGTTTCCGGCAAGCCGCAGCACGGCTGCAGGCAAGCTCCCGGAAATATCGGTATAGACGAATATACATCTGTCGAATTTACCGGGATGCCCTTTCGGGTGATACGTTATTTTCAAAGAACTCTTTTCCCCCGGCTGTACCGGTCCTTTTTCGAAAGAAGGGACCGCACATCCGCATGTCGTGGTAACATTGGTCACCGTTACAGGGGTCTCCCCGACATTCGTCCAGCGGAACTCGTATTCTTCAGGAGAACTTTCCTCGTCCAACGTCCCCGCATCCATGACCGTGACATCGAATTTCAGCATGGCGCCTGTCGCGGAAATTTCCGGACGGGACAGGCTGTCTATCAGACGTTCCCTTTCCGACTGGGCGGAAAGGGACACCGCTGAAACCAGCGACAGCACGGCATATATGGCGGAACGGCAGAACATTAAAGCCAGCCTGAGCCGTTCCCGCTCGTACGAACAGTGATGACAAAAGTCTGCGCAGCACCGCCGGCAGGAGTAATCGTAGCCGTAGTAGAACCGCTCTTGAGACCTGAGATGGTATATGTTCCGGCAGCAGTTCCCGCAGCCACGCTTGCCACGGATGTATCGTCTATTGCTATCGTAAATGATTCTCCGTCGAGATATGCAGACGGATTCACAGTTACGGAAGAACCTTCTTTCACGTAAATGTTAGGAAACTCCATCGGTACTCCGGCTCCACCGGCTATGGCAGAAAGAAGAGCTCCGGCATCTATGACACCCGCACCCATCTTGCCACGGTATGAACCCAGATTGAGGCGGTCCGGATGAATAAGTCCGGAAGCATCACTCTGCCACTGGTAGTAGAATTTGTTTCCGTACATGCTCTCGTCGATATTCTTGCTGGTATCGAACAGGAGTTCCCTGAATTCTTCCGCAGTGAAATGCCTGTGCATCTGTGCGGCATACGAAAGTCCGAGAGCCACGACACCTGACACATGAGGGCAGGCCATGGAAGTCCCTTCCATGTATCCGTAGCCCGTATTGTCGCTCACATGATACGGAAGTGTGGACAGGATGCAGCCGGCCGCTCCCCTGTCTCCGTTGTCTTCCAGAAAGTCGAAATAATAGTCCTGGTCACCGCCCGGAGCGGCCACGCTTATGCCTTCTCCATAGTTGGTAAACGTCGACGGAGTGAAGTCTGCAGCTACCGCAGCTACTGAAACACAGCCTTCAGCAGCTCCCGGGAAACCGGCCTGAGGAGCATATTCATTGCCGGAGGCAAAGACAGGAATACCGCCCTTGATAGGGCCGTTGTCAGAGCCGGCGTTATGAATGAAATAGTCCAGAGCCGATTTTTCGAGAGGGCAGTATGTCTCCCATTCCTCTTCAGTCTTGTATCCGCCTGACGAGCCGTAAACATAAGGGTTCGCCGCGCCGGAAGTATAGCCGAAGCTGCACTGAAGAACGACTGCACCGTTGTCTGCTGCATATTTAATGGCACGTGCAAGACTGACAGTGTTGGAAGCCTGATTTCCGGAGAATACCTGACATGACATAAGCTTCACTCCAGGCATATTCAATGCGACATCGCCTCCGGCAATGGATGAAATGCCGACGCCGTTGTTGTTCACGGCCGCTATGACACCGGATACATGTGATCCGTGACCGGTATCTCCATAAGAATCCCATGTAATGACGCCTCTGTTATTCATGAAGTCGTATCCGTGCTTGTCGCCGGGATAGCCGTTCCCGTCGTTGTCTTCGAGAGAGCCGTAAATCTCGTCTTCATTGGTCCAGATGTTTGCCGCCAGGTCAGGATGTTCGAGGAAAATACCCTCATCGAGCACAGCCACGATGATGGAAGGGTCGCCCTTGCTCATGGTCCACGCCTCACGGCAGTTTATATCATCGCCCGCAACGAACTTTGCCGAAGCCTCCTTGTCGTAAGGATAATCCGGATAGTCCGGATGAGAACCGGCAAAGACAGGATTCACTTTATGTTCCGATGCACCCTCGTTCACGAGACCCCACTGCTTTGACAGTTCAGGGTCATTGAACAGAGCATCGCCTTCAGCCTTCGTCATGGCTTTGGCTGACGGATGATAAGGGATTACGTTTCCGTCATAGGCCTTCTTGATAGTCCTTACTGGAGAAGCCGTCTGGACTTCGCCCAGAGCTGAAAGCTTTTTCACGACTTCGTCCACGTCCTGGCTTTCATCGAAATACACTACATACCAAAGATGGAGACCGGATTTCCTGGACATATCTTCAGTGGCCGGATTCACAGGAAAGACCCTTTCCAGCTTGTATCCTCCGATAATATCGAGAATCTCATCTACGGTCGTCACCCCTGAACGTGTGGAAGGCGTCCCGTCCAGATTTATCTTGTCCAGAAGATCGGACAGCGAATCGTCGAACTTGAGCACGACTTCCCCGTCCAGTCTGGTCTTTTCTTCCTGAGGAACGGTAACCGGACTGTCAGACAGGACTTCCTTTGCACAGGAAGCGAGCGCCAGCACTGCGGCAGCGGCAAAAAGTATCTTTATATATTTCATTTTCATCTCTATTGTCTCCTATTCTGATGGACTGTTCTCAGGATTGTATTCCTTGTTGGCATATATGTCATAATAGTAGTTCAGATTCGAAGGAACACCCTGGAAACCTGCCGTATTGCCTTTCCTGTCCCTTCCCTCCTGGGGAAATACCAGGGTGTACGGATCCCACCTGTCCAGATTCGGATGATAAAGGAGCCAGTTCGGCAGCGATCCGGTAAAGCGGTTCAGGTTGATGGTCAGTCTGTGGATTCTCGGCAACACTTTCGGGATATCATGAGTCTCGAAATATGTCGGATTCCCGTTTTTCAGAGAGTCGGCCATATTCAGGACCACTTCCCCTTCTGCATCTGTGACTACATCAGTCGCGGTCCACTTGTCGAATCCGTTAGCCAGCAGATATTCATCTGAAGGGAGACTGCCCTGCAAATAATTCAGTGACAGCTGCAGAGTATCCAGATTCTCCCATCTGAGGAACCTGAGCGGGAAACCGCCTCCTGCAGCGGCATTGTCGGCATTGAAGTTTTCACGGAACAGTCCGGCATACTTGTCAGCGAACTGATCGTCATCAGATGCTGTGGCATTCTGCGTGTCATATACCAGAGACCTCTGGTTGTTGTTCATCAGGAAAACTCTCAGCTTAGGGAAATTAGTGACGTTTATTCCTTCCGGAATCGATGTGAAGTTGTTGCTCGACAGATTCAGGTACTCCAGATCAGGGAAGCTCGTGTAGAAACTTTCGGATATGGAATCGTCGTCGAGACCGTAAGCTGATATGGTCAGCCTCTTGAGCTGGTGCAGCTGGCAGATATCCTCTCCGAGTACAATTCCTTTCCTCATGGTATTGTTCTCATTCGAGAAGAACACAATCTCTTCTGCGGCAGTAAGGTATCGAACCTGGTACGGAAGACCGTCCTCTGTGTTGAACATGAAGAAGCGGACATAGCGTACACGGCCGTCCTTGTTCGGATCCCCGGTATTCTCCCACAGAACCACGCTGCTCCATCTTTCCATCTGCTGTGAAGTGTCCCATCCGCCTGACCAGAGGTTCAGGGCCCTGGATATCGCTACCAGTGAAGTGGAGTCTCCCTGACGGGTGTTTTCCACTATCGGCTCAGCAGAAGTCTGTGTCACCTTCACCGTGTCTATGCGTGAGAAATTGGAAGCTACATAAGTGATAGGGCTGCCGTTCTCATCTACAGGCACAAACTCGATCTTGGCGATTCTGTCGCTGTCCTGCTGGTTGATTTTCCAGTCGAAACGCAGGGTAACATTGCGCGGACGCGCACCTTTGTTCAGGTCCAGCTCCGGATTGTCCTCATATGGTTCTATCCAGTCTATAGTCTGGTTCTGGTCATCCTTGAAATTCAGGTTGAACCTGACGTTCGATTTCACTGTCACGTCGAACCAGCGGTCTGACAGGACCTCGTATTCCGGAATGCTGACATCAGCATCGTCGAGTGTTATGGAATATCCGTAACCGCTCTGAGTCACTGTAATGTCACGGCTGTCATAATTCTCGGAGCCGGTCTCGGAAATAGTCACCGTACCCTGACGTGAAGCCTGGTCCGCTATGTAATAGACAGTCGAATCCACTATGATCCGGCATTCCTGCGAGCCGTTTCCGTTGGCAGGGGAAATGGTAATCCACGGAACATCCGCACTGGCCACCCATGCTCCCGAAGCAGAAACGTTTATCATCTGCGTACCGCCTTCCGCACCCATCGTGATGCTGTCGCTGTCCAGGGCAAATTCTATCTGCTCTTTCGGCTGGCAGGCAATGACTGCGGCCGCTGCGGCGCCTAAAACTGCTATTTTGGTGTATATGTTCATAATTCAGTATTTTGTCGTTTCCTATGTTCAACTATTCCAGCATAGAATCACAGTTCACAATGTTCTGCGTCTTGTCATAGTAGAGGATATACGCTCCTGCTTCCCAGTATGCGCAAATATCCGAGGCATCGAATATTATATTCGGATTGTCGCTTATATCCAGATAGAAAATCATGCTCGATATATCGTCGTTGATCACCCTAAGGTCGTTCGAGCCGATATAGAACCCTCTCAGACCGGTATGGGTGTAGAGGCCTTCCGGCCAATCCCTCATCGACCTTTCGCCTGCGGCGTTGCGCTGTCCCCTGATGGCAAAAGCCGTCAGTCTCAATATGTTCAGCGGTTCAAGAGGGAAATCTACGAAAGCATTGCTCGACAGGTCGATACCATAAAGATACGGCATCGCTTTGGCGTTGAAATCTTCCGGAAGATCTGTCAGGTTGTTGAACTGCAGGTCGAGAGTAGTGATGTTGCTCGTATATTTGCCGTCCAGACATCCCTTCGGGAATTCTTTCATGCCGCACTGCTGCATGACAAGCTGCTCCACGTATGAATCTGTAGCCGCGAGTTCTCCTGGGAATTTCTCTATCGGGTTTCCTGAAAGTGTCAGAGTGACTGCACGCAGACCATTGAAAACGCCCTCGTCCGGAAGTTTCTTTATGTTGTTGTGCGCAGCACTTATCGTAGACATGATGATGTCTATATCCGAAGAAAATATGTTAGGGAATTCCTCCAGTTCGTTGTAATTTATGGAGAAACTGTCCAGGGCATCGAGAGAGCAGAATCCGTCAGGGACTGAAGTGATCTTGTTGTAGTCGAAATTCAGTTCTTCCGGAGTGAAGTCATCTCCGAGTACAGGCAGGGCGCCGGTAATGTTGTTCTGGGAAACGTCGAGCATGCCGACATTCGCCATATTTCCGACTTCCTGCGGCAGCTTGGTCAATCCGTTCTGCAGGAAATACAATATCTGGATAGTATTCCGTGAGTTGCCTTCAGCCAATGCCAGCAATGCCGCATTTGCAGCGTCTGCCTTGAATTCATTGTTGGATATGTTCACGGTGATCAATGCCGGCATGGCGGCTGCGCCTTCCGGAAGACTTTCAAGATTAGGACAGTTATAGATTTCGAAGTCAGTGACGGAAACAAGCCTGCCCATGGCAGCCGCACTCGGGAAGCCTTCTGCCGTAATAGGGGAATTGGCTATGCTGAGAGACTCAAGTCTGGTCAGATTCCCTATGGCGTCATCGATACCGGTAAGCCCGTTGGTGAGTTTCCCGTGGTTCATGTCATAGCGGTGCAGTTCGAAATCCGACGGCACCATACCGCCTGCAGCCATACGTGAAATCTCGTCGGAAGTCATTCCGTCATACATGGCAGTGGCTGCGGAGGATATTCCGTGCTCCCTCAGGGCAAGTGCGCAGACTGGAGACATCTGCATGCCCGGGTGGAGCTGGGCGGAATACTGTTCCTGCATCTTCTGGCGCCACTCGGCTTTCTCATCGGCAGATCCGTAAATCGGATAAGCAAGAGTCTCGGTACCGGCGCTGCTGCCCGGCCTGTACTGGTTAGTCTCGTTATGGTTTCCGAAATAAAGTTGTACGAGCTGAGTGAAGTCCCCAATTTCCTCAGGGCAGCGGCCGCTGATGCCGAAACCGCTGAAATCGATGCTGGCGATACGTCCGTTAGGATGCACCTGCACACCCGGCTGGTCGCACCAGAGGTCCACGTCCTTGTCGAAGTCCCAGTTGGTGCCTATCGGCCAGGTTTCGCCTTCATACGACCAATTAGGACCGTCTAGGGCATACCAGAGTTCTCTCAGAGAATAATATTCCTTTATATACTCGTCTGATTCATAAAGAGTTACAGGAACATCAGCTTCTGTAGTCTTATTGTCTTCTATGACAAAGGACGGTGCGGCGTTTATCTCGTCTGCGGAAAGAGTCCTGATTTCAAGAAGATTGTCGTCAACATCATGGACTTCGTACTCGATTACCTTATACGTGCCGGCAGGCAGATAGATGAGGCTGTCGCACTCGCTGTACGATGTCTGCCATCCTTTCACACCGTCTTCTCCCTCATACTGCTGTTCGTCGGAGAAATCCTCGATGAATTCCACGGTAAGGCTGTCCAGCTCTATCGGCTCCGTAGGATTATTGAGATTCCTCAGGGTGAGCCATACGGTAGTAATCTCGTCAAACGTATACTGACGCGTACCGGCCTTGGTGGCACCTGCATTGATTTCATCTATGTTCTCTTTGATGAGCCTGAATCTGACACTTCCCCGTTCCGCTACGTTAGCAGTAAGATCGAACATGGTAAGACCTCCGGGAACAATGGTAAGCGTGCCTGAAGACGCCCCGATATAAAGCTCCTTGTCGAAAGCGTCATAAAGAGTATATGAGACGACCTGATAGTCGCCGGCCAGCAGCCTGAGCTTGCTGCTTCTCAGTCCGAATTCTGCAGATTCGAGATCGGAAGACGAAAGTGTCAGCGTCTGAACGATGGACTGGTCGCCGGACAGAAGTTCGACCCTGATCTTGCTGGCATCGGACAGCAGTTCCAGTTCATCGACGATGGCCTTCGTGGCATTTTCATACGATGCTGCCTTGTACAGCTTGAACTGTGCGTAGCCGTATGCGGTATCCCTGTTGTCTGGCAGTTCCTCGCGGACGCAGCCGGATATCAGGACCGCTATCGCGGCCAATACGCCTGTCAAAACTGGTAAATTGAAATGTTTCATATATAACTTCATTCTTTTCCTATTCTGTAATATTCATCCTGACTATCAGGTAAAGTACATATCTCATGGATGAGTCTGTACCTGCTCCGAACTGGATATATCCTTCCGTATCGCCTTCTTCCGCAAGTGAGGGCTGGATATCGACACTGTATGATCCTCCGCCCATGGACTCTGCAGACAGCCATCCGGCAGAAGGCTGAACATAACTGACGTCAGAAGGAAGGCCTGAAATCACGGCCAATGCACCTTCGGCGTTTCCCGTATATTCAAGCAGCCAGCAGGCAGATGAGCCTGCGTTCTCCGGCCTGTCGGCTTCCGGAACTTCTGTCAGGGTACAGCCCTGCCCCTGTACAAGGGAGAGCGAAAGGGCCGAATCGATCTCATAAGAGAACTTGATGATCGCGACATATTCGCCGTCGGCATTCTTCAAGGCGAAATAAGCCTGGCCGCCGACAATATTATTCATGTCCTCCGGTGCGATCAATATATAATGCGCCTTGCCTTCGCTCTTCACAAGCCGGATCCAGTAATTGTCCTTATCAGTTACCATATCCGGATTTCCGGATGCATCTACCGAATAAACATCATAATCGGTGTATGTCAGATTTATGTTGAAAAGAAGTTCACCTCCGAATGATGTGGTACCTTCGAAAGATGCCCACTCATTCCACCTGTAAGTAATCTGATAACCGTAATCAGCCTTTCCATAGAACTGATCCGAAGAGGACAATGCTTCCATAGTGCCGGAAAGAGCCTCCCAGTTCGCTTCGTATTCGGTATCGATAACAATACCTGCCGCAGAAGGGTCGGCAGCCTGCTCGATAATCGTCACCACGTAATTCTCGTACTCAGGCGCTACGGTCTTGCCGTCCAGGGAGAGAACCAGACTCATATCCCCGCCCTGACCGGCGGCAGCCGCTACGGCCTCGGCATTGATTTCTGCCGGCAGGGCGATGACCATGCCACGGCGGGCCTCGCCGGTATTAGGGTCTACTGTGACTGTTATATTATTGGTCTGCACAAGACCGAGATCAGCCGCATTCCATGACCATTCGGTATGGATCCAGTCTGTGAGGGCCATTTCAGGATTATCGAAATTCTCGTTCTTGTCCATGACATAAAAGCCGGTTTCATTCATGGAAAGCTCGTATATCACAAGCCCGTCTGCACTGGTGACACCTATGGCGGCACCGTCCTCCACATACTGCCCCATCTGTGAATTATACGCCTGGCCTTCGGAATTGAACTCCGATGTACCTGAATGAGAAAGCGCTACTTCGAACAGATTCTGCGATGCAGGAAGTATGATATTGTAGCTGTACTGAATATTTTCGCTGAGGTAGAATACCAACGGAGCGGAATCCCCTTCGAGGGCATAGTTCTCCGCAGATACGGTGATACGGAACTCTCTCTTGGTGCCGGATGCACCTACTTCCTTGACATCGAGCCACTCAGGCACTATACCGTCAAGATAGTCTGGCTTGTTTCCTTCATCATCGATGGTAGCTGCGATATCTGTGTATTCGAAGTTCGCATCCACTAGGATATAAGAAATATACTGCCCGCTCTCTGTCACATATTCGAGATTTATGTCGGATCCTTCAGCTACAGGCTCCGAAGCGTATGACATGGTGAATGCCTCGTCGTCGCTGACTACATAATCCCCGTTACCGTCGACTTCCACCGGATAAACATTGAATGCTGTACTGAAAGCCGGCACAAGCACACTGTATGTATGAGTCTTTTCTTCCTCGGAAACATTCTCGTCTGTGAGTTCCAGCACAAACTGGAACGTATTGTCTTCCTGAGCCACCAGACTGCTGGTAATCCTCACTTCTTTCCGCGTGCCTGAAACATGGCCGCTTATTTCACTGACAGTGATTTCGCTGTCGGATTTTTCGAGGTTCAGAGTCCAGTCGGAGTTGGCATCCACTATAACATAGCCTTCATAGACGGCTTCCAAGTCATTCCAGATAAGGCTTACCGGCTTATCAGAAGTCAATGCCTCTGTCTCGTACTGATAGCTGAACACGCCTCCGTCCGTGGCTGCCACGAAACCGTTTTCATCAGTCTTGGCCTGATATACGTCGAATTTCCTTTTCAGGGAAGGGAGTGTGACTGTACCGATGACCTTGTCCTGACCGTTCATGGTCAATGTGACATCGACCGAATGGTCTTCGAAATCACGTTCGCCTGCACGGCAATATATTGTAATGCTCACCGGTTCTTCAGAAGCATTGCCCCTGACCGTAAATACATCCTGCGCGCCGCTGCGGAGTCTGAAATACGATGCTGCTTCCTGAGTAGGAATACTGAGTGTCCAGTTATAGTTCGGTGTGAACACTATTTCATATTCGAATTCGATTTCATCCTCGGCAGAAGCGTTTGCCTCAGTCTCCGGATAAAGGAATTCCGAGAATGTCTCCGCAGGAAAAGCAGGCTCTGCCTTCTGCGGATTTTCTTCCATTTCCTCGCATGCAGTAAAGACCGCTACGGAAAACATCAATATGGAAAATAATCTGGTAAATACAGTTTTCATAACCATGATTCCTTAAAATTCGACATCCTACCACCCGTTTTCTCTCTGGAGACGTTCGGCTTCCTCGTCGGAAACCCATTCCATGACATTGTAGAAGTCTCCTACATAACCCACAAGGGTCTTGATGTCATAGACATACGCTCTCATCCAAAGGGATACGAAAGACTGGCATGTATTGAAATATGAAACGTAGGCAGGACTGCCCATACCGAGAATCCTGTTGTCTCCGTTGATCTGGCCGAAGACAGATTCCTCATCGCTGATAAGCTGGTCTTCTTCCATAGTAACCAGCGGTTCTTCCGGATCCGACGGATCGAGTTTGATTTTCACATCATAGCCGTCGAACAGCCAGTCATGAAGAATGACGGTATTTTCCTCGGCATCATCAAGGGTTGTCTTGATAAGTCTCTGATAATCGCCAGTACCATCCACTCCAGGATAGTTATAGAGGAAAATGGAAGTGACTACGCACCATCCGGTGAAAGCGTTGATGTCGAACGGGCAGACCTTGTACATGGACACTTTCGTCTGGTCTCCGTAAACATCCCATTTCAACTGTTCCGGCATCACGAGCTTGAGGTTGAATGAAAGGGTATCCTCATCATTGAACATGTCATACTCAGGATATACGAGCACATCGGTCCTGTACTCCCCGGCAGGAATGGTGATGGTGTTGGAAGCCAGTTTATAGTCACGGCCTTCGACAGCATTTCCGCCTTCGTCAATGATTTCCACGGCGATGGTCCTGTCATAGTCGCATGCCACGGTGGATGTCACCGGCACTGTGAAAAAATATTCCTCATCCTCCTTGCCCTGCTGGACACCATGAACCGACAAAGTATCCTGGAACATGATGAACTCGGTGTCGAATGTCTTGATATTGCCCTTCTGGCAAGCGGTCAATGCCGCTCCGAGAAGGATTGCTGAAAGTATAATGGTTCTTCTCATAGCCTCTGATTTTTACCTGTTGTTGCTCTCGTTCCCCTCGATTTCAGAGCCAGGGGCTTCAATTTCATGCTGAGGGATAGGCCATACGAAAAGCGGATCGTCTGCTGAAACCTTCATGTCGTTTCCTTCCTCCTGCGAATAGCTGTTAGGAGTCCTTTCGAATCCCCAGCCCCATCTCTTGAGGTCGTTCAGACGGAAACCTTCCATATAAAGTTCCTTTACTCTTTCGTCAGATATGGTCTGGAGACCGGTTTCTCCGCTGCCTACGGAAACAGAACCGGCGCCCCTGCTCTGGCTGAGAGTCGTAAGATCCTGGCTTGCAAGACCCGTATCGCCTTTCCAGTAGTAGGCTTCCGCCCTGATCAGATATTGCTCGGCGAGCCTGAGAGGCTTCGGCATGCTGACATGATAGAGCTGGTAGGTGCTCGTGAAATTGCGGTTGCCGTAGTATTTGACTACCAAAGGAACCGGTATTTCGTAAGAATATCCGTTAGGTATTCCGGTAATGCTTTCATCGGCGAAATACGCCTGGTAGCGGATGTCGCTGTTAGGGTTATAAAGGTTAATGACCCATTCTGCCGGCACATAGTCCGGATAGAAATAGGTAAGGTCCCTGGTATAATTCAGGAATACGGTACCGAGGGCTCCTCCGTATGAAGTAGGGGTGAATCCGATTCTCCAGATGATTTCAGTACCGGAGTCATAATACCACAGCCCGTCAAAAGCATAGGTGCCGAGCGTAGAGTTCACTCCCGTACCGCTCAGGGCGAAAGCATCATTGTCTATCACGTAAGTAGAGTACTTGACGGCATTGTCCCAGTCGCGCATGTAAAGGGCGACGCGGGCACGGATGGCATAGACTGCTCCGAGCGAAATATAATAGTTGTCATATACATCGCTTTCGTTTACGGTCGGGTCGTCATCGCCGTCTTCGAGATATTCTTCCGCCTTATCGAGATCTTTGAGAACCTGCTGGTAAGAATCATAAAGACTCGCCCTGCGGACAGGTTCCGGCTCGGTGTACAACGTACGGAGTACTACTCCCTTCATGGTCTTGGCAGTCTTGTCATCGCGTCCGTTCTCTCCCGGATATGCCTCGCAGAAGCATTTTATCAGTTCCGAATAGCAGAGCGCACGTATGGCGTATGCTTCTCCGGTATAAGTATCCAGAAGATCTATCTGGTCTTCATCCGTGAGTGAAGCACGGACTTCCTCCACTTTTTCGAGATAGAAGTTACAGTTTCCGATTACGGCATAAAGAGAGCCGTACACGGCTTCGATACTCGAGTCTGTCGGACGGATATCCCAGTCCCAGATGCCGTCGTAAGGATTCGAGTTCGTCAGCGAAGCCATCACCAGATCCGACTGGATATCAGGCAGAAGAGTCAGGTTTCCGCTGTAAAGGCTGCCGCTCTTCAGGCTGGAATATATACCGATGATATGCTGCTCGGCATCTGCGAATGTCTTCATCGCATCATCTTCCGGTATATACGACCCCGGATATTTTTCGAGGCAGGATGTCGCAGTTCCTGCAATGAATGCGGATACTGCCGCAATTTTTATAATATTCAATATCTTTTTCATCATAGTTCCTCCTCTTAGAATGTCAGGTCAATACCGAGAGTGAACTGACGGGACATCGGGTACTGGGCGATATAGATGTTGGAGACACCTTCAGGGTCCAGACCAGAGAAATTAGTGAATGTGAGAAGGTTCTGAGCCTGGAAATAGACTCTGAGACCATCTATGAAGCCGGATTTCCTGATGACAGGAGCCGGAATCTGGTAAGACAGCATGACGTTCTTGAGTCTGAGGAATGATGCATCTTCGAGAAGACGGTCATCGAATTCCATATATACGCCATGACGCGGAGTCTCTGAAATGTCGCCAGGCTCTTTCCACCTGTCGAGCAGTTTTACAGACTGGTTGTAAGTCTGGAAACGTCCGTTGGACTCCTGATAGTATCTGTCGTTGTTGATCATCCACCTGTCGGCCACCCAGCTGAACTGCGCAGAAAGAGAGAGGCCCTTCCAGGCAAAGGTAGTACCGAAACCTCCGGCCCACGGTGCATTGTAGCTCTTGCCTATCATGACCCTGTCTTCATCACGGAGCTCGTTCGTTATCTCGCCGTCTTTCGTATACCAGAGAGCGTCTCCGTTGGCCGGGTTCACTCCGGCAAAACGGTTGATAAAGAATTCTCCTGAATCGTGTCCCACGACGAGTTTCAGGCTGCTGGTGGATACTTCATACTCGTCCACCCCGCCGTAAAGCTCGGTGATTTTATTTTTGTTGTAGGATACATTGGCGTTGAGTGTCCAGATGAAGTCGCCTATATGCAGCGCCGTGCCGGTGAGATTGAGTTCCGCACCGCGGTTCACCATAGCTCCGACATTGTCCCAGTTGGATCCGAATCCATTGTCCGAATAGGACTTAGGGACAAGCATCAGCATATTGTACGTATACTTGTTATAGAGCTCGAGGTCTACGTTCAGCCTGTTCCAGAAAGCGAAATGGAAACCGAGGTTCGTCGTCCATGTAGACTCCCAGCTCAGGTCTTCGTTGCCCTGTGAAATCGGAGCAAGACCAGGAGATCCTACATAATCTCCGGCATTTCCTATCAGAGCCAGATGCTCGTAGTTAGGAATCTCCGAGTTTCCGGCTGTTCCGCTGCTGAGTGATATCTGTGCGAAAGTCAGCCAGCTGCGTGACGATGCCATGAAATCTTCGTTCAGCATGTTCCACATCAGACCCACAGAACCGAATCCGGCCCACCTGTTGCCTCTACCGAATCTCGAAGAAGCATCGGCACGTCCTGAAAGTTCCAGATAATATTTGTTCGCGTAGTTATATTCCGCCCTGGCGAAAAACGACAGGAAACCATAGTCGTCATCGGTCGTGTCTCCCCATGAAGAAACCCTCGAACCGGTAGAAAGATTGGTCAGATAATGGTTATTCTGTCCTTCGGACAATACGTTGAACGCTTCATAGTGATAGTTGATACCCTCCTGGCCGACCATGAAATTGAATGAATGGTCATGGTTGATATCGAACTGATAGCCTACGGTATTGGTAACGGACAGCGTCATGCCGTCTGTAGAGCTTCTCATGGCCTGTCCCTGCTCCTGGTTAGGTGCGAAGTCCGGATATGACTTGCCGTAACCGGTAGTGTGGGTATAGTCTACAGTGAACTGTGACCTGATAGAAAGGCCTTTGATAGGCTTGGCTTCCGCGAATATGGATGAAAATACCTTATATCTCTTGAATGAAAGAGGATTGTTGTCAAGCCACTCGATAGGGTTCACACCGTCTCCGTTCCAAGTCTCGCCGGTCTTGGCGATGGAACCGTCTGAATTATACGGATTCCAGTACGGAAGCATGAACTGCGCAGCCGAAATAGGAGTCACTACGGAAGGGGCTCCCTCGTCGGCCTGCTCTATGCCCTGATAGTTGAGCATGGTGTTGGTTCCGACTGTAAGCCACTTGGCCGCACGCTGTTCGAGATTGACCCTAAGGGAGTAACGGTTGAAGTTAGATCCGAGGGCGATACCTTCCTGATCATAGTATGAACCTGATACGTAGTAATTGGTATGCTCTGTAGCTCCTGAAACGGAAAGTTCGTAGTTCTGGAGAAGTGCGGCATCATTATATACCACATCCTGCCAGTCCACGTTTATTTTTGACAGTTCAGCATAGTCTTTTCCGGCATCGAGACCTATTTCCTTCTCGTAAGCGATACGCTCATTGGTATCCATGAGATCCCATTGCCCGTGGGCAATATCGGAAATACCGAGCTGCGTGCGGAATGTTATGGTCGGCTTGTCAGCCATACGTCCGCGTTTGGTAGTTATCACGATAACACCGTTCGATGCACGCGCTCCGTATATAGATGTGGATGAGGCGTCCTTCAGGACTGAGATGCTTTCGATGTCGGACGGATTGATGGAATTGAATTCAGAAGCCGCGATGACTGCTCCGTCCAGAATGTAAAGCGGAGACGTTCCGGAGTTTATGGAGTTCGAACCACGTATGAGCATCGTGGCTGAAGAACTCGGTTCACCGGTAGACGACAATACTGTCAGTCCCGGAACCTGTCCCTGGAGGGCCTGATCGAATGCCGCAGTAGGTGTAGCTTCTATCTTTTCCGACTTGACGCTTGATACGGAACCCGTGATGGTGCCTTTTTTCCTCACACCGTAGGCCACGACGACCGTCTCTTCGAGAAGCTGGGAATCGGATACGAGGGATACATCATATCTGACAGATGATGAGCCCGACGGAACGATGTATTCCACAGTTTCATAACTGATGGCATGGAATGAGAGGACTGTGCCGGCAGGGACCGTAAGCGAGTAGCTTCCGTCATCGGAAGCGCTGACGCCCCCCCCTGCTGATGACATTACAACGACACCAATCAACGGCATGCCGTCTTCCGCAGAAGTCACGACACCGCTGACTGTGACATCTTCATTGTCCTCGACCTGTACATTGGCCACTGTCGGCATGGCACAGATTAACAGTTCAAGAAGAATCAACAATGTTGTTTTCATAGACTTTACTTAATTTCGGGGCGCAAAGATAGAAATTATTTCAATATAAAGTTCAAATCTTAAATAAAATTTACCAATAAGAATCAACGAGTTACGTCTATTATTGTAAATTTTTACTTAAGACATCATGCAAATTATAAGCAAATATCTATTTCTGCTTAAAATTATTCCGTATTCCGGTATTTTAGCTTTCGATTTGTTTTTTAGAATCTTCAGGCTTCGAAAATAAACCTAAAACGTACGAATTTACAAAATATTACTTTATTAACGTCAGTTCGACGAACTATTATACTCAGGACCAGAGACTTCGTCGAACTGACGTTACGATTTCTTCGAAATCTCTTTCCTTTTACGTGCCACCCCTCCTAAATCCTCCCCTTCGTATGGGAGGACTTACCTACGGATTCGTTTCCCGAATCCTATAAAAGAGGTAGTTCTCTGAAATTCACTGCGTTCTTTTCATCGAACTCACGTTTATTATGTTCCGATTCAGCCGGTTTTTTTCTATTATATGGTGTTAGATTTCATTCGGCTGATTTGAAATCACGTTCACTCTCATTCCCGCAGCGTGCGACCGGTAACGTTTTGCGGCGATTTCGCGACAGGTCGAATTTTGCCATACCGGCATATACGAAAAAATCCTTGAAGTGGTTGGACTTCAAGGATTTGTGTTCATTTGCCAAATCTTTTGGCGGTGAGAGGGGGATTCGAACCCCCGGTACGGGTAAATCCGTACGGCAGTTTAGCAAACTGCTGGTTTCAGCCACTCACCCATCTCACCGAAATCCCATTCCACAGGGCATAGACACGACACACATAGACCAATTCCGAAAAGTCTAACGATAACGCCCTCAAGAACAGGACTGCAAATATACAACAAATTTATTGTTTTGCAATATTTTCTCTCATATCGGTATCCGCCTGGATATTCTTGATACGATAATAATCCATTATACCGAGATTGCCGGTACGGAACGCCTCAGCCATGGCCAACGGTATCTGCGTCTCCGCCTCAATGACTTTGGCACGCGCTTCCTGCGCCTTGGCTTTCATCTCCTGCTCCAAAGCCACTGCCATTGCACGCCGTTCCTCTGCCCTGGCCTGGGCAATATTCTTGTCCGCCTCCGCCTGATCCATCTGCAGCACGGCCCCGATATTCTTTCCTATGTCGATATCCGCAATATCGATAGACAATATCTCGAATGCAGTACCTGCATCAAGCCCTTTACGCAGCACCACCTTGGAAATAGAATCCGGATGTTCCAGGACCTGCTTGTGGCTTTCAGATGCACCGATACTCGATACTATACCTTCTCCGACCCTCGCCAGGACCGTTTCCTCTCCGGCACCGCCGACCAGCTGCTTGATATTGGCGCGTACGGTAACCCTCGCCTTCGCTATAAGCTGGATTCCGTCTTTCGCCACTGCCGTCACTGGAGGAGTATTGATGACCTTCGGATTCACAGACATCTGCACAGCCTCGAATACATCCCTTCCTGCCAGATCTATCGCCGCAGCCATCTTGAAATCCAGCATGATATTGGCCTTGTCGGCCGAAATCAGGGCATTTACCACGTTAGGGACATTCCCATGTGCCAGATAATGGGCCTCCAGCTCATTGGCATCCAGTTTCAGTCCGGCCTTGGTCCCTGTCACCATAGCCATCACTATGGTTCCCGGAGGAACTTTCCTCCAGCGCATCAGCACCAGCTGCACCAGCGAAATGCGGACGCCGGAAATCAAAGCCTGAAACCACAGGGTCACAGGAAAAAACCACAGGAAAACCCACAGGGCGACTATCGCGACCGCCACCCAGAAAATAATCATGTTCATGTCAGAAATCTTCTACTACCGGTTTAACATATATCTTATTGTCTTCGATAAGGACGACTTCCACCTCCGTTCCAGGAGCTATTACGCCTTCCAGTGAAGTCACCTCGCACCGTTCATCGGAAATCATTGCCATACCCATCGGAGCGAGACGGGTCAATGTCTTCCCCTTGTCGCCTACGGCAATGGCGTTTTCATCAAACAGGCTCACCCTGGAATCTATATTGGTATCCAGCGCCAGTTTTTTCCAAGTCTTCGCCCTCAGGACATATACGGTAAGAAGCACTATCAGAACGACATTCACTACTGTCACGGCCGTACCGGCCGCCGATCCGAACTCATTGAAAGCATAAAAGCACGAACCTCCCAGGGAAATGACACCGAGTATCCCCGCCACACCGACACCGGGAATCAGCAGAATTTCCGTAAGAATGAGCAATATGCCCACCAGCATTAAAATAATGATGAAAGCCATATATGGAATTTATTTACGGTCTGTTTCACCTGTGCTGATTTTCACCGCACGTACATCAGCTACATTCGTGGCCTTTACCGCCACCACTACCTTGTCGACCAGCTGTTTGCTGCTGAAAGGCCCCACTATGTAAGTCACCCTGCCGTTCTCCACGGACCTGGCCACGTCTTTCTTTCCGGCCAGCTGCTCGATAGCCGGTATCGTAAGATCCGGCAATTGCCCGTCATACGGGACGATACGGACCTGATACATGGTCTCGGACCTTGCTTGTTTTTCGAGAGCTCTCGCCTGGGAAACCGGTATCGGCTCACCGTCGTTGAAAGCGGCTATGAACGCTGTCCGGAAACCCAATCTCTTGACCTTGTTCAAATTCGACAGCACACCGTTATATGTCCTGAACACACCTGCCCTGTAGACATATCGTCCGGACGGCGTGATTTCTTCGAAAACAGGGCTCAGACCTCTCAGTTCAGAGACATCCGTCCTGGAAGAAAGGCTGAATATCTGTATCTGATACACTATTCCGTCAGGCAATGTATTGTCTTCAGCGAAGCGGCCTACCGGGAGAATCATGAAGGTATAGTCAAATTTCACCGCCGGTTTCTCGATGACCATGTCCGGAGCTTCACCGGGATTCATTCTGGCAAATACATAATTCGACGATACGCCTTCCACTTCCCTGTCGGCCTCGCTCATGAGTTCATCAGGATCCAGGACAATACCCTTGAACAGAAATTCCATCTCTATTTTCTGAAGCTCCACCGATGCATTCTCCAGAGAATCCTGCAGCACGGAAATCCTGGTGGCATTCCCCAGTATGGCCAGCGTCAGTCTGTCCTTTTCGGCAATGTCGGCGCTTTCCATGAATCTGGCACGCATCCCGTCTATCTCAATATTATAATAATATATGGAATCCCTGAGAGAGCGCACTTCGGAAACCTTGTCCGTGTACTGCCCCGTATCTACATCCTGCGGGACTATTCTGGACATCACGGTACTGTTGTCGAACGCCGTGAAGTCCTCGACAGGATCGAGAGACATTATCCTCCGCAGCTGTCCGACATCGTCTACGCTCTTGCGCACCGGCATGGATTCCTGTTCCAGGACATAGACATCCACACTGTCCGCCGGACAATCCCTGTCGGAAGCGAAAATCGTATATTTCCCGTCGGGGGTATTCATGAAAAGGAAATCATTGAACGGCGAAGAATATGGCATGCCCATATTCGAAGGCGGGCCCCATTCCTGCTGGTCTTCGTTCCATGTGGAGACATACAGGTCGAATCCTCCCATTCCGTAAAGTCCGGCTGAGGCGAAGTACAGATGTTTGCCGTCAGGAGACAGCATGGGATATATTTCATCCTCGGACGATACCATATATTCGTTAAGCAGACCGGGAACGCTCCAGACGGAATCCTTCTTTTCCGTTCTGTAGATATTCATCGTCCCCTCAGCATCCGGAGCGGAATAATACAGCGTATTCAGGCCTTCCGGGAAATATATGGCTTTATACAGCGGATGTGTTCCGAGAGTATCCAGCACATTAGGCACGGGCCTCCAGCTGCCGTCTTCCAGAGGATAATAAAGGTAAAAATCATCCACGGAAAATCTGTGTCTGGCCACAACCGTCGGCTGCAGGACGAAATCTGTCATGCCGAGACCGTTTTCCGAGAGCATTTTTCTGTCCTGGATACTGATTATGGCCGCCGAATCCGATGTTGCGGACAGAGCCTGGTCGTACAGGCGCAGCGACTTCCCGAACAGATACGCCTTCCTGAGTGAATCCGCCTTGAGCAAAAGACTGTCCACATCATTTGCCATGGAAAGGGAAATGTTCCCGAAAAGCATGATGACCAGCGGGAGTAATACGGATGTCTTTTTCAGATATGCTGCCATTTATATTCCGGATGCGATTTTAGAATCTACAAAAATATAAAATTGTTTAGAGAAATCTTCATTTTCCGGTGTTCTTTTTATACTGCCTCCGGCAATGCAGGTGTCCTTCCGGCGGAATATAGGATACTGCCGCCGAATAAAATTTAAGGCAGCCTCTTATATATTAATAAAAAAATAGTAAATTTGTGCCCTATTTTGTGAAATTGCGTTCAGGACGCACCTCACATCGAAAATATTAATTTAAAATTTACGATAAACTATGCAAAGTAAAGGTGCTATCAGATTCGTGGCAATACTTCTTGCTCTTGCCTGCATTTGGCAGCTGATGTTCACTGTAGTAACCAAGATCTACGAGAACAAGGCTGTAAAATATGCAGAGACCGCAGTAGAGAATTTCAAGGCAAGTGCTGCCTACGAAAAGATTCCGGATGTCGACAAGGCCTATGTCCTTGACTCCATCAGAAAAGACCAGAACAGATGGTATCTGGATTCCATTTCATCACAGAAAGTATATTTCGGATATACGTTCGATGATGTAAGGGAAAAGGAAATCAACCTCGGACTTGACCTCAAGGGAGGTATGAACGTAATGCTTCAGGTACAGCTCGAAGATGTCGTGCAGGCTCTTGCCGAAAACAGCATGTCTCCCGAATACCAGAAAGCATTCAATATCGCCCTGGAACGCAGCAAGACTTCCGGTACGGACTTCATCACCCTCTTCGAAGAGGCCTGGAAAGAGAATGCTGGCGGACAGAGGCTTTCCAACGTATTCATCGGTCTGGACAGAAAGAACAAGACCGAGAACAAGAAACTGGAGTCTACTGACGACGAAATCATAGCTCTCATACGTCAGGAGGCCGAAAGTGCCATCGCAAACTCATTCGAAGTGCTCAGAAACAGGGTCGACCGTTTCGGTGTCACTCAGCCTAATATCCAGAAAGTCGGAAACACCGGCAGAATCCTCGTGGAACTTCCTGGCGTGAAGGAACCTGAACGTGTCAGAAAACTTCTTCAGGGTACTGCGTCCCTCGAATTCTGGACGACATACGAGACTTCCGAGATATTCCAGTACATGACGGAGGCGAACAGCCTCGTGGCACAGCTTCAGAACGAAAATGCAGAAACTGAAGCAGTGGAAGAGACTCCTGCGGCATCCGATGCTGAGAAAGATATCCTTGCTGAAGAAATAGAAGCCCAGTCAGCCGAATCCGCAGACTTCGCCGACTATGAGAAAGAGAATCCGCTGTTCGCGGTACTCATGCCGCCTGTAGACCAGGCCGGAAGCGTGATGAGAGGTGCTACCATGGGTTATGCACACTTCAGCGACACCGCGAAGGTGAACAAAATCCTGAACATGCCTGAAGTCAAGGCTCTCTTCCCTGATGACCTCATACCGATGTGGTCCGTGAAACCGTTCGCAAACAACCAGTACGAACTCGTGGCCATAAAGGCATCCCTCGACGGGGAGGCTGCCCTCGACGGGGAAAGAGGCCAGAAATTCATAACTGACGCACGCGTACAGTACAATGGCGCAAGCCCTGAAGTCTCCATGTCCATGAGCGCCGAGGCCGCAAAAGTATGGGCCCGCCTGACAAAGGACAATATCAACAGGCAGATAGCCATCGTCCTCGACAACATGGTTTATTCACATCCTGTCGTAAATACCGAAATTACCGGAGGTAACTCCCAGATCAGCGGAAACTTCACTCTCGAAGAGGCTGAAGACCTCGTGAACGTACTGAAATCCGGTACTCTTCCTGCCCCTGCAAAGATCGTCCAGGAACAGGTCGTAGGTCCGTCACTCGGTGCCGAATCCATCAACGCCGGTTTCATCTCGTTCATCATAGCCTTCCTGCTGGTGCTCTGCTACATGGTATTCTTCTATCATGGCGCGGGCCTCATCGCGGATGCCGCTCTTCTGTGCAACGTGCTCCTGCTTTTCGGTACGCTCGTTTCGTTCTCCGCAGTACTGACATTGCCTGGTATCGCAGGTCTCGTCCTGACTTTGGGTATGGCAGTGGACGCGAACGTCATCATATATGAACGAATCAAGGAGGAACTCCGTTCAGGCAAAGGACTCGGAAAAGCCGTAACAGACGGTTACTCGAACGCATATTCGGCCATCATCGACGGACAGATCACTACGATTCTGACAGGTATCGTCCTGTTCATATTCGGTTCAGGTCCGGTACAGGGCTTCGCCACCACATTGATCATCGGTATCATAACGTCTGTATTCACATCGATTTTTATCTCACGTATCATCATCGATGACAGGCTGGCGAAAGGCAAGAATATCACATTCGACAACAAGCTTACCAGGAACTTCCTGCAGAACACTACCATCAACTTCCTCAGTAAGAGGAAATTCACATACGTGATTTCTTCTGTTGTCATCATCGTCTGCATCGTTTCCATGTGTACCAAAGGCTTCACATACGGTGTAGATTTCGCCGGAGGACGTACATTCGTGGTAAGGTTCGACCAGCCGGTATCCGTAGAAGATGTCAGGGCATCCCTGGTCAAGGAATTCAACGGCGGTGTCGAGGCCAAGCAGTTCGGAGGTGAAAGCCAGATGAAGATCACTACCCAGTATCTTATCGAAGACAAGTCCACGGAAGCAGACGCTGCCGTAGAAGAGAAACTCTTCAACGCAGTAAAAGGTTTCTATGCCGGAGAAATGAACCTCGATCTGTTTACATCCACTGCAGTAAACCCTAACGGTATCATCAGTTCGGACAAGGTGGACGCTTCCATCGCAGACGATATGAAGAGGGATGCCATAATAGCCGTCGTCATCGCACTGCTCGTCATCTTCATTTATATCGCCATAAGGTTCAAGAAATGGACCTGGGGTCTCGGAGGTACGCTCGGTCTGGCACACACTGCCATCATCGTGGTCGGATTCTTCTCGCTGTTCTCCGGAATACTGCCGTTCAGCCTGGATGTCGACCAGACATTCATCGCTGCGGTACTTACCATCATCGGTTATGCCATCAACGATACAGTGGTGATTTTCGACCGAATCCGTGAGTACAAGACACTGCATCCTAAGATGCCTCTCGATATAAATGCGAACCAGGCTCTTAACAGTACCCTGTCACGTACCATGAACACCAGCCTCACGACTCTGATAGTGATGATCGCCATCGCCATCTTCGGAGGTGAAGTGATCAGAGGTATGGCAGTAGCCCTCTGCGTGGGTATTGCCGTCGGTACATACGCTTCCATCTTCATCGCTACTCCTATCATGTACGATGTCACCATGGCCGTAGAAAAAAGGAATGCGAAGAAGCTCGAAGAAAAGAGAAAATAGCATTGTCCGTCCCGGGATATTCCCGGGATTCCAACGGAAATAATTGTTACGGGGGATTTGATATCCCCCGTAATTTTTTTGTACCTTTGCTCTCCCTCAAAAAAGCAGAAACATGTCATTTGTCCACCTTCACGTACATACCCAATATTCGATTCTAGACGGTCTTTCTTCCATAGAAAAGCTGTTCCGGCGTGCCAAAGAACTCGGGATGCCCGGCCTGGCCATTACAGATCACGGCAACATGTTCGGCGTGAAGGAGTTCTTCAAGTATGCGGCAAAGTATCCTGAGGTCAAACCCATCATAGGATGCGAAATATACGTATCCAGATACGACCATACCATAAAGGACAAGGAGCACAGGGAATATTATCACCTTATATTGCTGGCGAAGAACTACAACGGGTACAAAAACCTGATGAAGATAGTCTCTACCGGACACATCGAGGGAATGTACTACGGAAAGCCGCGCGTATCGCACGAAATCGTGGAAAAATATGCCGGGGACCTTATTTGCTGCTCGGCGTGCATTGCCGGAGAGATTCCGAAAAACATCATTGCCGGCGACATGGCCGGCGCTGAAAAAGCCATTGAATGGCATAAGAAAGTATTCGGGGAGGATTATTATCTCGAAGTGCAGCTTCACAAGACCGAAGTTCCCGGACTGTCTCTGGAAGTTTATGAACGGCAGACAGTTTCGAATGAGGGAATATTCGAACTCGCCGAAAAGACCGGTGTAAAGGTAGTGGCGACAAACGACGTGCATTTCGTGGAGAAGGAAGACGGTCCGGTCCATGACAGACTGATATGTCTGACGACAAACGCCAACGTAGACGACCCTAAAAGACTCCGTTATACACAGCAGGAATATCTCAAGAGCGAAGAAGAAATGGCGGCTCTCTTTCCGGACCATCCGGAAGTCCTTTCCAATACCATGGAAATATTCGATAAAGTGGAGCGCTATACTATCGACAGGGGACATGTGCTCCCTGTCTTCAAGATAGAAGAAAGCTTCCTGGCGGAGAAAGAAAAATACCTGGAAAAATACAAGGATGTAATCGACGTAGGACGCACGAACAAGGACGGAAGCGACCGAGGACCGGAATTCACGTATTCCGTCGCTTACCTGTGCGAATTGTGCTATAAAGGCGCAGAAAAACGTTACGGAGAACTGGATGAAGAACATGCCGAAAGGATAGATTTCGAGTTGAAGACCATCTGCAGGATGGGATTCCCTGACTATTTCCTTATAGTGCAGGACTTCATTGCGGCGGCACGCCGGCAGGGGATTTCCGTGGGTCCGGGAAGAGGGTCTGCGGCAGGTTCTGCGGTAGCTTATTGCCTCGGCATTACCAATATCGACCCGATAAAATACCAGCTGCTGTTCGAGCGTTTCCTGAATCCGGACCGTATATCCATGCCTGATATCGATATCGATTTCGATGACGACGGACGTTACAGGGTATTCAAATATGTCGAGGATACCTACGGCAAGGATCATGTATCCCATGTGGTCACATTCGGAACGATGGCGGCGAAAATGGCTATCAAGGATGTCGCCCGTATCAGCAAGATGAGTATCGACGAGTCCAACAGGCTTACCAAGATGATTCCGGACAAGCCTATAAGGGTGAGCGAGATACAGGAAGTGCCGATGGAAGCCGACGAGGAGCTTGGAAAAGGGTTTACGCTGGTGGAAAAGGAAGTGGAGATACCTGATCCCGAGCATGAGGGACAGATGATGAAAGTGATGAAGAAGTTCAAGAAGGGCCCTGTCGACAAGGATTACAAGGTGACCCTCCAGAACTGTCTGAAATATGTCGATGAGCTGAAGAACGAGTATGAGAACGGACCGGAACTGACCAGGGCAGTTCTCGGATATGCCCTGAAGCTCGAAGGAAGTATCCGCCAGACAGGTGTCCATGCCTGCGCCATGATCATCGGACGCGGGGATCTGACCGACTATATTCCCATCACAGTGGCTGCTGACAAGGCTACAGGACTGGATGTGTGGGTCTCCCAGTATGAAGGCAGCTTCATAGAAGAAGTAGGGATGCTGAAAATGGACTTCCTGGGACTGAAAACGCTGTCTATCATAAAGGAGTGTCTGGAAAACGTGAAAAAGACTCATGGGATAGACATAGACATAGAAAAAATCCCTATCAACGATGAAGACACTTACAAGCTGTACGGGCGCGGCGATACCAAGAGCGTGTTCCAGTTCGAGTCTGACGGCATGAAAGAATGGCTTCAGAAACTTCAGCCTACCAGATTCGAAGACCTTATCGCCATGAATGCCCTCTACCGTCCGGGGCCTCTCGACTACATTCCTTCATTCGTCGCCAGGAAGCAGGGCACGGAAAAGATAGAGTACGACCTTCCTGAGATGGAAGAATACCTGCAGGACACTTACGGGGTCACTGTATACCAGGAGCAGGTCATGCTTCTGTCGCAGAAACTCGCCGGATTCACCAAGGGGCAGGCTGACAAGCTGCGCAAGGCCATGGGAAAAAAGCAGCTCGACGTGCTGGAATCCCTGCATGACAAGTTCATCGAAGGGGGAAAGGCCAACGGACATCCTGAAAAGGTTCTGAACAAGATTTGGAAAGACTGGAGAAAATTCGCCCAATACGCTTTCAACAAGTCGCACGCTACATGCTATGCATGGGTAAGCTACCAGACAGGATATCTCAAAGCCCATTATCCGGCTGAATTCCAGGCTGCGAACCTCAGTAAGAATCTCTCCAACATGGATGAGATCAAGAAAATCATGGATGACTGCAAGAAGTCACGTATCAAGGTCCTCAACCCTGACATAAACGAAAGTGAAGCCAGATTCACCGTAAACAAGAACGGGGATATCCGTTTCGGGCTCGGAGGAATAAAAGGGTTCGGAGACAATATCGTCAAGGCTGTCCTGGACAACAGGAACGAATACGGACCGTTCAGCGACATCTGGGATTTCGCCGAAAGACTTGCAGGAATCGTGAACAAGAAAGCATACGAATCTCTCCTGTATTCAGGTGCATTCGACAGTTTCGGCTATTCGAGACGCCAGTATTCTCTTCCTGTGGAATCCGGGGATATATTCCTGGATGCTCTGGTAAAATATGCCGACCTGTACGGAAAAGACAAGGCAAATGCAGCGGTATCCCTGTTCGGAGAGATGGAAGAAACGAAACCTAAACGTCCGGATATGCCTGCGGACAACGGTGCGGATGATGACGGAGTGATGGAAATGCTGAAAAAGGAAAAAGAACTGGTAGGAATGTACCTTTCAGCCCATCCTCTGGATAAATATGCATACGAGATAGAAAGTTTCACGAACTGCGATTTAGCCGGACTTCCTGACCTGATAGCAAAATGCGACCATGAAAAAAAGAAAACAAAGGTCAATGTTGCCGGTTATATCACCAATGTACAGCTTCTGACGACAAAGAGCGGGTCACCGTGGTCGAAAACCACGATCGAGGATTTCAGCGGCAGCTATGAGTTCGCCCTGTTCTCGAAAAACCATGAAACTTTCATGCCTTATCTGCAACTGTTCACCCCTGTCTACATAGAAGGAGTGATAGAAGAAAGGTATTTTGTGAAGCCTGAAGAACGGAAAATCAAGGGAGACCCTCCATACGCATTTAAAATCAAAAAGATTTCCCTTCTTGGAAATACAGCTTCGACCCTGTTGAAGGGCTTTGCCATAAAAATCGACACGACGATGCTCAATACAGGTTTCCGGGAAAAACTGATAGATGTCGTAAAGAAAAACAAGGGAACCATCCCCCTGTCCATGTATCTTTATGACCCGCAGACCAGGTATAACATAGAATTTACATCCAGAAAATACCGTGTGGCTGTCAGCAATCCGTTCATCAATGACCTCCGCGACCTGAATGTCGAGTGTTCGGCCATCTGGAAATGATCTGACGGCTGCTCAGAAGACAAGGACAGCTTCTACGGGATAATGGTCGGAAATGAATTTGCGGTCAGCGTACGGTTTTACGACCGTCTCGAATTCCAGACATGAGCGGAACCCCGTATAGAAAATATGGTCGATGACCTGCGAGTCCTTTCCCCATCCATGATATGTGCCGGCTGAATCTGTCTCGGCAGCTATCTTTCTGGCATTCTTCATGGAATCAGTGACTGGAGACAGTGCCGGATGAGTATACTCTGCATTGAAGTCGCCGACGAGCACGACTGGCAGACCGTCAGGATTCAGCTCCTGTATCCTGGACATCATCAGAGCCGCGCTTTTCTGCCTGGCCACCGCCCCCGCATGGTCCAGATGCGTACTTATGAACAGGAATTTCTTTCCTGAAACCTTGCTCTTCAAGACAGCCCATGTCGACGAGCGCGGACATGCGGCATCCCATCCTTTGGACGGCTTGTCCGGAGTCTCGGAAAACCAGAAAGTACCCCATTTTACGAGAGAAACGGTTTTCTTGTTGTAGAAAATACCGATATGCTCACCTTTGCTCTTCCCGTCCTCACGTCCGACTCCGATGAACTTGTAATTCCTCAGATTTTCCTCTACAAACCTGATCTGATATGACATAGCTTCCTGAATACCAAGCACGTCAGGCATCCTGTCTTCTATCATCATGGCAGTGGCGGGATAACGGAACTGCCACGAGTTGGTCCCGTCATCGGCGCTTCCCATACGGATATTGTATGACATCACTGTAATTTTGGGCAGCTGGGCCGGTTTTGCATCGCAGAACATCACCGGCAAGATGAGGACTGTGATCAGAAAGAATTTGAGTCGCATAACAGAGTTTTTAACGCCCGAATTTAACTAATTTTTCCGAGATAACGGGAACATTCATTTGATATCCATGTAAGTTTATTACAGATTTTTCCGCAGAATTTCAGTATGTTTGCATTAATGGAACGCCGGGAAATTCCGACGCAGCCAGAAAATTAAACCGGAATATTATGGCAGAAGAGACTTTTTCACAGATTGGCAAGATAGAAGCCGTCAGACAGCTTTTTGAAGGGACAGGATACAGTCAGAACACCCATTGCACGCTGCATGTGGCGAAAGACACCGGCAGCGTGACGAATTCTTCGGTAATGATGACTGAAGGGATAGATTTCGATCTGACCTATTTTCCGCTGAAACACCTGGGATACAAGGCTGTCATCGAGGCTACAGGCGAACTCTACGCAGCCATGTCGAAACCGCGCACATTGGCCGTCAGGCTCGGAATATCCTCTAAAATAGATTTCGCAAAAATACGGGAACTGTGGGAAGGCATCGTAGCAGCCTCAAAAAAACACGGATATACTGAACTGTCACTCGACCTCCTTCCGTCGGTCAATGGCCTTAATATCGCCATTTCCGCCACAGGGGAACGACTGCGTCTGACCGAAGCGCGCAGGATGCCTGCCAAAAGCATGGACCTGATCTGCGTTTCCGGAAATCTTGGCGCCGCATTCATGGGAATGCAGATTCTGGAGAGGGAAAAGCAGAAGTTCCTGAAAAGGAAGACGGACAGGTCGCAGCCTGACCTCTCGGACCATAAACTAATCGTAGGGGAATACCTGAAACCTGAAATCAATCCGTCATACGTGTCCCAGCTGGAAGATGCCGAAATCATACCGTCATACGGGTATTTCGTAAACCGGGGCCTGTCCGATGCTGTCAAGCGGCTCGTACAGGACAGCGGGCTCGGCGCCAAAATCTATGTAGAACGTATCCCGTTCGCCAGCGGTACTTTCGAACTGGGCAAGCAGTTCAACATAGACCCTATATCAGCCGCGTTCAACGGAGGCGATGACTGTCGTCTGCTGTTTACCATCCCTATCGGCAAACACGACCGTTTCAGGCATGATTTCCAGACATTCGACATCATCGGCCATCTCGCCAAACCGGAAGTGGGAGCTTCCCTTGTCACTCCTGAAGGCGTGGAACTCCCCATTACCGCCCAGAGCTGGTTATGATTACTTCAGTTTCTTCAGAAGAGAAGTCATGCTGACCTGATCGTTTATGATCTTGTGCAGGTCTTCGATTTTCACCCTCTCCTGAGCCATGGTGTCGCGATGACGTATGGTCACACAGTGGTCGTTCAGCGAATCGTGGTCTACTGTCACGCAGAAAGGAGTACCTATGGCATCCTGACGGCGGTATCTCTTTCCGATACTGTCCTTCTCGTCATACTGGCAGTTGAAATCAAACTTCAACTCGTCCATAATCGTCTGGGCGAGTTCAGGCAGCCCGTCTTTCTTCAGAAGAGGCAATACCGCCACCTTCACCGGAGCCAGCGGAGCAGGAATGCTCATGACCACCCTTTTTTCGCCGTTTTCCAGAGTTTCTTCCTTCAGAGAGTGAGACAGTACGGCCAGTACCATTCTGTCCACTCCTATGGATGTTTCTATCACGTATGGAGTATAGCTTTCTCCGCTCTCCGGATCGAAATACTGGATCTTCTTTCCTGAGAACTTCTGATGGTTTCCGAGGTCGAAGTCTGTCCTGGAATGAATACCCTCCAGTTCCTTGAATCCGAACGGGAAATTGAA